>DASYLC010000034.1:0-14260 GCA_036009775.1 Chitinophagaceae bacterium
CCGATCTTTTTCGGATTTACCCACGATGGATAATTCTTTGAAACGAATTTAAAGAACTCAGTATTGGCCTCGCTTTTCTGGCTTTGCAATACTTCCTGCATTTCCGGGCTATCGCTTTTCTCCATTTCCAGTTCCCAGTACACGAGCTTTTTATAGATATCCATCCATTCGTTGTAATCCGGGTTACTGTTGAGTGCGGTAAATAAATGGCGGAACTGCTGCTGGTAAGCCGTAGTGGTCTTTTCCGCCACCAGCCTCCGGTTATCGATGATCTTTTTCAAACTCAGCCAGACCTGGTTAGGATTGACCGGTTTGATCAGGTAATCGCTGATCTGCGAACCGATCGCATCATCCATCAGGTTCTCGGTCTCGTTCTTGGTGATCAGGACAACGGGCAGCGACTGGTTCACTTCCTTGATCTTGGCCAGTGTTTCCAGTCCGGTGATCCCGGGCATGCTTTCATCGATCAATACTACATCCACCGGGTTCTCCTTTACATAATCGATCGCATCAAAGCCATTGGTAAAGGTTTGTACTTCGTACCCCTTATTTTCCAAAAACATTTTTTGCGATTGAAGACTTTCAATTTCGTCGTCCACCCAGATGATTTTTGCTACTGCCATTCTTAGAGTTTATTGTTTATCGTTTTTGGTTTATAGTTGGTACCCTAAAGTATAAATATCTTTCTTTATGCTAAGCTACTTTAAGGCCAGCGCTCTTTTACACTGGTTTATACCAGGAAAACCGACTCAGGTAAAAATAGCCTATTAAAACCGGCCTTTGTACTTTTGCTTGCCCGAATGTCTTATTATATAGTCCGGCTGTCTGTCCTTTAACAAAAACACAACAATGGCGTCAATCCGCAAGATCATCAACGACCCTGTGTATGGTTTTATTACGATCGACCATCCACTGATCCTGCAGATCATTTCTCACCCTGTATACCAGCGGTTGCGGAATATCCACCAGATGGCATTTGCCCATTTGGTTTATCCCGGCGCCGTTCATTCCCGCCTGCATCATTCATTGGGAGCCTATCACCTCATGTGTATAGCATTGAATGAACTAAAAGGCAAGAACATTGTCATCACCGCGGAAGAAGAACTGGGCGCAAAGGTCGCCATCCTGCTGCATGACCTGGGTCACGGTCCTTTCTCGCATGCCCTGGAAAACGAACTGGTAAAAGATGTAAGTCATGAAACCCTCTCGATCCTGCTGATGCAAAAACTGGACAAGGAATTCGATGGACAATTACAAACGGCCATTCAGATATTCACCAATAAACATCCGAAGAAATTTTTGTTCCAGCTGGTATCAGGTCAACTGGATGTGGACAGGATGGATTACCTGAACAGGGATAGTTTTTTTACCGGCGTAGCAGAGGGAGTGATCGGGTATGACAGGATATTGAAAATGCTGACCGTAAAAGATGGCAATCTTGTGGTGGAAGAAAAAGCCATTTATTCCATTGAGAAATTCCTGGTCTCCCGCCGGCTCATGTACTGGCAGGTCTACCTGCATAAAACAGTACTGAGCGCGGAAATGATGCTGGTAAAGATCATTCGCCGCACCAAAGAACTCATTGGCGCAGGACAACCTGTTGTTATCGCATCCGATGAATTGAATTTTTTTCTAAGTTCGGGTCAGCTTCCGATCGAACAGCATCTCGACATTTTTTGCCGGCTGGACGATCATGATATCATGGCCACGATCAAGAACTGGAGTCATCACCCCGATAAAATATTATCCACGCTTTGTCGTTCATTGGTGGAACGGGTGCTGCTGAAAGTAAAACTGCAGGCCGAACCATTTGACACAACCTTTGTAAAAGAAAGAACAAAAGAAGCGATGGAGAAACTTGGCATCAGCGAAGAAGAGGCCGGTTATTTTGTATTTACCGGGGAAGCCAGTAATACTACCTATAACCCGGGCGATGAGCGGATCAATATTTTGTTCAAGGACGGAACGATCAAAGACATATCACAGGTTGACAATGCCCTGATCCAGCATAACCTGAGTGGCACTGTGAAAAAATATTACATTTGTTACCTGAGATAGCTTTTAGCGGTTAGCTTTTAGCCTTTAGCTAAACCTGATCTGCTAGCAGCTAACGGCTCACAGCTAAAAGCTTTTACTTCATGCAATTCCCTGCCTCACAAATAGCATTGATCGTAAGCGGAACCGTAGAAGGGGATCCTTCAGTTACTGTTAGCTCTTTTGGAAAGATCGAAGAGGCAGGACAGGGCCAGTTAACTTTTTTTGCCAATCCCAAATACGAAGAATATCTCTATACGACGAAAGCCTCTGTGATCATTCTCAATGAAGGATATGAGCTCAAAGAAAAGATCACTGCTTCGCTGATCCGCGTGCCCGATGCCTATACAGCATTTGCCACATTGCTGAGCAAATACCAGGAGATCATGCAGCAGCAATTGAACGGGATACAGGAACCGAGTTATATAGCAAAAACGGCGAAATATGGCCAGAATGTCTTTATCGGTGCCTTTGCTTATCTCGGCGAAAATGTTGTACTGGGAAACAATACCAAAATTTATCCCAACGCATACCTGGGGAATAATGTCGTTGTGGGAGATAATACGGTCATTCATCCGGGTGCCAAGATCTATTTTGATTGTACCATCGGGAGCAACGTGATCATTCATGCCGGTGTCATCATCGGCAGCGATGGATTTGGCTTTGCGCCCCAGGCAGATGGAACATTGAAAAAAGTTCCGCAGATCGGAAATGTAATTATAGAAGACAATGTGGAGATAGGGTCGAATAGTACGATCGACAGGGCCACGATCGGTTCCACGGTCATCCGCTCGGGTGCTAAACTGGATAACCTGATCCAGATCGCTCATAATGTAGAGGTCGGTAATTCAACTGTTATTGCCGCGCAGGCGGGTGTGAGTGGCAGTACTAAGATCGGAAAAGGAGTGATGATCGGAGGGCAAGCCGGTATTGTAGGTCATATACAACTTGGCGATGGATCCAAAGTGAATGCACAGAGCGGTGTCAGCAAATCTGTCGGGCCGGGAAAAGCTGTAACGGGTTCCCCTGCTTTTGATTATACATCTGCATTAAGAAGCCAGGCTGCTGCCAGAAAATTGCCGGAGCTCGAAAAAAGAGTAAAAGAACTGGAAGCGCTGGTGAAACAACTGCTTTCAGAAAAAGTATAAGCTAAAATATTTTAACAGCCGGTCCAATTTTATAGCTATGAAGATCTGCGGTTTCACTTTTGTTCGCAATGCTGTTAAATACGACTACCCCGTCGTAGAATCTATTTCCTCCATTCTCCCGGTCGTTGATGAATTTATAGTGAGTGTCGGCAATTGTGAGGACGGGACACTTGGATTGATCCGATCGATCGCTTCTTCTAAGATCAGGATCGTTCATTCCACCTGGGATGATTCATTGAAAAAAGGCGGCCGGGTATTGGCTGCGGAAACCGATAAAGCATTGGCCCATGTTTCCAAAGAATATGACTGGGCCTTTTATCTGCAGGCCGATGAAGTGGTGCATGAAAAATATTCAGATACTATTGTTGCTGCCGCAAAAAAATATAAGGATGATCCGCGGGTAGAAGGTTTGCTTTTTAAGTACGTTCACTTTTACGGTAGTTATGATTATACAGGTGATTCAAGACGCTGGTACGACCATGAGATAAGATTGATAAAGAACAACGGGAATATCGCTTCGTATAAAGACGCACAGGGGTTTCGGACCAGGGATGATAAAAAATTGCGGGTAAAAGAAATTGATGCAGAGATCTATCATTACGGATGGGTGCGCCACCCGAATAAGCAATATGAAAAGATCGTGGATTTCGCCGGCCTCTGGAATGGTGAAGGATATGCCCCGTCCCCGCATACAACAGAAAAGCAGTTTGATTTTTTTAACGATGCCGACTCGGTTGAATTGTTCAAAGGAACACAACCGGCCGTAATGCAAAAAAGAATAGCCGAAAAGAACTGGGAGGCAAAACTGGATACCCGTAAAAAGAGATTTTCTTTCAAGGATGCCCTTTTATACCGTATGGAAAAATGGACAGGCAAACGACTCTTTGCCTATAAAAATTATACGGCCATTTGATAATGCAGGTGTCCTTATACCTTCTTTGATGTTTTATGGTTCAAATAACTCAGACCATAAAACATATATTTTACCCCATTTTATATGAATAATTATCTTTGCGGCCATGATTTCCTCCACAGAAAATAAGCCTTATATTGCCGGCATTATGTCCCCTAATTTCAATCCCGATAAACAGCATACGCTGAGATCGGCAACCAGCATTTCTGGTACGGGTTTGCACACCGGTGTAATGGCCGATCTGACCTTAAAACCCGCTAACCCGGGCTTTGGTTTTCAGTTTCAGCGGGTGGACCTGCCGGGTCAACCCATCATTAAAGCTGATTGCGACCTGGTAACAGATGTGAGCCGCGGTACTACATTGGAAGCAAACGGGGCAAAGGTCAGTACTGTTGAACATGTACTCGCAGCACTGGTGGGAATGGGGATCGATAATTGCCTCATCGAGATCAACGGTCCCGAAATGCCCATTATGGATGGTAGTTCAGAACCCTTTGTGGAGTTGATCGAGGAAGCCGGTGTGGTGGAACAGGATGCTGCCAAGATATGGTACAGTATTGACGAGAATATTTATCATTACGATGAAGCTAAAAGAGTGGAACTCGTGGCCATGCCCTCCACAGATTACCAGGTGACTACGCTGATCGATTTTAATTCCCCTGTACTCGGAACACAACATGCGGGCCTGAAATCCATGAAAGACTTCAGGAAAGAGATCGCCCCCTGTCGTACATTCTGTTTTTTACACGAACTGGAAATGCTGCTCGACAACAACCTGATCAAAGGCGGTGATATCAATAATGCTATCGTGATCGTTGATAAACCGGTTGACGACAAAGAAATGAACCGGTTGAAGAAGATATTCAACAAGGAAAATATAGAAGTGAAGAGTGAGGGTTACCTGAATAATCTCGAGCTTCGTTTTCCCAATGAACCTGCCCGGCACAAACTGCTGGATGTGATCGGGGATCTTGCCCTGATCGGCTATCCTGTCAAAGGAAGGATCATTGCCAACCGTCCCGGTCATAGTACCAACGTGGAATTTGCTAAAAAGATCAAACAGTATATCAAGAAGAACAAACACACGAGGGGCGTTCCTGTATACGACCCCAATCGTCCGCCGGTGTATGATCAGCAATACATTGAAAAGAAATTGCCGCATCGTTTTCCTTTCGCACTGGTCGACAAGATCATTGAATTAAGCGATACGCATATCGTAGGTATCAAAAATGTCACGTTCAATGAATGGTTCTTCCAGGGACATTTTCCCGGCAACCCCGTTATGCCCGGTGTATTACAGATCGAAGCGCTGGCACAATGCGGAGGAATACTGGCGATCAACCTGAGCGGAGACGGTGTTTACGACACGTATTTCCTGAAAATAGATAATTGCAAGTTCAAGCAAATGGTGAGACCCGGTGATACGATGATCCTGAAAATGGAATTATCCAGCCCCATCCGTCGTGGAATTTGCGAAATGAAGGGAACCATTTATGTGGGCAATAAGGTCTGTTCGGAAGCTGATCTGGTGGCGCAGATCGTGAAGCATTAAAAAATCACCCTTTTAGCAATCAGCCGGGCTGGTCAACTCAGATCGGATCTGCCAGAACATGGTTTTGTCTGTATTAGCGCAAAAACTTCCGCGTTTTTAAGCTACCATCCCGTAGTAAAAAAATCCCCTCTCCAAATCGTTAAAAAGAGATCGGTACAACCCATAAAATTGGCCAAAAAATGGCTCAAAAATTCGGGTTGCCCGGGCTTATTTCCGTACATTTGTGAGTTATAATTTTTTCATTTTTCAAGACCGATTTTTCCCTTTTTTATGACCACAGAAGCTAAAGAAAAAGCAGCTGCTATATCAGCAGGTTACAGTGCCGATAGTATCCAGGTATTAGAAGGTTTGGAAGCCGTTCGTAAGCGTCCCGCGATGTATATCGGGGATATCGGCGTAAAGGGTTTGCACCACCTGGTATATGAAGTAGTGGACAATTCCATTGACGAAGCACTGGCAGGATACTGCAAGAATATCTTCGTTACGATATATGAAGACAATTCCATTTCCGTAGAAGATGATGGTCGTGGTATTCCCACTGCCATGCACAGCAAAGAAAAAAGATCCGCACTGGAAGTGGTCATGACCGTACTCCATGCCGGTGGAAAATTTGACAAAGGTTCCTATAAAGTTTCCGGTGGCTTGCACGGTGTGGGTGTGAGTTGTGTGAATGCATTAAGCAAAGACCTGAAAGTGACCGTTAACCGTGATGGAAAGATATTCGAGCAGGAATACAAGATCGGGGTGCCGCAATACCCGGTTCGTGAAGCCGGAAAAAGTGATACGACGGGTACCAAAGTTCATTTCTGGCCCGATGATTCCATCTTTATTGTTTTGGTTTACAACAAAGATATTTTAGAAGGCCGTCTCCGTGAATTGTCTTACCTGAACCGTGGTGTTCGTATCACGCTGACCGACCTGCGGGAGAAAGAAGAGAACGGTGAGTTCTATACCAATATATTTTACAGTGAAGGTGGTATCGTTGAATTTGTGGAAATGCTGGACAGCAGCGCCGGTCGTAATTCACTTATACCCAAGATCATCTTCGTGGAAGGGAAAGATGACAACACCAATGTAATGGTGGAAGTGGCACTGGGTTATAACGACAGCTACAGTGAACATATCTACTCGTACGTCAATAATATCAACACGATCGAAGGAGGTACACACGTTTCAGGTTTCCGCCGGGCACTGACCAGGGTCTTCAAAAGCTATGGCGACAAGAATGGTCTTTTTGAAAAAGCCAAAGTAGAGATCGAAGGTGATGATTTCCGCGAAGGATTGAGTGCTATCATCTCCGTGAAAGTTCCCGAGCCACAGTTTGAAGGACAAACAAAGACCAAACTCGGAAATAATGAAGTGATGGGCGTTGTGGACTCCACGGTATCAAAGGTCCTGGAAGCCTATCTCGAAGAAAATCCCAGGGAAGCAAAGAATATTGTTGCGAAAGTGATCCTTGCCGCACAGGCAAGAGCAGCTGCAAGAAAAGCAAGGGAAATGGTGCAACGTAAATCCGTACTGACCGGTGGAGGACTACCCGGCAAACTCGCGGATTGCTCTGATCGTGATCCGGAACGTTGCGAGCTTTACCTTGTCGAGGGAGATTCCGCAGGCGGAACAGCCAAACAGGGTAGAGACAGGAGTTTCCAGGCCATTCTTCCGCTCAGGGGTAAGATCCTGAACGTAGAGAAAGCAATGGAACATAAGATCTACGATAATGAAGAGATCAGGAATATGTTCACGGCACTGGGAGTAAAGATGGGAACGCCCGAAGATCCCAAGGCGCTTGATCTCAGCAAGCTGCGTTATCATAAACTGATAATCATGACGGATGCCGATGTGGACGGATCGCATATTGCTACCCTGATCCTGACATTTGTATTCCGGTATATGACCGAATTGGTGGAACAGGGTTACGTCTATATCGCCCAACCACCGCTTTACCTTATAAAAAGAGGGAAGGACCAGGCTTATGCATATAATGAAACACAGCGGAAGGCATTGGTTGAAAAACTGGGAGCCGGTAAAGAAGACTCCGTAAATATCCAACGATACAAAGGTTTGGGAGAGATGAATGCCAACCAGCTTTGGGATACTACCATGAACCCGGATACCCGGACATTGAAGCAGGTAACTATTGAAAGTGCCGCGGAAGCTGACCGGATCTTTAGCATGCTGATGGGTGACGAAGTGGCTCCCAGAAGGGCATTTATAGAGAGTCACGCGAAATATGCCAAACTGGATGTATAGGCGTTAAGCTGCTAAAAATAAAGGACTTAGCTTCTGTGAACTAAGGGTTTTTCATGTCTTCTGCCAAATTTTCCCGTTTAAAACCCGCCGGAATGCTTAATTTCAGGAATTACTAACTCAAAAACCATTGATCATGTCAGACGTAAAAATTACCGCTTACAACGTAAAGACCAAAGAAAAGGGAGTTGAGATGAAGGATGCTGTGATCACTAAAACAGCAAAAGGAGCCTATATGGCCCAGGGAAATGATGGAAAGGGAAATAAGCTTACCACCCTGATGAACGAGGAAAAAGCTATGGCTGCCATCAAAGCCGGCATAGCTAAACAAGGCTGGTAATATTGTAAAACATTGAGATATGCCCGTCCCGCCCTATGGCGAGACGGGTTTTTTATTAGCTGCCGAAGCTTCGTTTTAAACAGGAGAAAGAAGCTTACCTGTTATTCCGTTTTACTGTTTGATTATCCTGAATATTTGCTTTTGCTCACCCGAGATCGCTTCGAGCAGGTATAATCCCGTTGCATAACGGGCATCCCGCAGATCGATGGCCTGCTTTTGCACAAACCCATCGCCCTGGATCTTATACTCCCGGGTAATTTTTCCAGCCACGTTATAGACCTTTATAAGGATCGGTTCTCCCCTGTTGGCCTGCAAGCTGAGCGTAAACAGACCGGCAGAAGGATTAGGAGATACTTCCCAGTTTATGGATGCATCAAAAACAACGGGGCGTATAGCAGAATATTTAGAGCTATTGTCGTTATCGATCAGTTTTAAACGGTAATACCGGGCGCCGGTTTTATTCAGCTCTTCATCGGTAAAGCTATAGTGCTGCTCCCGGGTTGAATTTCCCTGACTGGCCACTTCGCCGATCTTTACGAACTGGTTCTGCTGGTACGCAATATTTCCTTTTGCCACTTCGATCTCAAAACGGTTCACATTGAATTCGGATGCCGTTACCCATTCCGTCAAAACATCTTTATCGTTCTTCTTCCTGGCTGTAAAATTCAGCAGTTGTGCTGGAAGAGGGTGATTATTATCAAAGCCTCCGTTGTTGAGCCAGAACTCGGAGAAATCCTTCACTTTAAATTCGGCATAGTACCCTTTATCAAAAGGCACCATCTTTCTTTTCGATGTATTGATGAATGACCATCCGCCGGTAACCAGGCTGTTCTCCACGATACCGTCCTCAAAGAAGTCATCCGGGTCGCTGTATTTGGATACTCCCAATTCATATGCCATCGTTGGTTTGTAGCAGCTACCGCAACCGGCCGCATTGATCAGCAATTCGGTTTCGGAATCCAGGAAATAAAAACGGACGATTGCAGAATCAGGCCCCGGCAGATTGACCGTTGTTGGTTTGATCGTGATATTCCTGTTGTGATAATACTGGCCGCTGTTGTTACGCACAGCCCCGGGATATATAAAGGCCTGTGCATTCGTGCTGCCCAGATTTTGCCCGTTGGGATTGATGGATGCGATCAACTGACCGTTACCGGCGGGCTCCAGGAAATGTATCCAGGAACTACCATTGACGATGGGCTGATTTACAACAGGACTCGGACCCGAACCTGTATAGATCCCATAAATGTTATCATAAATATGGATATCATCCACACCCATACCATCTTTCGTGGAAGCCTCATCTGATTTGAAAACAAAGCGCAACCGCAGGTTACTGTTATTCGTAGCAGGCAATGCTATAGTAGCCACATGCCAGCGTGTATAATCCTGCTGGCTCCAGACATGGTTACCGGCGTAATTCCTGTTATACCAGTTGGTACCCTGGCCGACCGCGCCCAATTTACTCCATGTTATACCATCACTGGAATATTCCATCCAGCCTGCATCGCATAAAACTCCGGCACCGCAATCCTCGATATCCAGTGAGAAACTGAAACTGAGCGTTGGATTGGTCATCCCTGAAACATTGAAGCAAGGTGAATAGAGGTAAGAAAATTCCTTATCATTATAAAAACCGGCGATATGGGTCTTCCATGCTTTGGTACCACTGGCAGCCCTGTTAATTTTTGCTGAAACAGGACTTCCATACTGCCAGGTGCTGCTGGTATCGGAGACCGTATACCAGTTACCATCGCCTGATTCAAAATCTTCGAGGTAAGGGAATGTGTTTATATAAGGAAGACTTTTCGCAATGATCGTCGTCGTATCATTATCGGGAACATTATCGGTGAGATAATCCACCCACACCTCGATGGTATGGTTACCCGGCACTGAAAGATTGGCTGTACCCGGGTTAAAAAGATAATGAACTGTATCATTTGCCGGGACAGAGGGCACGAACTCCGAGGCAACAAGAGATCCATCCACCCGTAAAAATATCGGCACACTGTTAATGATGGCATTGGAAGTATTACGTACCGTTACTTTTACAGGGACCGCATTGCTGAGATTACAGGCGATCGTTACCGGTGTATCGATGCTGACCATCTGTATATCATCCACTGCCCGGTACAGCCTGATATCATCAAAACTATAACCGGCACCGCTTTCGTTGTCGGCTGTCATGTATTGTCCCCACTGCCCCCAGCGAACCTGGAAGCTGCGGGAAAACGACTGTCCATGTGCTGCCAGTGAATCATTCAGTTCAAGGCTTGAAGAGAGTTTATAGGTTCCATCCGCGTCATTCTGATTGGCGAACAGGTCGTACATTTCTATCCAGCTATTCGTTTCATTCCCTCTTATCCAGACCTTGTTGGCCGCATTCGATTTCTGTCCGTGGTTCTTATAACGGAAATCAAGACGTATCTCATCAGCCGCAGTAAAACTATTGAGGTTGAAAGTGGCGGTGAGTGAATCCACATTACCTGCGGGCGCATACAGGCTCATATCCGCGGTCAGCGCTTTGGAGCCCGAGTAAGCGATACCGGTATTGATGAATGTTCTTAATTGTCCGTAAACAGTGCTATTGACAAAGTCATAGCGGTCCCTCCCTGTCAATCCCATCTGGCTGGTGGTAACAGTTTGTGCAGCTGCCGATTCCATATTATCGATCCAGGGAAGATCTCCATTACTGATAAGCTGGTTATCCAGTTGTTTAAATATTTTAGTCATCCTGTTATTGGCAATAACAGGATCGGAGGCTTTGGTAGCTGTTACTTCAATACTATATGTTCCTGCAGCGAGGAGGTTCACATCGGTAGCGAAATTATAATCGATGGTTCCGCCGGCTGCGATCTCTGCTGGCAAACCGGTGATCGTTGCATTGACGGGAGGCCCTCCATTGACCGAATAACTTACATTGATATCGGCTGTTGATAAGGCATCATCCAGGTTCCTGATCCGGATGGTTACATCCGTGCTGCTGGTCAGTTCTGAATTCGTAAACAATCTTCCGGAAGATGCCGGGGAAAGAATGGCATCGATCTTCAGGTCATTATCCGAAATAGTGCCGGCACAGGTACCTGTATTCGGTTGACGGGAAATGGCGTCCGCTCTTCTGCCCGGGTTTCCGTTTATTCTTGGCCTGACCGTGACCCAATACACTGAATCTTTTGACAGACCACTGAAGGTATAGCTCAGTGTCGCCGCACTCACGATCGCGACAGAGACCATTTCATCTCCCTGTAACATCATCACTTCATAGTCGGTAGCGCCATTCACTGCCAGCCAGTTCAGCCGGATGTACCCTTCACACTGTGCAGGATCGAGCGACACAACCGGCATATCTGTGATGACAAAAGGAAAACTGGTTTTAGTTAATAGTGTTCCGTTCTTGGATATCCTGATCCTCGCCGCATCGGTAGGGTTGTTGATAGGAACGGCCCAGCCATATGTCCGATCGCCGCCCGGCACCGTACTGCTTAAGGTGCTCCAGGATAGACCATTGAAAAATTCCAGTGTGAATGGATTCGCAGGGTCACCATAAGAGTCCCAGCTGAGATAAACAGTATCAATAAAAATTGGCGAAATAGTAGGCACAAATGACTCCCCTCCGACGGGGTTGGTCAATACCAGGTCTTCAGGAATAATATCATACACCAGGTGGTACTCCTGTGAAGGGTTTTGTGCGATCAATGTTCCGATCACATTCAGATCATAGTTGCCTGCTGGGGGATCATTAATAACGACCTGTTCGATATTATTGGTATGATCGGCACCGGGCGCTGCAGGATTAGCCACGCTGCCGGGAGCCGCATTAAGAATAAGCGGGAGTTTTGGATTAGGACCAACGGGCGCTATGACTTCGAGGTCCAGGTCATTCACCAATGTCTGGCCGGCCATAACACTGGCCGGAGGATCCTGCCAATATAATAATATCTTTAAGCGTGCCGTATTGGCCGGAACATTGATCATTTGAGACTGGGTTGATCCCTGTGTGATCGTACTGGTAAAATAAGTATTGTTCTCCATCATTTTGTAGGACCGCAGCAAATTCATATTACCAAAGCCATAAGTAAAACTGGGACCTGCATTATTTTTGTCGAGACCACCATTTATCAATAATGCTTTTAGCAGGCCATTCTTTGGATTGAGGCCGCCGTGCAAATTCCGGTATCCCTGCACGAGTAGTACCAACCCACCCGATACACCGGGCGCTGCCATGCTGGTACCGTTGTTATAACTGTATGCATTGAAATACCAGGTCGATGCCAGGAATTCTCCCTGTGCCATGATCTCTGGTTTGACACGACCGTCCCGTACAGGACCCCTGCTTGAAAAAGCACTTACATCTCCTCTCAGTGTTGTGCTTCCCACTGTTATTACATTCTTGGCTGCCTGGTAGCCGCCCAGTACTGATTTAAAAGTTGCAGGATAAGGACCGCAATTCAGCAATCCATCATTACCTGCCGCGAATACATTTTGCAATTCAGGAAGATCGAAAGCCTGCTGATCCAATATTCTTGCGGTGAGATCATACAAACCGTTATAAGCACACTCATGTACAACGGAACCATAGGAATTATTGGTGATCACCATTCCATGGTCCTGTACATAAGCAGGTGCATTTAAAAATACATGGGAAAAGACCTGCCCGATGATCTTTGCCTTCGGTGCGTAGCCCGCATATAATTCCTGTATGATCCCGGCGCCACCCACCGTTCCTGCGACATGGGAAGCATGAGCATGGGGAGTTTCCCCGGAACGATTGATCAGGCGGTTGGTAAAGTCAAGATGTGTTTGCATATCACCATCATCACCGATACCTACTACAACGCCCTGCCCGTTCAGGTTCTGCCCACCTACGGCCAGCGATGCTTTCAGTACATGCGCTTTGGATAAGAACATGCTGTTGTAGTTAAGTGCCTTGTCTTCTCCGGGGATGACCTGCACGTATTCGATACAAGGTAATAAGGCTAATTCTCCCAATCTTAACAGGGTTACCCTGAGGGCGATGATCCTGTAATTTTTGTGGTCGGTACCAATGATCTCAAAATTTCTTTGCAGCATTTCCTTTTGAACGGTCTCATACGAAAATGTGCGGGGAAAGCTTACCCATACATCAACAGTGCCGGGCGTTTTAACAGCCCAGGAAGGAAAATTTCCTG
This sequence comes from Chitinophagaceae bacterium, assembly GCA_036009775.1. Classification (GTDB taxonomy): domain Bacteria; phylum Bacteroidota; class Bacteroidia; order Chitinophagales; family Chitinophagaceae; genus JJ008. Next base: position 13,403 of record DASYLC010000034.1, read on the forward strand.
TAGCCAGTTCTGGTTGCATTTTTTGCATAGCACCGGGTTCGATCACTGCCCTTGCTTTGGTGGCTATTAATGCAGCCTCATTCAATGAGCCAGTTATCGTTACTGTATAAGCGTTGCCCGGGATATAATCGAGCAACTCGATACCGGACGATTTTAATTGTTGTTTTTCTTCTTCGGTGGGGATCTGTTCAAACTGGATGATCGCAAAACTTTTACCGCTCGTCTTCGCTGCAGTGCGGTTAAACTGTTCAAGGCGTTGCGCACTGATATTTTTTTCAGGAGTTACCGGCCCCGAACGGAGCTGGATAGTGTACCTGGATCCGTCCTGGGCCAGGGAAGAAAAACCCAGTAAGAGTAAAACTGTTATCAGGGGAATTGGATTGAATCTCATAGCATCGGTTAAGTGTATTAAAATTAGTACAAATCCCTGAGAAAAGGCAGTATAGCAAAGGATTTAAGCCAGTTCATAAAACTCCCTGGCCCGCCTGCCCGTCTCAATAATTTACGATAAAAAGGTCAGGCTGGGGTTGCTGCAGACGGAAAACAGTACGCATGCATGGCCTGCAGGAACCGATGCATCTCCTCCATGCGCTTCATATTAGCAGCTATCAGCATGAACAGCTTACCGGTTTGTTTCAATTTTGCTTTATTGGTGCCGGTCTGTAAAAATTCGATCAGCCGGCTGAATGTACCTGATTCAAAATACGGTGAATCGGGCCGGTTGATGAAGAAACCACGGAAGGTCTCTTCCTTTAATGACATTTTTTCAAAACCCAGGTCAACGGCAAGTTTGCGGCAACGGACCGTAATAAAAAGATCGTTCACCTGTTGCGGCAAGGCGCCAAACCTGTCTTCCAG
>DASYLC010000035.1:0-4185 GCA_036009775.1 Chitinophagaceae bacterium
ATCTGTCTTTTCCCCGGTACCTTCGACCCGCTTACACTCGGCCATGTGGATATTATCAACCGGGCATTACCCTTGTTTGATAAGATCGTTGTAGGTATCGGCTCCAATACCGCCAAGGCACCGATGTTCTCCGATGAGCAACGCCTGATGTGGATCAAAGAGATCTATAAGGACGAAGAACGGGTAGAAGGCGCTGTGTACGGAGGGCTGACCATTGATTTCTGTAAAAAGATCGGGGCGCATTTTATTCTGAGAGGTATCCGTTATGTCAGCGATTTTGAATACGAGAAAACGATCGCCGATGCCAACCGTACACTGGACCGGAGTATTGAAACGATCTTCCTGACCGGTGAACCGAAATATACATCCGTCGCTTCCACTATCGTGAGAGATATCATCCGTAATCACGGTGATGCCAGTCATTTTTTACCGGAAGTGGTTTTTAATTCATTACCGCCACGATGAGTATCTGGTTTCAGAAAGGGCTTACGCTTCAGGATTTTGGTGACCTGGGCAAAAATACCATGAGTGAATGGCTTGGTATCGAATGGGCCGAGCTCGGTGATAATTTCCTAAAAGGCAGAATGCCGGTGGATCACCGGACCAACCAGCCTTATGGCCTTTTACATGGAGGCGCTTCCTGTGTTTTAGCGGAAACCCTTGGCAGTGTTGCTTCCGCGATGGTCATTGATCAAACTAAATTCTATTGTGTCGGACTGGAAATAAATGCCAATCATATCCGCAGCGCCAGGGAAGGATTTGTAACAGGTGTGGCTTCTCCATTGCATATCGGCGCAACTACCCATGTCTGGGATATTAAAATTTATGATGAGAGAGAAAAATTAGTTTGTATAAGTCGGCTGACCGTCGCGGTGATGAAGAGACCAGCTTAATGATGAGAAATCTAACCACAGTGTTTGCTACGCAAATAACACAGATTAAATACACGCAGATTACACAGTTTGGTTCCGGAGGCGCTGAGTGTCCTTGTGGAATACTTAGTGTCCTTATGGCAAATGTCTGACCACAGTATTTGCTATACAAATAACACAGATTAAATAAACACACAGATTTACACAGTTTGATTATGAAAGCGCTTAATGTGCTGTGAAGGTCTTAGAAACTTTGTTTCTCTGAAACATAACTGTGCGCTTCGCGTAGCGAAGAATCTGTGGGCTGTTTTAATCAGTGCCCCGCGTAGCGGGCTGTGGTTAAATAAAATTACCGCTGACCCGGGGGAGGTGTAGGTGTTTTCGGTTTGGGATGGGAGCCGCCATCCTCAGCTTTCTTACAGGTCTTTGGCAACCGGGCATACGCATCTTCAGCAGCCAGTACATCATCGGCATCATAACCACAGTTGGCGATATAAGCTTTGATCTCTTCGATATTGATCCTGTCTGAAATGAATTTGACCTTTGTTTCTCCCTTGCGGTAATTCACAGTGATCTCCAGCATACCGTCATAAGGTTTGACATACTGCTCGATCCTTTTTTTACAATTTTCACAAAGCGCCTGCGGTGTTTTAATGATGGCGGTGATAACAGGCTTTACCTGCGCATTTGCTGCTATCGAAAGGAAAGCAACAGCCAGTGTGGCGAAGATGAATTTTTTCATGAGGTATATTTAAAATATCTGTGGCAAATTACGAAACCCTTCCCCAGTTGGCCGGATCATCCCGCCATTTTAACAAAATATCCTGCTGACCGGGAGACACGATACCTTTTTCTATGGCGGACCCGATCAGGGTGGGATAATCTGTCAGGGAATACCAGGTCAATGATGCTTTATTAAAAGCTTCGGTTGCAACCGCGAAGCCATAGGTAAAGATGGAGACCATCCCGATGACTTCCAGTCCCTGTTCTTTTAATACATCCACTACCTGCAGGCTGCTCCTGCCTGTAGAAATAAGGTCTTCAATGACCACGACCTGCTGTCCCTTTTCATAAAAACCTTCGATCTGGTTACCCAGTCCGTGTTCCTTGGGCTTGGGGCGTACATAAATATAAGGGAGCTTTAACTGGTCGGCTGCCATAGCACCCCAGGCAATACCCGCCGTGGCTACACCCGCCAGCAGCGCGGCTTCCGGGAATTTTTCGAAGATCACATTGCACATCTCCGATTTGATAAAATCCCGGGTGAAAGGGAAAGACAGTACTTTACGATTATCGCAGTAGATAGGGCTTTTCCACCCGCTGGCCCAGGTAAAGGGTTGTTCGGGATTTAGTTTGATAGCGTTAACTTGAAGGAGTTTTTCGGCTACAGCCTTTGCATCAGTCATGGCGCAAAGCTAATTTGATAATATGATAATTTAAAAGGAAACTACTTTGAACCACCCTTCTTTTGTCAGGGCAGGCTGCGACACAATAGAAACATAGGTTTGCACATAGGTGATAACTATGTGTTTCCCTTATGTGATTATGTTCTATATCGTTCAATACTCATTAATTCCGGTCCATCCATGTATATAAAAATATATTTCGATAACAAACCTCTTTTCTTGTGTGATAATGTTGACGAAGCATTACAGCCCTATGTCCATCATGATGATGCGGTGTTCATCGATGAGCTGAACAGCCATACGGTAAAAGCAATGATCCACGAGATGCAGTTGGAAAAGATCCATGCCGGTGTCTTCTATCATCCGGACCTGGAAGAGCTGAAAAAAGCATTCTATAAAAAATTTACCATCATCCAGGCGGGTGGGGGGCTGGTGGAAAATGAAAAGAACGAGGTGTTGCTCATTTTCCGTCGTGGTAAATGGGATCTGCCAAAAGGCAAGCTGGACAAGGGAGAGAAGCTGGAAGACTGCGCTGTACGGGAAGTAGAGGAAGAAACAGGCCTGGAAAAAGTAAAGCTTATAGCGCCGCTGATGATCACTTATCATACCTACCATGAAGGGACGCGGTACATTTTAAAAGAATCGCACTGGTATACGATGAAGGTAAAAGGGGATCAGCAACTGGTTCCGCAAACCGAAGAAGATATTCATGAGATCAAATGGGTGAAACCGGGTCAGCTGGCGCCTTATTTTCAAAATTCATTCCCTTCAGTGGTGGATGTTTTGGAGCTGGTTGTGAATCGTGAGACGTGAGTTGTGAATCGACGCAACAGGGCGACCTTGCCAATCTCAAATCCTCAATCTCACTTCATCAATTCCCCCAATTTATGCTTCCCTTCGTAGCGCAAGGGATAGCTGATATAGATAAAGCTCTTTCCAACCTTTGCCTTTCCTTCCACTTTTACGGTCACTTCCCGGGACAGGAATGCCACGATCGAATTCTCCATGATCTTTCGCATATCCACCTCCAGTTTTACGGGCATCCGGAACTCTCCGTTGGCGGGGATCAGGATCAGGGTGTCCATTGAGAATTTTCCCAGGTATTTGTTTTCGATCCAGACATCGCCCTTTGCTTTTTTCAGCTTGAGCCGGGAATGGTTGGGGTTGAAATAATGGATATCGAAACTGAGGGTGGACTGGCTAAAACCCAGTTTGCTGACCCGGAGGTTTTCAATGCTCCGGTATTCCGGATCTTTGAATGTGGCACAGGAGGCTAAAAATACCGCCAGGAAAAAATAAGGAATAAAGGGGAGGAGACGGGTCCGCATGGGCGCTGTTTAGTGCCGCAAAATAGCGAAGACAAAATTGCTGAATTATATCTTTTTTCTCTAATCCCAGTGTATTCCTTGTCTTATCCATGTGTTATCCATGTATTAAAGGGCCCTTTTATGCTTAGATAGTACATGGATGACACATGTTTGGTATATGGTTGCCGCGGGGAAGCCTGGTCTTTTAAAGGGGAATCTGGGATATAAGAACTCTGTATTTGGAAATTATATCGAACCTCCCACATATGGTTTAAATCCTCTTGTTTGGGATGCGTTGTATTGTGTAAAAAACTAATTTATGCGGTAGGATTGTTTTGCAGAAGATGTTCTATTTCAGGGTCGGATAAACTACTTAAAGAAAAATGTGAGGTAGGGGGCGGAACGGAGAAGCCGAATACGAAATATACCGTTAGAAAGATCTCCGAGTCTATTTATACATATATCGACGAGGGAGCTAGTTCTTTCATTCATTCAGGTGGTCGCTATTCATTCGGTAGAGTAGACCTACGGATTCACAAATAAACCGGCTGATATTACATCCAATTTATCTCTGATTATTTCAATGGGCAAAATATGGAC
>DASYLC010000036.1:0-6353 GCA_036009775.1 Chitinophagaceae bacterium
GGCGTAATTTTGTCATGCTGACAGATAAAGAAGGCGTAGCATCAAATATGGGTACTGGTGTAGGTAAGCAGCCATTCTTTACTTTGGCGTATCTTCGAGAACACGGAAGTACGGCGGCCGCTCATGAATTTGGGCATATGCTCGGTTATAGAGTGGATAAGACTTTTGCCGGTCCACAGGATCCTCAAAGGATAAAGAAGGATGATACAGGTCACGCAGATAGGAGTAAGATAGAGGAACGTTATTATATTATGTCTCGGTCCCACGATTTAACTGAGATTGGGATTTGTTTGCGACGAGTTGCTGCTGTGGAAATTAAAAGATTGAACCAGGGGAATGGCATCCATCTTAGCCGCAACATGCAGGTTGTACAATAAATTTATTTTATATGAGATCAAAACGTAAAAAATTTTTTTTGCTTTATTTGTGATGTTCATTGGACTGACAAATATCCAAGCTCAAACGAGAACAGTAACCTGTAGTGAGAAACTCAATCAAGTGTCATACTTTTGGAAACTGGATTCATTAGGTACAAATGGATTGCGGTATTGGGCATCGTTTGATTTTTTAGACGTTAAAATTGACACACTTTATTACGAAGACATTATTACTGCACTTGGACGTCCGAATCAAAAGTGGGAGGGATTTCGTACCGATAAAGCCACCTTGGTGTATCATACTTTGGATGCTGCCAAGTTACCCAAAGTAGATTTGCCATACGCGTGTTATTACATTGCGTTTGTTTTTGACACACTAAGCAAGCGAGTAATTTCTGTTTATACAGATAATATGGATCGTTAAAAATTAACCCCGGTTCTTCGAGTCTGTCGAATAAATAAAAAATCTCGAACGGCGGCTCACGAATTTGGACATACTTTAAATCTGGATGTATTTAAAAGCGCACACCCGGGTAATGTATTCAATTATCAGGGTTTTAAAAATGGGTGAAAATAAAGAACTTACAGGGTGCGATTATGCATCCTGTTTTTATTTTTACCAGGACAGAACAAACAGGCAACAGGTTTTCCGGGCATTGCCGGGCGCTGTTTTGCTATTCATGTATCCAATTATCAGGTTGAAATGGAATGTAAATATTGCAGGCATAAATGCCAGCGGGCGGGCAGGCAAAACAATAGGAGAATGTAGAAACAGTAGCGAGCGTCGTAAATGCTGAGTAGCGAACAGAAAGTACAAGAGTGCGATACAAGGAACGATGCTAGTAATACTACAGCCGGGTAAAAAAGATTAATACTCCCCTTTAGGGGTTGGGGTTTGGGGTACAAAACGTCCACGGATTATACTTATGATGCCAACGGCAGCATTACGAAAGACAGGAATAAATTTCTAGACACTATTCAGTACAACTACCTGAATCTTCCCCGTCAAATCAGTTATGTCGGTCCGTATGCAATGAATTGTATTATTTTTTTCATTTTCCTGGTTTATTGGTTTTGCAATAATGAACCGTAGCCTGATCTAATTTCCCATCATCCCGGAACTCTGCTGTGCTCTTTTTAATTCGTCCTCCGCACCACTTGTACGCTGCCTTGCCGGCTTGACGCCGTTATTTCCAAACCGGTAATTAAAGCTGAGTTTCAACTGCCGGGACTCGCTATGAAAATTGATCTTCATGACCTGACCTGCGAAATCGGATACAGCCCTGAACCCGATGGAATGAAATACATCGCTCAATGCGGCTTTAACCGTAGCCTTTCCTTTTAAAACCTGTTTGGATAACCCCGCATCAATATTGTACATGGCTTTCCCTTTAAAACTTCCCTGGTAAATAGTGGGCGCATTAAAGAAGCCACTCAATTCTGCTGTCCAGGTTTTGGCAAACTTTAAACTGTTTTGAGCAAACAAACTGAAACCAAAAGCATCCAGGTCTACTTTGCGACCTGCACCAAAATCCGCTTTGTACTTTGAATAGTTACTGCTGATACTGGTGAACAGGCTATAGGATTTATACTGGAAGGGATAGCTCAGGCTCAGACTTACAATATCCTGGGTAGCCAGGTTCTTCTTGGAAACAAACGCTTTCGTTTTTTCAGTTGTATCAACGATCTGCGTGAACAGGTCTTTAACATGACTGTAATTAAGTGTCATGTTCAGTTTGTACTTATAGGTATGTGTGACCCCAAAACTGTTTGTGTATTGCGGACGAAGATTGACATTCCCTTTCATGAAAGTGTATTCATCCAACTTGAATTCAAACGGGTTCAGGTCTTGGTAAGCTGGCCTGTCAATACGACGGCTATAGGTCAGGCTCCACTGTTTCAACGGATTTTTATTGAAAGTGATGGCGGCACTCGGGAACAGGTCGGTATAGGATCTTTTGAATGAAGAAATGCCGGGGATATAATTACTTCCATCAAACTTTAACCCGTTCGATACTCCTTCGGAAACGGTATGCTCTATCCGGACACCACCCTGGATCATAAACTTTTTGTACTGGCGGTTATAATTGATATAAACTGCGTTAATGTTCTCCTTGTAAACAAAGTGATTGCTGCGATCCTTATCCAGGTTTTCAACAGAACCGGTCACATTGTATCGCTGAAAATCATTATCCGTTTTTATCCCGGTGGATTTTGCACCTATCGACAGCTTTCCTTTCCGGAAATTCTGTTCATAATCAGCTTTAAGGGAATTAATATTGATCCGGGCAGGTGAAAGCATATGATAGATCACGCTACTCAGTTTCACCTGTCCTGAAGCATCATAATAATAATTGGGCTGGAACTGGTCGCTGTTCAGATCATATGCGCCCCTGTCTGCATTTACTACAAAGCTCGTTCCTTTAGGATCAGTGTAATTATAGTTAAGATTTATGTTGGCATTATGCCTTTTCATACTATTACTGTTATCAGCGATCAATATGCGGTCAACAATGTCTGTTATTGTGCTGGAAATATAAGTCTTGCTGTAATTGCTTACTTCAGGATCGGAAAATGTTCCGTTCACCATCACGCCAATTGTATTCTTCTTATTAATAAAATAATCAGCCCCGATCTTGAAATTATGCGCCTTTCCCACCTGGCGGATAGTTCCCTTCTGATCAAAAAGACTGTCCAGTACCGTTCTCCTGGTTTCTAAATGTTGCTCGTTCGGACCATAGTTAAAACTATAGGTACTGAAGATGTTGATGTTTTTGTTGCGATAATTCAGGGAAGCACCCGCATTGTATTTAGCGGATAGGCCCATATTCCATCCTGCATTCACAGCGCCATTGGTACCAAGCGATTTGTTCTTTTTTAAACGGATATTGATGATCCCGGCATTACCGGCGGCATCATATTTTGCGGAAGGATTCGTGATGAGTTCAAGCGCTTCGATCTGGGAAGATTGCAGCGTTTTGAGATAATTGGCAAGATCCTGTCCTGATAATGGAGTTTGCCTGTTGTCAATATAGATCTGTACCCCATTTTTTCCTGCCAGGCTGATATTGTCATCTTTGTCAAGCAATACTCCCGGTGATTTACGAAGCAATTCCAAAGCATTTGATCCCACCGCATTGATTGTCCCTTCTACATTCAGTATCGTTTTATCAGCTTTTACTTCCACCAGTGGTTTTTGTGCTGTAACTGTAACATTACCCAGGGTGCCGGATAGCTTGGTGAGTTTTAATTCCGGTACAGTCACATCCAATGAACTAAAAGAAAAGCCTGGTGAAAAAGCCGGCTTGCAACCTGTAAAAGTTATGAGCACCTTATAATTTCCTTCTTTGATACCGGAAAAACTATAAGCTCCATTCGCGTTGGTAACGGCGAGTTTTATACTGGAAGAATCGCCGGATCTTATTAAACTGACAGTGGCCGCGGTAAGGGGAACTCCGCCTTCATCTTTTACTAAACCGTTTATTTGTTGTGCTTGCGAAGAAATGGTAATGGCAGCCAGGAGGAATACTAATAGAAGTTTCATAATTTTTAAGTTTCAGGTATAAACCTAAAGAGAAGGGCGATGGGTACGAAAAACGTTATACCAACAAGCTTATTGGCAGGACGAAAAGGAAGGGGGTGACGATAGAATTCAGGATCCCTTGACTATATTCACATTTCAAAGTGAAGTTTAAACCGCGATATCGTTTTTGGCAGATTTTGCTGGGGATCGTTTGCCTCGGTGTTATAGCCGCGATCTTTTATTATGCCTCCGGTGCTTATAAGAACCACCCGGCTGAAAAGACACCAAATCCAAATGCAAACCCCGAAAGCGGTCTCAGGAGCCTGCATGATTTTCTATATTATATTACGTTGCTTTATTTCAGTATCAATTATTATTACAACTTCATTGCCGCCAATAAAAGACTTGTATCCTTTTTTAAATTGTCAGCTGCAATAGTACTGGCAGCTTTTGCTTACAAGACCTTTCTTTTTTATTGTTTTCCTGGTGTGTTGCACAATAAGCATTCTTCTCCTTTCTCCGTGTATGGTGCCATGGTGGGAAGCCTGGTCCCGGTGCTTATCGTTAGCTACCTGGTGGCGTACATTACTTATTTGCGGGAAACAGTAAAACAAAGAAGAATACTGGAGGCGCAAAAACTGCAGCTTGAAATGCAGATATCCCAGGCAAATTTTAATTTTTTAAAAGCCCAGATCAACCCGCATTTTCTTCACAATACATTGAATTTTTTATATGCCAAATCACTTCCATATTCCGAAGAATTATCGGAAGGTATTCTTACGCTCAGCGATATCATGCGGTATGCGCTGGACCAGGGGTATCAACGGGATGGGAAAGCGCCACTCAAAGATGAGATCGAACATGTGCATAATGTCATCAAGATAAGCCAGCTTCGCTACAGCAACCAGCTAAAAGTAAATTTTGAAGTAAGCGGCGAAGTGAATGGAAAGATGGTCATTCCTTTTGTATTGATCACCCTTGTAGAGAACGCATTCAAACATGGTGACCTGAAGAACCAGGAACACCCGATAGATATTAAGCTGAATGTAAAAGGCAACAAACTTTATTTCTATTGCAGTAATAAAAAGAAATCGGGACCAAAACAGCTATCTACCGGTATTGGCCTGGATAATATCAAAAAAAGACTGGAACTTGCTTATGGAGATCAATACAAATTCACTGTGAAAGATGAACCTGAATTTTATACTACTGAATTAACTATTGACAAACTATGATAAATTGTATTATTGTTGATGACGAGCAGCATGCTATTGATATCCTGGTTCATTATGTAAAGCAAACGCCACACTTGGATCTTGCGGGAAGTTTTACGAACCCGATTGAAGCGTTGCAATTGTTAGGCCAGCAAAAGATCGACCTGGTCTTTCTCGATATACAAATGCCGGAACTCTCCGGTATCGATTTCATTAAAGCCATTCATGGCAAGAGCAAAGTCATACTGACAACTGCTTATAGCGAATTTGCGCTGGAAGGGTATGAATTGTACGTGGTGGATTATCTCATGAAGCCGATCCGGTTACCCCGTTTCCTGGCAGCGGTTCAGAAAGCGATAGAGCAGGTCAATTCCGGTAATATGATTCAGCCGGACACTGCAGATGATGATTATATTTTTGTAAAAACGGAATCAAAAGGAAAGCTCCTGAAGATCAACCTCGGGGACATTGATTATATCGAAAGCATGAAAAATTATATGATCATCTACCGGGGAGGACAAAAAACATTGGTGTATACCAGTATGAAAGAACTGGAAGAGCGCCTACCCAAAAAGCAATTTATCCGGGTACATAAATCTTTTATAATTCCCATTTCCAGGATAACCGGTATTGAAGGGAATTTAGCCAGGCTAAAGAACGTATCTGCGGAAATACAGATCGGGGAAAGTTATAAAGCCGAGTTAATGGAGATCATCAGGGGAAAAATGATCCGGTAGAAATTATACCTGCCTTATTTCTAAGAGATCCAAAATTATTTGTTTGGGATATTAAAGGGATCATCTTTTCGTACAGATCTTTCGATGAATAAAAGACCGGGTCTTTACAGTTTGAAAACCATAAAGACCCGGACCTGCACCCACTTCCTCCCGGTTGAACGAACTATCCTTTCACAAATTTTACAGGCGTTCGGGTTCCTATTTGCAGGAAATAAATACCTTTTGCAAGATGGGAAGGCAGGATAATGCCATGATCATTTTTGCCTGGTATACTGTTAATGGTATTGATCAAAACCTTTTTGCCGGTGATATCAGTGATGGTCGCCTGCTCTGCCCGGCTTTCTGCAGCTGTATAACTGATATTGAGTTTGGCCCTTGCGGGATTTGGAAAGACCGTGACTGAATTTATATCTCCCCTGGCGACAGTTGATTGTCCCCATGCCGCTTTGGGTATACCATTTATCTCGGCTCTTAGCCGGTAACAGGTTGTAGTACTGTTTGC
>DASYLC010000037.1:0-11044 GCA_036009775.1 Chitinophagaceae bacterium
CTTTCGGAATTATATTTTTGCCGGTACTATCCTGCGGGTCTTTCATAAGATTGTTATTCCTTTTTTCCCTTTTCCGCTGTTGATTAATAACCGGTATTTTCTTCCTGCTTTTCGTTTCCGGTGCTATGGCGATATCAGCCTTTTGCTTTCCGGTCTTATCGATTGGCTGATTTGTGCCGGTTATTACTTGCTGTTGCTGCTTTAATTCTTGTTTAGCCTGTTCATTTTTCTTCTGACTGCCTGTTTCACCGGGATTGATCAGGACACTGTTACTATCCTTCCCTGTAACAGGAGGTACTGTATTCACAATGGCCGATGAATCATCCAGGTGAGCAGTATCGGAATTGTTCAATACCGGCGTTGCACTGTTCGTTTTGATTTCCTGGTCCTGTTGTTTTTTATAGAACCATTTTTCCGGGCGAACGATCCACCATCCGAGGCCGGTTACGAACAGTCCCAGGAGCAACCACCCGGCACAACCGCGCAGCCAGAAAGGAAGCATTGGCTTGTTGTCGTCTTCCTCCAGCCGGCGTTTCATATCCGCCCATGCCATATTCTCATCCGGCAGCGGACAATCGGTCCATTGCTGATTCAACTCCAATTCATATGGTAAAAGCTGATTCATTAACTGATTTGCTCATTTATCATTTTTTGTAATTTCTTTCTTGCTTCACTTAAATGCCACTTACTGGTACCTTCACTTGTGCCTGTTAGTTTTCCAATTTCAGCATGATTATACCCTTCCATGACATACAAATTGAAAACAGCTTGTGTGGCGGGTGGCAACTCTCTTACCAGTTTCAATATCGCTGCTGCTGACATATTGGAAATAGCAGCAGGCGGCACATGTACATGGGCCGCCTGCTCCAGTTCACCCGTTCCGGATAAGGGTTGTTTTGCTTTAATGAAATCCAGGCAACTGTTTATGATAATCGTACGGATCCACGTATATAACGAAGCTTTTGCCGCATCAAAACGACTGATGTTCTTGTACACTTTATAAAATCCGGTGTTCAGCACTTCCAACGCGTCTGTTTCATTTTTTGTATAGCGGAGACAAAGGTTCGCCATGACCCTGTAATAGCTTCTATAAAGCTGTTCCTGGGCTTTGCGGTCGTCTTTTTTACAACCTTCGATGATGCGTTCTATCGTCTGCTCTTCGTTGATCTATTATTCATTTTAATACTACCGGGGCGGAACATACAAACAATTCCGCTAACCCGTTATTATTGTCGCCGTATCCGGAAAGTGCTGGTGATTACATGAAGAATGCCGGATCCATCCAGGTACTGACCCGAAAAACCTCCTTCCATAAATCCACCGGCTGTTCCCGGGAAAGCTGTTATTGTTGTATTGAAAGGTTGTATCATATTTAAATAATTGCCCTGCCCCATTCTCATAATATAGAGATTCTGAACGGGGAATGTTCCCGGCATCCTGTTGTCCAGGAAGTCAAGCATACATCCTGAAGGCCCAACTGCTCCTTCCTGGCAATTAATGTTGGTACCGGTAACGCCTGTCGAATCATAACAACGTGCAACCAGGTAGTTTTGTGGCGGGCCGGCGGTTATGGTGGTTACTTCTCCATCTATGCTGAATGTGATATACTCGAGCGATGAGCTTCCGCATGCAACGATATCTCCTGCGGAACTGGCAGGATTGCTTAACGTAACATTTACCGGAAGCCCCTGTTGCTGCGTTGCATTATCGATGCCTGTCACTTCGCAAGTGGCCGGCGCAGAAGTACAGGTATAAAAGGTGCTGGAGAATGTTCCATCATTGGCCGTATAGGCATATCGACCAATATTATTAAAATTAATAAAGGCGCGGCCATTGCTAACCGGTGTGCCGCTGCAATTCAATAGTCTCCCTGTAACCGTCGTGCTATTCGAATTAATCGTTGTAGTGATCGTACCCAGATCCGTATTGGAAGTAAATGGCCCGATGTTCTGCGAGTAACCTGCTGTAAAACAAGGTGTCATTACTTCAAGTGTAAGCGCCATATTGGAAGGTACCGCGCCGCTTACCTGGCCGAGCGAATCTGTAATTCCATAAGCCATTCCATAGGTAGTGGCAGCGGTTATCCTGACTATTGTAAACATCAAGGGCGAACCATCCGGGTTTTTAAGAGTAAGACTAATATTCACAGCTGAAATGGGAACATCGCAATTCCAGAAAGAGAAATGTTTTACATCACCAACATAGTTATTGCCATTTTTAGTAGCAGTACCTTCTTCTTTCCAGATACCTGTTTGTTCATCCACATACCAGAGTGGGATCGTTGCCGGTGCTGAAGCCTGCAGTGAAGCAGGGATAGCAGTAGTCAATGTGGCTACGCTACCCTCCGCAACCTGCAACTTTTCTCCGGATGCGGATTCTAATTCAACCACCATCATTCCATAAGAAGATAAAACGGCCCTGTTATTATTTTTATCGGTTGCCAGGAATGATCCCGGAACTATTTCGCTGATATTCGAACTGGTCGGATCGATATAGGCTGCATATACATTTACGGCGCCGCTATAAGTGCCACCGGATTTTTTCACGATCCCGTTAGCGGCCAGTTTTATCTTACTACCGTTGGACAAACTCACTTCTCCGCCCGATGCGGAAGTAACAGAGCCTGCCAATGTCTTTTTCATCAGTTGTATTGACACCTGGTTCACTCCCGACGTAGCGCCGAATACACGGAAGGATTTAAAATAACCGGCTTTCTCTGCAGTTAACAGGGAAGCAGTCTTATCCAGTGCAGCATTGGCGATCCTGAAATAACCCCGCGCATCAGTGGTGGTTGTCCTGGTTCCCGCTTTAATGGTCACCCCCATAGCCGGGCGGCCATTCTCATCCTTGATATTGCCCTGTAAAGTGGCAGTAATGGGATTGGGATTGTTGTTGACGATACCCGGACCATTGAAACTCACTTCTTTCTGGCAATTGAGACCCATAATGGCGATACCGAGGAGCAGGATAGCAGCGATTAGCCTTTGCATATAGTAATGTTTAAAGCATATACTGTCTGAGGAGGGAAAGGGTTGGGTGGCTAAGAGACTAAAAAGAGTAAAGGAGCTCAAAAGAGTTAGTTTTCCGACTGAACCGATTGTCTTAAAGTCTGGCAGTTTCGCTCTCTTTAACTCTTTTTCCTCTTTTTAGACTCTTGGCCTAATATGTATTCCTTATTCCTTGCAAAAACTTCTCGATCGCCCTTCTGACATCTGTCGCTGAGGCTTGATGGTTGTTAACCAGCGTGGAGAAAATGAGCAGCTTCCCTTTTTTAGTATATAAAAACCCGCTGAAAGCAACAACCCCTGACAGAGTACCTGTTTTGCCATAGATATAACCGCTGTCGGCTTTATAATAACTGCTGATCGTGCCTTCGCCACCGGTGGCAAAGATGACTTTGATACGTTCCATCCCGAATTCATCTTTCATTTTATTGAGAATGGCGACAAGATCCTGTGGTGTAAATAAATTATAGCGGCTGAGCCCGGAACCATCTACCCATCTTGGCTTTTGGGGCAGGTCTTTAAAATCTGTTTTTAATAAGGTGTCAATGATCTTCGCGTCATTCATTACGCCCAGTCGTTCATTGCTGACCATTAATAAGGATTGCTCCGCGAAAAAATTGTCGCTGCGGTGCATCATGGGTTTGAGGAGGGAATCGGTGGGTTGGGAGTGGAAAGCACTCGCGGTATTCACGGCATTCCTTTTAGAAACAAAAATTGTATTTGCCGGGGACAGCCTGTTATTGCCTGTGGCATCTTTCAGGAGTTCGACTGCAGACTCAATACCGTTTGTAAAAAAGGGTATGGAAACAGTGACCTTTTTTCTTTCTGAACCCTGGTTGAGTGTATAAAAATTACTTCCGATGTCCCTTCGTACTGAAAAATTCCTGGCGCTGTCATCAGAAAAATCCACCTCCCAGTTGATCTCCGGATTTGAATAGATCAGCGGTGGTTTTGTACTATCAGTGATCTCCTGCACCCACTCCAAAACATTGCCATATACCGGCAAAGGGCTGCGTTCAGCCATATAAGCCTGGTCATAATCATTCCATGACCATCCCGATCCCAGCGGTTCATCTTCCCAATTGTTGGCGGCGATATATACAGGACGTTTCTCCTTTCGAAGCATTTCAACCAGCGGCTGATTTTTAAAATCAGTGTGCAGCAAGCTTGGGTCACCGGTTGGAATTACGACCACAGCAGTATCCATGTCCAAAATCAAAGCTGCCGTCAAACTATCCCCCAAATATTTCATTGCCGCGTAGCAGGTCGGGATCTTGGTATTGCTGGCAGGGACAAAATATTTATCGCCCTGGTAATTGTAGAGGTATTTGTTAGTGGAAGGATCGAAGATGCAGAGACCGACATGCGCTGCCTGGAGGGGTTTGGTGTTTATGACATCGATCCTGGCGGAGCGGCCAATCTTTTTTTGAACTGAACACGAACTAATAAGAACGATGAGAGAAAAGAGAAGGGTTAAGCGTTTAAAGTTATGAGTTACGGGTTGTGCGATGCCACGATGAGATTTTGTTCCATTGCTGCTTCCAACTCTTAACTTATAACTCATAATTTTTAACTTAAAACTCAACGACCTTTTTTTGTTTAACACTCTCCAGTGCCGCTTCGATGATGCGCATGTTTTTTATTCCGTCTGCTGCCGGTACAGGATTGGCACCCTGGCCAGTGAGGGCTTTATATACATCATCGTAATATCCCATATAGTTACCGGGCGAGGAATTTGTTTCTTCCCGCACTACCTGGCCGTTGATCTCTGTATGTAATAAACCATCGGGTGAAGCAGGTGCAGGACACCAGGATTCCAGCGAAGGCTTTACACCGGCGAGCAATTGCTGCTCCTGGAGATCAGAACGCTGTTGTAAAAAACTTCCTTTCATGCCATGGATCACATAGGCATAGGTTGATTCACGTGCGATGACGGTGGCCTTCAATCGTACTCTTAACCGGTCATAATAAAAAAGCAATTCGAAATAGTCGGGTACTCCCACATCATCCCGCATCTTTATCAGATCGGCAAATAAAGCTTTGGGGAAACCGAATAACTGGATGGCCTGGTCGACCAGGTGTGGCGAAAGATCATAAATATTCCCGGCCCCGGGGAGATTTCCTTCTTTATGCGGTTTGCCACCAAACACAGGCCGGTAGCGGTCGTAGCGGATCTCTGCTTCCCGCACTTCTCCCAGCATCTCTTTTTCCAATACCGCTTTTACGGCCCGGTAATCGCCATCATAGCGCCGGTTTTGATAAACAGAAAGGAATAATTTGTTCTTTTCAGCTAATGCTGCTAATTCTTCAGCTTCTTTTACCGTAATGGCAAATGGCTTTTCGATCACCATATTCTTGCCGGCATTCAAGACCATTTTCGCCTGCTCAAAATGTAAATGCGTGGGTGTATTCACCACGATCAGTTGAATATCCTTATCGGCACAGAACTCTTCTACCGAACGATACAACTTTGCATTGGGATATCTTTCTTTGGAATCATGGTTATGTCTTTCCACTATTGCAGACAGTTCATAACCCGGGTGAGCTTCCAGGAAAGGCGCATGGAATAATTTTCCGCTCATGCCGTAGGAACAGATGCCGGTTTTGATAATTGTATTAGTCATTGAAGATTGGTTATTGAAGATTTTTCTGGCCGGCCTCCCCATCTGCCTTTCCCTCACAAGGAAGGGAAGAAATCAATGACACTGTGAGACATTGATTCATTGTCCGACTACTTTCTAATTTCTCATTTCTTATTTCTCATTTTCTACCCTCTCTCCTGCGCCCGCAACCATCTCTCCGGTATCTCGTTGCTGCTCGCCAGCAGATAGTCCTTGTAGCTGCAGGCGATGAATTTTTTATCGGGCAATTGCATCCACCATCTTCCTGTTTTCTTGCTTTGCAAAAAAGTGGTCTCTACTTCCGCGAAAGCCAGGTGGTATTCGTTGAAGGATTCTTTCTCATCCAGCTCCGCTTCTCTTTTACCACGGCTTCTTCCATCAAGCACGTACCAGAGCATTTGACTGATCTGCTTGGCTGTGAGCTCGTCGCGGTCATGTTGCGCATCATAACCGTAGATACCGATCGTATTCACATTGGGACTCATTCCCGCATAGCGCATCAGCACACAGGCTTCTTCGCCGTTGAGCCCGTTGGGAGAAATGGTATTGGCAGGCGCATAGGCATTGGCAATAGCTGTGATATCGAAGGAAAAAAGATTGCTGTTCCGGATAACCGGTTCCATTTCGTCGATATTTTCTTTTACACTTCCGACGCGGTAACAATCGAAGCGCAATTTATCCATCGTCTCCAGCCTCCGGGGATGTACATAATAACTTTGGAAAGCGATATGGTTATAATGGCGGATAAAATTTGGTTCGCCCGTGAGCATTTCCATCAGGAAGTTCTCGTGGCGGAAAGGTGATTCGAGATTCAGGTCGATCAGCGCATCCACGCAGCTGGCTTCGATCGTTCTTTTATTTTCCGCGTAAGCGTGGTATTGTGATAAGGTAAGATCATGCGAGCCGCCGAGGATGATCACGGTCTTGCCATCGTTGATCAGTTCCTGGGTGACGGTCTTCAATGCGGCATATGAATCCGTATACAAAGAACCGGCCCTGATATTCCCGATATCGGCGATCCTGATATCCTGGTGCCAGTAGTACAATGAATAAAAATGCCGGCGGATGATATCAGGTGCTTCGCTGTGACCATGGATGAGTCCGCTGCCGCGTTGCTCACCACAACCGAGTAAGACGATCTTTACATCATCGAGATCGGGGAATTCTTCGCTGTAGACAGCAATGCTTTTTCCCAACTGGCCTTCTTTATAGCCTTCGTCGTGGGAGATCGCGTGGAGATTGACGGGGGATAAGAAGTCGGAGATGTTGAGGTGATCTGACATAACTACAAAGCTAAGAGTCTAAAAAGAGAAAAGGAGGCAAAAAGAGGGGAATTTCCTAATGCATAAAATCCCTGCCCTTATTATTGAAGACCCGGTGAAGGCCTTCCTTCATAAGAGAAACTTTAAAGTTTACCAATAGTCCATTTTTGAGATTTGTGAGATATAAATGAGTTCTGATCTGGTCAAAGTATACAGGAGGCAATGGGTTTACTGCTTTTAACTCGACCACAAGCCTGTTCTCCAGCAGGAGGTCCAACTTATAAGCTTTATTGACTTCTAATTCTTCGTATATGAGCGGGAACAATAGTTGCCTCTGAACATCGAATCCCTTTTTTACGAGTTCATAATAAAGGATGTCTTCATATACTCTTTCAAAACATCCGGGCCCGATCTTAGAATGAATTTTGATACATAGATCAACAACGATCCCGGTAAGCTTATTTATATCCATAGAATTTAAAAATAGCAGAACGATCCATAAGGGGCATGTGAAAATCACCGCTTCAAAATGTTTTTTTCTCTTACGCAGTATAATAAGACGCTTTATCCTTATGCTTTTGAGAGTCCATGCCTCTTTCTTCTCTTTTCCCTCTTTTTAGACTCTTAGCCTATCTTTGTCTCATGGAACAATTGTTGAAAAAGATCGAAGAACACAAAAAAGAAATTCAAGCCGCTACAGGCCCCGACCCCAAAGCCATTGAGGAATTCCGCATCAAATGGCTCGGCGCCAAAGGCATCGTGAAGGAGATCATGGGGGAGATGAAGAATGTGGCCCCGGAGAAAAAGAAGGAAGCCGGGCAATTGCTGAACGAGTTCAAACAATTCGCCGAAGCCAAATACGAAACGCTGAAAGGATCTGTTTCCGGTAACGGGCAACAGGCAGCCGGTATCGACCTGTCACTTCCCGGGGATATATTACCGATCGGCTCCCGGCATCCTGTAGTATTAATGAAGAACAGGATCGTTTCCATTTTTCAGCGCCTGGGGTTTGCGGTAGCCGAAGGACCGGAGATCGAAGACGACTGGCATAATTTCGGTGCCTTGAACCTGCCCGAACACCATCCCGCCCGGGATATGCAGGATACTTTTTATGTGCAACAAAATCCTGACTGGGTATTGCGTACGCATACGAGCAATGTACAGATCCGGGAAATGGAAAAAGGAAAGCTCCCGATCCGCATGGTGATACCCGGTCGTGTGTACCGGAATGAGACGGTAAGTGCAAGAAGTCATTGCTTTTTTCACCAGGTGGAAGGATTGTATATCGATGAAAATGTTTCTTTCGCTGATCTCAAACAGACACTCTACTTTTTTGTAAAAGAAATGTATGGCAAGGATGTAAAAGTTCGTTTCCGTCCATCTTATTTTCCTTTTACCGAACCCAGTGCAGAAATGGATGTCAGCTGTTTTATCTGCGGCGGCAGCGGTTGTAATATCTGTAAAAAAACAGGCTGGGTGGAGATCCTGGGTTGCGGCATGGTACATCCCAATGTATTATCCAACTGCAATATCGATCCTTCCAAATACACGGGCTTTGCCTTTGGTATGGGTATCGAACGCCCGGCAATGCTGAAATACGGGATCAACGATATCAGGTTGTTCAGTGAGAATGATGTGAGGTTTTTGAAGCAGTTTGTGTCGGCGATATAACGAGTGGCCCTTCAAGAAGCTCAGGGTGACAATGGCTAGTAGCTAGTGGGGCAACATTTCATTTACCGCGACGTTTCTGGCTTGTGGCAAAATTTCTTTTTTTTGCTTCCTTGTGCGACTAGAAAAATCAAAGGCTGCCCGAAGACAGCCTTTGTATACTAAAAATATAATGTCTCTTCTCCCACTCGCCAAACCCCACTCCCCTCTATGCTTTAGCTTTCCCCGGATGGTATATTGCCAATATCAGCGCACCTCCCAGCATTACCCAGAATCCTATGCCAAAGCTTTTTACCATAGCTCCAATATCCATTCCTTCAATGACAGGTCTTACTATGATATAAGCCAGGGCGAGTAAGGGCAATACAGCCCAGAGCACTCTCGCGGGCGCATACTGTTCATTATTCAAGGCACCGATCAATAGCAATAATCCTGAAACGGGAACCAGTATCCATAAATATTTCATCAGGATAGCTTCTACACCGGACACGGGATAAGCAGCCTGTACCGCATCGAAGGCACTGGTGCTACCCGCATTGCTAAGCGGAAGAAAAAATCCGGCAATGATCGCTATCGCCAGGATGATCGTCAAAATTTTTCTGTTCATATAGTATAAGGTTTAAAATGAATTGTGAATGATCATGCACGGGGGTTATAAAATGCCAGCACAAGGGAAGATGCAACAGCTATCCACAAGCCAAGGCCATATCCTCTTCCGATCGATTTAAATACGATCCCGATATCAGCACCCCGGATGATCGGGTAAAGGATCAGGATGAACAATAAGGTAAGCAAAGGCAGCCAGGCCAGCAAGCCTCTTCCGCCCGGGTAATTGCCGTTATTCATGGCGCCGACCAATAATAATACGCCGCAAACAGGGAATACAAGCAGGAGATATTTTTGCCATTCGCCGCCGCTTGATTTTACAAGATCAAAGCCACTGGCTCCCCGTCCGCCAAAATCGTAAAAAGGAAGAAAGAAACTGGCGATCAAAGCGACCGCTAAAACGATTGTGAATGTTTTTCTGTCCATGTTGGGTTGGTTTAAGTATGAATAAAAGTGTGGTAATGAGTTATCGTTTGGCCGACATTCGCCGGTAACAGAAAAATGCCGCTGCCAGGAACGCTACCACCGCGAGATAGAACCAGGCTGTGAAATCAATACTGATATCGATCTTATCCGTCACCTGGTTCATCTTATCACCGATCTTGTCGATCGTGCCGCCGATATCGTTATCACCGGTCTTACCATCCAGGTCAGGCATATTAAAATCTGTCTTGGCTTTCTTTTTTATGTCCAGCATCATCCCGATCAATGCTCCTGCGGAAGCAATACCGGTAACCATGGCTCCGCCGATCGCAGCTTTTGCATTCGTAAAGGATAGTAATAAGCCCAGTACACCCAGGCCCAGGGCGATCATCGCATACAGGTTGGGATCTTTTTTATCGGTCCTGGTGGTGGCTTTGGTGATCCCCTCATCGATCCCATCTGTTTTTACATCATTCAGGAAAGGATTGTCCGAACTGCTTTTTTTCATTTTAAAACCGGTGGCCAGTTCGAGACCACTGACCTGTTGCAGCGACATATTATTACATTTTATGTCGACAAAAGGCATCAGGAAAAGCAATACTCCGACAATATAAGCCACGGAAGAAGGAACTTTTGATCCAAACATTCCCCGTGGAGGAACGGCAGATACAGTGGTCGTAACGGAAGCAGGTTGGTTGGTTTCCATATCAAATTTTTGCTTAAGATAAGAAAATTAAAAAACACCGCTGTTATTTACCTAAAATTACCCGGGCACCCGCTTCCATACTGAAATAGCCAAAATCATGAAGCCCCTGTTGCAGGCGAAAGAGCCATACCTTTCTCTTCTGTTTCTTCTCCAGGTTCAGGCGTACCAGGGTGGGTCTGTCGCCGTTATTGCGGTATCCCGAATAGCCGGTCGCGTAAGCCTGTAAACGAAGTCCTTTTTTGTTCCACTCAAAACCGCTTCCATATAATATGGCATCATCCTGCCGGTGTTTGTCCTCATTGGTCTGCCAGACAAAAAAACCCGCCATCCCGAGCCATTTCCAGTTCGAATTTTTTATCGGTATGCCGCAACCGGCATCGATCCAGTAAGAAGGCACATCACCATACCTGGCCGCACCGAGCAGTCCGCCCGAAGGCATGCGTAAACCCAATCGCAATGCCAGCTGCAGTTTATCTCTTTTTTGAGGAAAAATTTGAAAAGTGGTATTGGCGATCACATCACCCACACATTTGTTGTTATAATAATCCAGGAAAAAAACCTTTCGTTCTGTCTTTTTCTGGTGGGACATCTGAAATTGTTCATACGGCACAAACTGAACATCAATGGAGATGGAATTATTTTTCGTGGTGTAGTTACCGTACAGCTTGAGATTTTGTGTGTTATCCCCGTTCGAAATATGTGCATTGGCCGTTATCCCGATCGAACTGGCACTGTCAATACTCCCGTTATTGA
>DASYLC010000038.1:0-6148 GCA_036009775.1 Chitinophagaceae bacterium
CTATTGCCTATTGCCTATTGCCTATTCACTATTCATTTATCCCTGTTTATTATAAACGCGTTATTTAGTCTTTCCATCCCCGCTTTCGGGTAATACTCCATCGCGGTAGGAACAGAAAGCAATAATACCATCGACTGCTCCCCCGCTTTTTCTTTGGTCATCCATATCAGTTTCTTCCCGATGCCGTGCTTTTGATAATCCGGGTGGATGGCGAGATCGGCCAGGTAACAGCACCAGCTGAAATCGGTTATCGAACGGGAAACACCAACCAGTTTCTCCTTGTCCCACGCTGTGATCAGCAGGTTGGCATTATCAAACATCTTTTCGATCCTTACTTTGTCAGAAGTAGGTCTCGGAAGACCGGCACGATCATACAAGTCAATGATCTCTTCTGCTGTGGGTAGGATAGCGGTTCTGTAACTGATCTCCATATTATGCATTGATCTTTCCCGTAAAATAATTTTCAGCTGCGATCAGCGCCTCACCGATACCAATCACCATTTTTACATCAGCTCTTTTATATACATCATTCTCCACTTCCACATGTTTGAAACCGATCTTTTCATATAATTTGACAGCGCCTGCGTTCTTCTTGTTGGAATACAGGATCACCTTGACAGCTCCCAGCTCTTTTGCTTTTTTGAAACTGGAAAAACTGATCGCTTCGGCAATTCCTTTCCGCCTGAAAGCAGGATCCACCGCCATTTTGGTGAATTCCAATGTTTCCTCATCAAACTTCCGCAAGCCAACAGTACCTGCAGGAACTCCGTCATACAACGCCATGAGGATCGCACCACCGGGTTCAAGTATGGCTTTATCGGGATTGGTAAGTACCCATTCATCCACGGGTTCCATCTCGAATAGCTCCTCGATCCACTGCCGGTTGAATTTTTCGAAATAAGGCTGGTGTTCCCGCCGGTAATCAACAATGGTTATCTCATTCATGTTTCAGTTTTTTTGATTCATGATTTACAATATAAACGCCACCCAGGGTGATCAGCATACCCACCAGCATGATCAGGTTCATTTTTTCAGCGAGCAATAGCCAGCCGAACACGACTGCTACGATTGGATTAATATAAGCATAGATGGAAACCTGTGTAGCAGGAAGCTTGCTGATCGCAAATACATAAGCCGAGTAGGCCAGCAGCGAACCAAAAACAACGAGGTATAAAAGGGCCAGCAGGGAAGGCGTACCGGCCATTGCCAGGTTACTGTATTTACCGGTTATGCCACAAACGATCAGCATGAGGATCCCTGCGATGAGCATCTGTAATCCTACACTGAACAGTATCTCTATTTTCGGTTTTTGATTGGCCGTGTACACTGTTCCGAAGGACCACGATAAAGTAGATATGACTGCCAGCACCACACCAAACAGGAATGATTTATTCTGCATCTGGCCCAGGTAGTCGTAAAAAATAGTGATCACTCCCGCGAAACCGATCGCCAGCCCGATGATCATCACCCGGGTGATCTTCGCACATTTGGACAACCACACGGTAAACAAGGCAATAAAAAGCGGAACCAGCGCGGCAATGATCGCCGCCAATCCCCCGCTGATAAATTCCACAGACCAGGTGAGCAGGCCATTCGCGATACACAATAAAAATATCCCCTGTATGGAAATACGTTTCAGGACCTTCCATCCCGGTAATTTATACCCGCGGAGTAAAAAGAAACTGACCAGCAATAAACCGGATAAGAATTGCCTGACCCCGGCCACAAATAATCCCGGGATCCCCTGCGCACCGATCCTCGCGGCAATATAAGTAGTACCCCAGAAAAAACTCACCAATCCCAATGCGATATACGCATTCCTCATTTCCTTTTTCATGATCTTTCTTTTTTTTCGCGAAGCGTCCGATTGCACAGGATCTTAAATTCACGATACAAATATTTTATTCTTTTTGCATAAAAAACAGATCCAGTTTTTGTATTTTTGACTAGATCAGATGGAAAGACCGGACTCAGGGTTCCGGAATCCGGAGCCTTTGATTCAATAAAGCAATGAGTCTTTGTTCTCATTACTCCGGTCTTCTGACTTCAAACTTTCTTTTATGCGTAAATACAGTTTCACAACAGAAGATCATCTCTATATGCAGGTAGCTGATGGTTTGGAAAAAATGATCGATGGTGAAGTGTTGAAGATCGGTGACAAACTTCCTTCGGTGAGGGTACTGAGTGACGAATACGGGATCAGCATGGGGACTGCTTTCCAGGCCTATTACCATTTGGAGGGGAAAGGCCTGATCGAATCAAGACCCAAATCAGGTTATTATGTCCGCTTTAACCAGCGGCGGTTTCCCGATCTCCCCAAAGTGATACAACCCGATCCCTTATCACATGAGGTAAGTGTAAAAGTGATGATCGCTTCTATTTATGATGATATCGCATCGCATAACGATAAGGTCATCAATTTTGCCCTCGCCGTTCCGGACCCTTCATTATTGCCGCTGGCCAAGATCAATAAATCCGTGATGCAGGTATTGCGGGAAAGCAAGGACTCCTGCATCAGCTATGAACATACCCAGGGGAATCCTGAACTCAGGAAACAGATCGCCAAACTGGCTTTTAACTGGGGTGGCAAGGTAAAACCTGATGAGATCGTTGTTACTTCCGGTGGCCTCGAAGCCATTACCATTTGCCTGAAAGCTGTGACTAAACCCGGTGATACGGTGGCAGTGGAATCTCCCAATTACTTCGGGATCTTCCAGGCGATCGAAAGCATAGGATTGAAAGTCGTGGAAATATCTTCCTGCTTTGTAAGCGGTATGGAACTCGACTGCTTCGAAGAAGCGATCAGAAAATTCCCCGTTAAAGCCTGTGTGGTGATCCCCAATTTTAATAATCCCCTCGGAGGCTGTATGCCCGATGAGAATAAAAAGAAACTGGTGGACATCATCAGTAAACATAATATTCCGCTGATCGAAGATGATATCTACGGTGAATTGTATTTTGGAAAGAACAGACCCAAGACCTGTAAATATTATGATACAAAGGGATTGGTAATGCACTGCTCTTCCTTGTCCAAGTCATTGTCTCCCGGTTACCGTATCGGGTGGACGATCCCCGGTAAATTCTTCGACCAGGTAAAGCAGATCAAACGCATCCAGAATATCAGCTCCCCCACCCTTACGCAGGCGGCGATGGCGCATTTCTTACAGCATGGCCGTTATGAATACCATTTAAAAAACATGCGGAAAGCATTGTACACACAGTGTCTCCGGTATTTACAGGCAATCATTGAATATTTTCCTGCGGATACCAAAGTATCCAGACCTCATGGAGGGTTTGTTTTATGGGTACAACTAAATAAGAAAGTGAATACGTTCAAGCTGAGGTCCGAAGCGATGAAGCATAATATATCCGTGGTACCGGGAAAGATATTTTCTGCAAGCTGTAATTATAATAACTGTTTGCGGATCAGTTTTGGCAAGCCGTGGAGCGAGGATATGGATTATGGGTTGATGATTCTGGGGAAATTGATAAAGAAAATGATATAAGAAAGATAATAGTGAATAGATAATAGTTGGCTTCATTTATTAATGAGTTTTCCGGTTGATTGTAAATGCGTAGTCGGTTTTCAAAAAAATATTTATCTGTTAACGTAGTACCAAGACCAACCTTTCCCTGCGCATATTTTTCGGCCAAACGAAATGATAAAGCTTATAGATCAGTCCCGGACGAAAAATCCATCGCCTTATGTTCTCGGCATAGCAAGCAGCAACAGTCTTGCGCTAAAGTCTATGAATAATTGAATGATTTGATCGTTGCGGCACAAACGGCGAAGTTTCGTTTGTACATTGACTTTTTTACTTCACTTTTGGAGACTGCTCAGAGCGAAGTGAAGAGTCGAGAAAAAAAGTGGGAATCCAAAATGAAAGACATTAACTGAAATATGCGGATCCTTACTCTTTGGAAACATTCCTTCTTTTAAAATAAAAATACAACGGTACACCCAATGATGTAATGACCAAACCCAGCACAGAATTGATGACCGGCTGCCGGTGATGGATATAATTGCTTACATCATTGTACACCGTTGTAATAAGATAAAAGGCCGTGAATAAAATGAACAGGATCGTTACCACCGGGTGCCCCCATATCTTATACGGTCTTGGTTTATCCGGCATCCGTTTCCGAAGTAAAAAGATACCGACCGCACCCGCGCCATAGGCGATCCAGGTGATAAAGACGAACATATCCGCCAGCATATCAAAGGACCCTGTAAGCACAAAGACACAGGTCCATATGCAATGCAGCCATAAAGCATTGTAAGGCGTCGCGAAACGCTTATGTTCTCTACCTGCCCAGGGTGCAAAGAGTTTATCCTTGCTCATTGCATAGGTAACACGGCAGGTGGCCATCGTGTTTCCGTTGATAGAACCAAGCGTACACAACACGATCAATGCCGCTATAATGGCGCTGCCTGTAGTACCCATGGCGATACCCACAGCGTCCGCAGCTACCAGTGATGAACTGGCCACTTGTTCCACCGGCAATACATAGAGATAGGCCTGGTTCACCAGTACATAAATAATGATACAGGCCACGACTCCCGTGACGAGGCTCCGCGGAATATTCTTTTGCGGCTCTTTGATCTCACCGGCGATATAATTCACATTGATCCACCCGTCATATGCGAAGAAAGCTCCTGTCATAGCTACGATAAAGGCGCTTATAAGATCGCCACCGTGTTTGGGATCTTCCGCCTGCCAGAAATTGGCGATCGAACCTTTGCCGGAAAAGAAAATACCAAATACAAGCAGGCAGATCACCACCACTTTCACAAAAGTAGAAAGCACCTGGAAATAACTGCCTGCCTTTACACTGCGGTAATTCAAAAAAGTAAATAGCAGTATGATGACGATGGCCAGCGACTTGACACCGATATCTTCCAGCGGGTGCAGGTCGCCGATAAAAGGGATATGCCAGGTACAGGATAACTCGGTCACCGTATCAAAACGGGGAAGATGTAAAAAATAATCGGCATAGCGGGCACAGATAAAAGAGATAGCGGCAACAGAAGCCGTATTGATCACGGCAAAAGCGGCCCATCCAAAAAGAAAAGCGAAAAAATCTCCGAACATGTATTTGAAATAGGCGTAGATGCCACCGGTCTCAGGGATCATAGCACCCAGCTCCGCGTAGATCAATGCGCCAAATAAAGAAAAGATACCGGCAATGACCCATACAAGCGCCAGCCATACCGGCGAACCGAGCTCCGCAGCCATCGATGCCGGTTTCATAAATACACCTGAACCGATGATGGTACCGATAGCAATGGAAGTGGCAGACCAGAAACCGATCTTTTTGGCAAGGGAGGTGATGGATGACATAAAAGAGGAAGATAATAAACAGTTTTCAATCTACCTTCCTGCTTTTCACGCAAAGTCGCAAAGAACAAATACACAAGTCGCGGCACTCTTTGCGCAGACCTTTGCGACTTTACGTGAAATCAAAAAACCATGTCTCCTTCGACAAGCTCAGGATAACAGGGTCCAATCTCTTCAATTGTTTCGCTCCGCTCGCAATGACACGAAATAAATAATGGCTCCAACCCGGACGCCGACCATTAGCGTCAGCATGCCTTCCGGCCGAATACTAATTTTTCCCGGGAAGATTAACAGGTACGGCAGGAATGGATTGGTTAAATAGGCTTTGGCAGGAGGTTGGTTTTATCGGGCATCTCAAAACAAAAAAAATGGCACTGCCATTACGTTTGATAAAATCAGGGTAACTGGCCCTGACGGTAAGTCGCGTAAGACGCTAAGGAGTAGTGCTATACTTCAAATAAAAAATCCCTGTCCCATACTTACTCGAATATTACGATTTAGTTCTAACAAAAATGTAGAATACGAAATCTTAGGTGATAAATGGGCGCTCGAAATTGACAATTCTAGCCCCTGCATCAATTAAATTAGTCATTCAGTTCTGAATTTTGACAGCAGTTTGATCAGAGAGATGAACCGAATAAACATAGACGTTTTTCATCCAGCCATACGAAAATGTTCTTTTCACCGTTGCAAAAATAATCGAAGCAGTTTCTCTTCCAGGGGATTCATACGGACCAGATCCGCTTTTCTCACTATTGACCTTAAATTCAATCTCTATGCTAAATACTTTTATAGTGTCAACTGAAAAA
>DASYLC010000039.1:0-2551 GCA_036009775.1 Chitinophagaceae bacterium
TATGCGTAATTCCGTCTTCATCACCGTCTTCCATTTCTTCCTCCTCTCCACCTTCCTCCTCCTCATCGTCATCATCCTCATCTGCGACTTTTTTAGCCGGCGTCTTATTTTTCTTCCTGTTAGCCGGTGAAGGACACAGACCATTCAATGGACAGGTACGGTACCCGCTATTCGTCAGGAGCGTATAAAGTTTGCCGTCCTCTGAAAATGTTACGTCTGTGGGTAGTGTCAGGGTATTGGCAGTTCCCGCCTTTGTTAATTTACCCTTCAGGTAGTCATAGATATAGATGGGTGCAGCGGGTGATTTACCAACAAACACGCAGTGCTTATTATCAGGAGCCATGGTCCCCTGCACCGGTTCATTGATAACGGTTGATGATAGTAACCTGGCATTGCGCAAGTCATAAAAAAACTTGCCCGAATCGCTGCTGAAAAAAATTGTGTGTCCATCAGGGCTCAGTAATGACTGCTTCGGAGATGGGATATCCGAGTGCAGATAGCTGATAATACGGCCGGTTGAAAGACTTACCAGATAGCCACCGTTCACATAAAAACTTTGTGCCGTTCTCCACTGCTCATGATACTGATCAAGGTAAAATTTTTTCTCTGATTCAAAGACTTCCTTGTCATAATCTCCTTTGGGGGGCGCCCATAAACTGTCGATAGCTTTTTGATTAAGCTCCAGCTGCATAGTCGGGTGATGAATAAAAATATAGGGCGGCCAGCCGTCATCGGGTTTTCCTGCGTTAATACCGCCAGCTTTGGCGGAGGCTATATCGTAAACGGCTGTTGTCGTTACTTTTTCAAATTCCACCAGGATCCGTGAAGACATCGCGTTGAAATAGACCTGTTGTACGGGTTCAAGATTGAGTACGTCCTTGCCGGGAGAAGTGATATCGATCAATCTGAAACGTTGTCCTGAATAGGCGAGGTAACGATGATCGGGACTGAGGCTGACCGGTATGGTTCGTGGAGTGTTGTAGGCCCGGAGCACATGTGGGTTCACAGATCTTGCAGTGCCGATGATCTTCATGCCAAGACAATAGGTGGCTTTATCCGCTTCCGTATCATATATTTCCACGACCTCATTTGTGATAAACCTGATGGTTTCAGCCCCATCAACCGGTATTGGATAACATTTTGAACCGGCATATTTCAGATCTGCTACCGAAAAAGTCCTGATATCCTTACTTGTGGCCACATGAATAAAGTTCCCGTCTTTTGAAAATGTTGCGTCTGCTGCGGGGCAATGCTCATGATCGCATTTACCGCAACCTGCAATACCCTGAAGATTTTTATCCTCGCCTGCGAGAAGTACAGTTTTTCCGGATGTCATATTATAGCATTCCACTTTGACGACCTTGTCGTCTCCTTCTTCTTCTTGTTCGTCTGAAACCACCAGCAGCAATCTCAACAATGGATGGAAACTCATTGATTTTATACTCCCACGGATAGAAAATAGGTGCAAACTCTTACCGCTGGCCAGGTCCCAGATCATCACTTCGTTTTGCTGACAGGTCACCAGCAACTTGCCGTCCGCACTTCCCACTACATTGGTGCCTTTCAGGTAATGCAGGGGCTTTCCCGACCTCACGTCCCAGATGATAGTTTTATGGTCATCGCTACAGACAAAAAAGCGATTGTCAATTGACAAGAACCTGGAACCGATACCGCCTTCATGACCGTATGGAATGACCAGTTTGGGCTTATTGTCCGGAGAATCGGGTTGCGCATAGGAGACCAGGGTATTGAGCAGTAAAATAAAGCCGGCAATTAGCGGAAGTTTCGGTGTCATGAGATAAATTTACGCAGGAAAGAACTAATTGCAGCTACCAACCACGAACCTTCATGTTTCGCCACTTAACCGTTATAGCATTACTATTCGTTACCATCTCCGGCCGGTCCCAGCAAATTAAATTTGTCGATTTTGTATGCAACGGATGCAATAATCTCAGGCATAAAAAATCCCAGGCGGACCTTCAGAAATTAATAGAAAAGGAAACTTCGCTTTTATCAGCGTGTAATAAAATAAGCGGGTATTTCAGTCCGGGTTTGGGTGATCATTTTATCCTTGCACAAACCGGTCCCGATGGCCAGATGGAAACGATGTGTTATCCTTTTACTTCCAGTTTTCCACCCTCCCGCAAGTCCAAACTAGGGTTCTATTTTGCTTTTAAGGGGGATGTCCAGATCTACCAGTTTGAGGATCTGCGGAATTTATTCAGAGACTCACTTGCTGTATTCGATACCCTGCGCCTGGACTTTACCAATATGGCTTACCGGGATGACGAAGTACTTCAATCCTTCAGCATAAAGTATTCTGTCGGAGCAAAAAACTATGAAAAGATGCTGCCTTTCGATACACTCAGCAAATCAATTGTTCTTACTTATCAGGATATATTTGGTGCCGCATGGTCACGCAAAACAACCGATGCCTTAAAAGTGTCGGTCCATTACAAAGAAAGCGGAAAATATTTTATGCTGTCTCCGAGAATACGGCTGTTCTTTCTGACTGCCCAGGAAGAGAAAGACCTGAAGAAACTTCTTTCCT
>DASYLC010000040.1:0-3427 GCA_036009775.1 Chitinophagaceae bacterium
TTTAGAGATAAATATGGTATTGAGTGGATGGTGGACTTTGCTCCAAAATCCAACGGACAAAACTGAAAAGGCAAATTAAGCAACCCGTAATTTTATATTTATATGAACGTAAAAGAACAAATCAAACAATATATTACCAGCCAGCCTGAACCAAAACGCAGCGACATGCAAGAGTTGCATCGTATCATTCAGCAAGTAATGCCAGCATGTAAATTATGGTTCTTGGATGGCAAAGACGATAAAGGTAAAATTGTTTCTAATCCTAATATAGGATATGGCTCTTACACCATACAATATGCTGATGTAACAACCAGGGAATTTTATCAAATTGGTTTGAGCGCAAACAAAACCGGAATCTTTGTCTACATCCTGGGTATAAAAGATAAGACATACTTAGCCCGTACGTATGGGGAAAAATTAGGCAAGGCCAGCGTGACCGGCTATTGCATCAGGTTCAAAACTATAAAAGATATAAATATTGATATACTTCAGGCGGCAATACGAGATGGGGTTGAGATAACGGGCAAAATACTTTGACCCGTTTTTTATATTCACCACCATAAAAATTATTTCTGAACATGGCATCATGACAAAGAAACTGTTTATCACCTTAAAACTTGTTCAGTTCATTCTTGTCTTTTTTACGTTGCTGGCAAGGGCTTCATAAGCATTTTTAAACCGGCAGCGGGTATCCCTGCTTCATTCATGATACTGCTGATCCCCGTCTGCGGCTACCCCCGGCATCCTTCATCCATTATACCAGCATTGTGTTAAACCGCTCACAACTCAAGACTCTCCGAAGGAGTCCTTGCGGACATGACCCCGAACTTTCACAATCCCTTAATAAGTAAAAGGAGTCTTTTCCGCATCTAATAACCAAAGACCCTCTGTGGGTTGTCCCGATAGCATCGGTGAGGAAATAAGAACAGGGTCGGAACTATAAAAATGCCCTGTTATGAAAAGACATCTACACATCTCCGCTTCCTTCGACCAGCCCGAATTCGTGCAAAACCTGGTAGAGCGACTTGCTTACAGGCGGTATGAGCTGGGTTTTAGCAAACAATCCATGCCCCGTGGTCTAAAAGCCCTGGAAACCTCTTCCACAGAAACCTATGTAAGCGGTACTATGGCCCTCGACCTGGAGAGTGGTGAAGAAAGGATCAATATGCCTTTTATAACCTGTTTTCTTTTTACCTGTATCAAGGGAAAAACAGATCCTTACCAGTTGATCTGGAGCAGTTCCTTATCCTAAAAGACAAAGGACCACGGTTCTGTCAAATTAAGTGTTAACAATTACAATGTATTTGACCATACCATTAGGTAAAAACTGTAAATCACTTAATCGCT
Source organism: Chitinophagaceae bacterium (assembly GCA_036009775.1). GTDB lineage: Bacteria > Bacteroidota > Bacteroidia > Chitinophagales > Chitinophagaceae > JJ008. The sequence continues at coordinate 1,348 of DASYLC010000040.1, forward strand.
AAAATACGCAAGGAAAATCCTTTTATACGGAGGGAAGGCTCTCTATTTTGACAGAGTTCAAATCCTGATCTATGAGAATAACCATCCTGCCAGCCCCCTTATGGGCCATTGCAAGTCTCCGGACCATTGTTTTCACCTGCCTTTTCTGCATGATCTCTTTTCTTTCGAAAGGACAGTGTTTTGCATCTTCCACAGTAAGTGGTTCTGCGGCGGTGAATGATGCCAGTACCGGTGCAGTTGATTTTAGTAACGAGACCAATTCATTCACTTCAGATAACCAACGTGCATCGGCTACCGCGCTGTTGGCCCTTTTCAATGGCACTACCCATTATTTAAAAGTAACGGGTTTTGGCTTCAGCATTCCTTCCTATGCAAGTATCTGTGGGGTTGTTGTTGAAATAGAAAAAAGGGCGGGTGGTTTGGCCCTTGGTGCCTGGATCCGGGATGATAATATCCGGCTCGTCAAAGCCAATGCTGTCACGGGTACGGACCAGGGAGATGATGCGACAGACTGGGGACCGGAAGCCGTGTATACCTATGGGGGTGCCGGTAATATGTGGGGTGCTACACTTACACCTGCCGAAGTGAATGCTTCCAATTTTGGCGTGGCCATTTCGGCACGTATGCATGGATTAGCGATCGTGTTCCCTTCCGCACAAATTGATAATATCCGGGTAACGATCTATTATAATCCGATACTCCCGGTCAAATTGCTTTCGTTCAATTCATCATTGAAGAATAATATAACCCACCTGGATTGGGAGACAGCTGATGAAGGAGATAATGAATCTGTTATTGTTCAGCGTTCCCTTACAGGTTCTTCCCAATGGAACGACCTGGCGAGCTATGAACTGCACAGCATCAACCAGCGGAAAAAATACAGTTATACAGACCCGTTGATTAAAACCGGCAGCTATGAATACCGTTTGCAGATCAACAGCAATAATCACCAGCCCACTTTTTCCAGGATCAAACAGGTTGTTTACAGTGCTGCCGGTTCACCAGTTGCATACCCTAATCCTGCAAAGGATTTTATCCTGCTGGAAAACCTGGTGGATACACGCAGTATCACCGTGTTCAACCTATCACAGCAACGGCTCAATCCACCGGTACAGGTAACGGGTGAGCATAGCGCCCGGGTCGATATCAGCCGCCTGCCCGGGGGTATTTATTTTATCGGGACGGGTGAGCATACCTTGAAATTTTTCAAAGAATAAGCGTTTTGAAAAGCCCGTTTTCAGTTTACAATGGATCGGCTGGTCCTTATTAACCCCGCTATTTCCTCCATTCACCGACTTTAGGGGCCTTATCGCCCATTCCCTGTTGCATAGCCGTCTCTACTTCAATAGTTTTGATTAAAATTCAGAAAGAAATGCGAGAAAGAGATTCAAGAGAGCGGTTCAAAGAGCGTTGGGAACAACGATGCGAGGAATTCAGGCAACGCCGTGCAGAAAGACGGGAGCGATTTGGGAAGCATGGTCATATCTGGACTGGTGCATTTATCCTCATTATAGGTATTGCGGCTTTGATAAAAGTTAGCGTAACAGATATACCGGAATGGTTATTCAACTGGCCCAGCTTCCTTATATTACTGGGTTTGTTCAGTGGTGTCAAACACGGCTTCCGGGGTGGTGCCTGGTTCATACTGATAATGGTAGGCAGTGCATTCCTCGTCCGTGATATCTACCCCGATCTTCCTATCCGTCAATATGTACTTCCTGCTGTACTGATCATGCTGGGTGGTTTCATTATGCTGAAACCAAGACGTCGTCACCAGTGGGCCTGGCATGATGGTCAAAAAAAAAAGGAACCGGAGAACCCGGGAGTAGCGGAAGAGAAGATCGTTGACGATCCTTCCGAAACTATTAACATTAACGATGATTACGATACCAAGGAAGACTTTATCGACAGTACTTCTGTTTTTGGCGGAGCCAAGAAGAATATTATTTCCAAAAATTTTAAAGGCGGCGATCTTGTCAGCATATTCGGCGGCACCGAATTAGACCTGACCCGTGCAGATTTTAAAGGCACGGCCGTGCTGGAACTGACCACCATCTTTGGCGGCACCAAGCTGATCGTC
>DASYLC010000041.1:0-14609 GCA_036009775.1 Chitinophagaceae bacterium
CTGACATGAATGTCGGTCTTAATGATGCTTTGATTTTCCATGATGGTACAAACAGTAACTAAAGGGTTATGAAAATCGAATGTTGTGAGCAGCACTTTCCTTTGTTGGCGTAAAGCATTCAACTATTGATAACATCTAAAACAGGAATTGGAGCTTTTAATGATGTTCATACCTCTTTCCAGACGTACATAACAATTTTTTACGTGTTGGTGTTATTTGCGCTTGGAAAAGTATAGTATGAGATTGTAAAATCTTGATTTAAGTGGTTAGGTAGGCAGATTAATTGCTTCGATCTTTGATTAGTTTTTTCTGATGAACAAGGATGTTCAATAAATCAGGAAGCAAACTGTCTCAATGTTTGAATAAGAAAAACGTATGTATACTAACCTTCGACGGGCCAAATTATTTGAATCACCGAAGAACTGGGAATTCGTATTACAATATTTGAATGATGCGATAAAAAGCGATGCGAAGTTTGCACCCGCTTACTATGAACTGTTCTATTATAATTTCTTCCGGCCGAAATTCCCTGAAGCAGAAGCACAGTTAGCGAATTATATCGCCAATTCAGACCCCGATATTCAACATGAATACCTGTATGCACAGTTGTGCTGGGCGAGAAAAGATTTCCCCTGCGCCATTACCAAAGCGGAAAGCGTGGTAGCTTCCACCGGCGACAAGACAAAACCTAAAGTATACAAACTCCTGGGAGATGCATTTTATCAGAAAGGCGGTATAACCCGTGCAAAAGGCGATAGCGTAGACGCTGCTCCGGACTATACGAGTGCGAAGAACTATATGAACAAGTATTTCTCGAAGGAAAAATCTGAAGATCTGATCTCTAATGATTATAAACTTTGGGCAGATATCTTAGACCGTACCGATGGAATTGTAGATGAGATATTCAATACTTATGTAAAAGGCGCACCGTTGGATAGCGTTATCAGTTCCCGCATTGATTTCCTGAAACAAGGTGCTGCCTATTTCAAAACAGCCAGGATCCGTGATAAAGAAGGCGACATCATCGAAATGATCCTGGCTATCAAACCCAAACCTGCGATCAATGACTATTTTGATCTTACCCTGGCCCGTTATTTCAGTAATGACTATACCAGGTCAAGGGCCACAGCATTTACTATGGTAGAGAAATATCCTGACCAGGTATTTGGTTACGAGTGTGCTTTCAATAATTCAAGGATCGTGGATACGGTGAGAAAAGACAGTATCGCAGTACCGGATGCCCTGAAATTATTTGAGTTCGCTAATAAGGACACTTCCAAATTCAAGAAACTGTATATCAGCTCGGCCAGTTTCCTGGCGATCTATTATGCGAATGACGTCAAAGACAAGGAAAAAGCGATCGAATATCTTGAAAAATGGAAAATGATGGATGTGGTCAATGCCGGGAAGATTCAACAAAATATTGATATTCTGAAAAAAGCACCGGCAACCAAGGCCCCGGCCAGGAGAACAGGTAAGCTGGCAACACCTGCTTCAAAGACCCCTGTGGCAAAGACCGACAAGAAATACAATACAACAACCAAAAATTATACTGTAGTGAACTACTTTATCAATCCTTTAAAGAAGCTAATGACGGTGCCAAATTCTTGCGCTTGCGCCTATGCCATTTAAGGATCCGGTAACTCATCATGAAAAATATTATTATCATACTATTTGTTGTGCTTGGTGTTTGCAATGGGAGTAGTCTTGCTCAGCTCCGGGTACACAATGTTTTACCTTCTATAACAGATCCGGCCATTGATACCTACACCAGCCCTGGCGATGAACATTATATATACGTTAATGATTCCGTTCCGCCTCTCAATAAACTATTTGTTTTTTTTCCCGGTACATTGGGACGTGGCAAGAACCCTAAACTGATCGTACCGTTCGCCGCGGCTGTCGGGTACCATGCAATCGCTCTCACTTATCCAAGTGACGTGGCGCTTGCCCAGGTGTGCAGGAACAATGATGATAAAGACTGCTTTGATAAGGGCCGCCAGGAGATCTGCTTTGGAGATGATGTATCTGCGGACTGGAACGTGAACAAGGCAAATAGTATTGAAAACCGTCTTCTTAAACTGCTCATTTATCTTGCTGACAAATACCCCGGCGATAACTGGAGGCAGTTTATTACAGGGAATAAGGAAATAAACTGGGAAAAGACCTGTTTGTCTGGTCAATCACAAGGCGGAGGTCATGCTGCTTATATAGCACAAAAGAAAAAGGTAGGCAGGGTCATTATGTTTGCATCCCCGAAAGACTATAGCCTTGTGTTTAATGAGCCTGCCACGTTCCTCCACCACGCCATGGCAACTCCCATAAATCGTTTTTTTGGATTTGTGCACACGGATGATGATAAAAACGGCTGCACGTGGGCGGAACAAAAAGAAATATTCACATTAATGGGGTTAGATAAGTTGGGGCAATGGGAGAATGTCGATCAAAGTATTCCTCCGTATAATCATTCCAGGACATTAACCAGTACCAAGGCGCAAGGTTTTCCGCATGGTTCTGTAATTGGTGATATTGAATACCGGATTGTGTGGAAGTACATGATGTTGGAAGAAGTAAAATAGGATAAGAAAAGTTTCATTGGATTGAGTATCCACTGGCCGGCAGAGTCAAAAAAACACGTTGATAAATTAACATATATATGAAAAATTATCCGGCTGCAATAAAACTAATAATCATTTCATGTTGGATATTGCCGGTTGTACCCGGCTCTTCCCAGAAACCCCTAACTGGCATTAACCCTATTCAACTACATGATGTACTTAATGTCAGCCGGATCAAAAATAGTCATTATAAACTGGTGATGTACAGTGAACATAAAGATACAATCAGGGATATGGCCATCACAGACCGGCATATTGAAAGGCAAATATATAATTCTATTCTTTGCCTGAAGGTTACGGAGATAAATACTATGCCTGGTTCAACGACAAAAACAATCGTGTATGCTGACCAAAAAACATTGGCACCCGTGTATTATGAGTCATGGAAAAATGATACCATGACCCGGAAAGCAGTGTTTCGCGGCAACGAAATGACAGTTTCTGATTTTGAAAATGACATTGAAAGCAAAAGTGTTCATACGATTCCCGGGAAACCTTATTTTTCTCATTCCTTCTCAGAACTGGTGCAGTCGAATGATTTTTCTAAAACCAAAGTAATAACGTTCGAAACACTTACTCCAGGAAGGCCTATTGGCCGGTTCGTGGCTGAGCGTACCGGCGAAAAAGAATTCGTAATGGCAGAAGGTAAAGCATTTTTATGCTGGTTAGTAAAATTTACAAGAATTGATCAGGAAGGAAAGAGCAGTATTGTAGGTTACCGATTTATCGACAAGGTCTCTGGTCAGGTCATTATGTACAAATCTGATCTTGGCCCAGGGAAAGTGTATGCTTATCAACAAATGTTTTTACAATAAATTGTATGCAATGAAAAATAGTCTTTGGGTCTTAAAATATGCATTCGCCTTAGCAAGCATTTCTGTTTATAATAGTTCTTATGCAAGTAGTGCTGGTGATCTTGGAATTGAAGATAGTTTAAAGAAACAGTTAATTGCTGATTGGACACGAGCAAAAAATTCTACCAAAGAATTCCTGGATGCTATGCCAGAGGACGGTATCAATTTTAAGCCAATGCCTGAAATGAGAAGCTTTGCAGAACAAATGCTTCATCTTTCCAGCGCCACTATGAACCTCGTCACTTTTGCTACGGGAATACAAAGAACGGCATACAAAGATGACCTGGAGAAAAAGGAAGAGTATAAGAGCAAATCTGCTTTGGCCGCAGTGGTGATGGACAGCTATGATATAATCATCAATATGATTCAGCAAACCGAACCTTCCAGCCTGTTCCTGCCCAGTAAAAAGAACCCTAAGTTCAGTTGTTATGCAGTACTGGCCTCAGTATATGAGCACCAGGTCCATCACCGCTCCCAAACAGTGGTCTACCTGAGACTTAAAGGGATTGTTCCACCTAAAGAGAAGTTATTTTAATAAAACAAACTCTTCGTATTTAATAATCGGGTAGTATGATAAAGCGTGCGGCGGTTTGTTATTGTTTGCTGTTCTTTTCATTCATGGCAAAGAGCCAGGATGTTCAGAAAGAGGGTTTCGATCTTCAGTCTCTCGGGGAGTTCTGGAAGGTATATGACATGTTAGTAAGAGACGAAGAACCTGGAGAGAAAGAATGGACGAAGCTTTTTTCCAGCCCATGCTATAGTTTCCTGAAGAAGGACAGTTACTACCGGCGGATATTTCGCCTTGCTTTTAAACCATCTTTGTATGATAGTTCAAAGATCGAATCAGCCAGGAAAAATTATAATTCCAAAGAGATCGCACATCTCAGAAGGCTTTTACTGGAACGAAGCCAGGTGGACTCTTTTGTACGTACGCTGGATAGAAAGAGAATTGAAAGTGCATTAAGAAAAACGGATATTCTGTTACCTCCCGGTTTCCGTAAGAACTATCAACTACCCCCTGTACTGGTATCTGTTTTTGAACCAGCGGCCTATAGTTATGACGAGCAGATTGCGGTAGACGTGTTGCTGGCGAAAGACCTCAATGGTTCAAACCTCATATCGCATGAAGCGCATCATTTTTTTATGGGCAAACTTACAAGGCTGAAAAAACCTTCGAAGGGTAATCCTGATTACTATTTTCTTCATGCTCTATACCAACTGCAAATCGAAGGGATTGCGGATCTCCTCGATATCGGTCAGTACCCGTCAACAATCCATGACGCCCTGACAAATGATTTATTCAACACGGCTTATGAAAATTCGCCAGAGGTGTTTTTTGCCATAGACTCCATAATTCAGGTCACCACTGCGGATAGTCTTCAGCGAAGTATCACGGGGAAAAAACTTTTTGAAAGCCTGGTTATGGCCGGACATCCTAATGGATTTTATATGACTATCCTCGTCACGAAGAAATTCGGCCGGGGCCGGTTGGTTTCAGAACTGGATAATCCTTTCAATTTGTTATGGCGGTACCAGGAAATTGCTCTCGCCGAACCGGAGAAATATTTTACTTTTTCCGAAAGGGCCATTGATTTTTTTAAAGACCTGGAGAGTAAGTATATTTTGAGAAAAGGGTAAGTTAACCCGTCTACAATGAAAAAAAACAACGACTATGCCTATCCAATTTGTGGGTATACCTTTTGATGTAAATTCTTCATTTCTCCGGGGCCCGGCCCTGGCACCAGATGTGATAAGGAGCACTTTTTTTAACGGGGCCTCTAATTTTTGTACGGAGGACGGGAGTGACCTGGGTGTACCCGGAATACTAATCGATTCAGGTAACATAACTGTTAGTCGTTACGCAGAAATCGAACCTTTGATAAAAAAGATCTTACCAGACGGAAAACTGATCTCTTTAGGCGGGGATCATTCCATCAGCTACCCGGTAATTAATGCACATAATAAGGAGTATGGCCCCTTCGATGTGTTGCATATTGATGCTCATGCAGACCTGTATGATAGCTATGAGGATAACCCATGGTCGCACGCCTGTCCCTTTGCACGTATATTAGGTGATGGTTTGATAAAGAGGCTTGTGCAGGTTGGTATACGAACATTGAACCAGCATCAGCGTGAACAGGCTGCGAAGTACAATGTTGAAATCATCGAAATGAAAGCTATCGGTTCCTTCAAAAATCTTTCATTTAATAATCCTGTTTATATTTCTGTCGACCTGGATGCCGTTGACCCGGCTTTTGCACCAGGTGTATCGCATCATGAACCCGGCGGGCTGACAACAAGGGAGTTGCTGGCGATCATTCAATCTATTCATGCGCGGGTAATAGGAGCTGATATTGTGGAGTTTAATCCCTTGCGTGATCACCAGAACATAACAGGAGCACTGGCGGCTAAAATACTTAAAGAAATAGCGGCTAAAATGCTTTCAAATGGCTGATTACTGTACTGATGTTACTTTTTATTTTTTTTCCTTTTGAGATCGAGGTAGTCTATATAATATATCAGTTTCACGGAGAAGCTATTGAACTGTGGAATATCGATGACACGTTTCAGGTTATCATAATAACGTTCCATTACCAACTGGTTGGAAAGATCCGAAGATGTTTTCCAGTTCACGTTCACAAAACTTCCCGGAGCGACCTGCCAGGAATAGTTAATGTCTATATTGAATAAATTAAGGTTAACATCAGAGTTTTTTACAGCAACCGGCAGGCTTTCAACGCTACCGTCCTTCCTGAGATTGAACATCCGGTTGTAACCAGCCTTGCTCCAATAATGCCGCAGGCGGAATGACAACCCCATCCTGTTGTTAAAATTATATATCAGGTTAAGGATATTCTCTGCCGTGCGCCGGGTACGCAAACCCGTGGCCACACTGTCACGGTCGTCGGTATAATACGCAAAGCCATAATCATTATTACCGAAAAACATATAATGACTTAACTCTGCATTGAATTTGTCGCTGAACCGGTATGTGTTACTTACAAACATCTCCAAATTACTAGTATGGTACTGCTGAGCGGTTCTTTGAAAGAGCTGGATTTTGGTGGCATATTTTTTCGCATAGTTGGTAGATATAGTAAACCCTTTCATCCAGTTAGCGGGTCTTTGAAAGGCAAATCCCCCGACGCGTGACTCGTAAAAGTCATTGCTTTTCGGACGGATGTCGAAATTGATAACAAAATTCCAGAGGTTCTTCAACTGCCCGTTCAGATTCCCGGTTATTTTGTAGTCCTGGTAACGCCTTGGTTTGTAAAGTTGAGAGTAATTCAGGGTTAAGTTTAAATACATATTGTTATAAAAACTTTTTGGTTTTAACCATTTATAACCTATATAAGACCCATATGTTCTGTAATTATTATTTGTAAAGTATCCCATATCAGAATGCTGATATTTATCATCGGCATGAAGAAAATCGACTTCCCAATTGAGCCGTCCTTTGAACTGACCGATAAATAAGTTGACCAGGTTGCCCGCAGTAGTTTTACCGGGCACTTTATAACCGCTAAGACGGCTATGATTAACTTGGCCCCAGAAATTCCAGTTGATCTTGTTATCGTAAAGATCCCAATCCAGTGAACTTACATTGGCATCATAATCCTTTCCGCTTCGCATTACATTTGTATTGATAACGGTTACCCTCGAATTATTTTTCAACCCCTGGTCCGCTACCAGGATACTATAATTAGTGAGCGGATCTGTTTCCAGTTTATAGGTTTTACCCGTTCCGTCATTTATAGTGGCATATTGCGCTTTGGTGATCGCATTGAAAAATCCCAGACCCAGTTTCTTCTTTGTACGACCGCTTACCTTGGTCGCATTGATCAGTTTGTTTTCAACCGGGTTTTTAATTACAGTTTCATTGGCGCCAATCCGGTCGTAGACATCGTAGTAATGGATAGGCTGGCCACCGATCCTGCGGCTGTAAAAGAGGTTACCTTTATTAAACAATTCTAATCCTTCAGTGAAAAAAGGCCTGTTCTCGTTAAACCGAACTTCAAACGGAGATAGATTCAACACCTGGTTGTCACTCTGAACCTGGCCAAAATCAGGAATCAGTGTCATGTCCATCGTAAAGCCATCGGTAATCCCGTATTTAACATCCATACCGCCAGTGATTGATGTTTTCCATTTGTTGCCGAGGCTGGGATTCCTGGTTACATAAGTGGATAAATAAGGAGAAAAGGAAAGACGTAACGGAGGCTGTATGTCTAGTAGCCCTTTCCAGGTGCCGGCCTGGTTCATAAAACCGAATTTATTTGGATCAATACTACTCCAAAAAAATTGCTGACCACTTTTGATCCGCTGCCGGGATACCTGTAAGCCCCAATCCTGGATTTTTGATTTGCTGAATCGTAAGGCCGAATAAGGAATTCGCATTTCAAATGACCAACCATCGGAATGTAATTTTACCGCGGATGTATATACCGTGTTCCAGCTAAGATCCTGACCATTGTTGAGACCAATACCAAACTTTATATCGATTTGTTCATTGAGCGGTGTAACATAAAAGCCGGCACCATTGTTTTTATCAAGGTACGTATCGAAAATCACACCTATATAGTCACTGGTCCCGAGGTTGTCCCTGCCTCCCAATTGCCGCGAAATGCTATCCTTATCGGTTTCATATAGCATCCCGGCAAAATAGACAGCGTTATTATCATACAGTAAACGCAGTTCAGACCTGTTGCCCGCGGTTTCAGACCGGCCAGGGTTAGGACGGCGTTCTATTAATCCAGTAATCAAAGGGGCTTCCTTCCAGGCTTCGTCATCCAGTACACCATCTATTTTCACGGGAAGATGAGTGCGGACAGCATTGGTTTGAGGAAAGCCCTGCGCAAAAGCACACATAGGTGGGAATACTGCAACATACAGTATTGCAAAGATTATTTTCATGGCTAGTTATTAATAACGCTGTAAAAGAAATCTACTGTAACCTGTCTAGTTTCTGCTGTGTGTGGGATTTATTGGAATAGAACCGGTGTAAATGTCACTCTTGAACGACTTTCTATTTTTGAAATGTTATGAAGACCTGATATGATGGTATAAGCGAAGTTAAATTTCACCTGCTGGTACTTTTTAAACGACCAATACTATTGCCTTGTTAGTATGCTGCTGGTACAACCGAGGAAAAAAAACAACACTCATTTTCATAATTAACTCCACCATGCCTAAATAATATTTTTTAAAATATTATTTATAACAAATAATCGGGCTTTTGTAACATTTTTTCAAATGTTTGATTACAGATATGATTTAGTGGGTACATATAGACACATAATTTTTACGACGGTTTGATTATTGATAGCTTCTATAAACTACTAAAACTGATTATTATGAGATTTATCTATTTATTTTTAATGGTATCATTATCTGTATTTGTATCTGCGCAATCTGCAGAATGGAAGTATCTCCGTCCCACCAACACAGGTTTTGGGGGTGACAATCACCAGTTCCTGAAAGTTGACCGTTGCGGAAATAAATGGTCAGGTGGATCTGTTCCTTTTTTTGGGGAGGGTGCATTGTCGCGTTTTGACGGTACAACGTTTACCTGCTGGAGCAATTTTGAAGGATATCTTCCTGGTTACCGGATTTATGATGTGGCTTTTGATAGCAATGATGATATATGGGTAGCTACAAACCGTTTTGATACCCCTGGGGGGGATGGAGGAGTGTCACATTTTAATGGCACAACATGGGTGACGTACAATTCGGGTAATTCTCCGTTGCCACAAAATAGTTTTAACTCTATCGCAATCGATCACGACGATGTAGTGTGGGTAACCTTCCGGACCAGTTTTTTCGTGGGTGGACTCGCAAAATTTGACGGTAGCAACTGGACTGTTTACGTGCCGGGAAACTCTGGCCTGCCATCCGCTGACGTAAGTAAGGTTGCTGTTGATAATAATAATAATATATGGGTAGGATCTTCAGCTGGCCTGGCAAAATTCGACCGGATCAATTGGACGGTTTACACCGCTTCATCCGGATTAAGTGGCACCGATGTCACTGATGTCGAAGTTGATGAATCGACCAATAAAGTTTATGTATCAACACGTATTGCTATTGATGTTTACGACGGTGCATCGTGGAGCCATATCAACAGTTCGAACGCCCCGATAGCCGAGACCAATCTGTGGGCAGTGGATGCAAGAAATGACAGTATTATCATAAGTACTTTTGGCGGTACAGTACAAAACTATATTTATAATGGTTCCACCTGGGTATCCCACCTGCAGCTGGGAATTGTATTTGATGTTAGAATTGACCGGGAAGGAAATTTCTGGACTGCGGGAAGAGATGAAGTAGTAATGTATGGAAATGCCGGAACGAAAGTATATAATTCAAAGAATACCGGGCTTACAGGTATGTTTAATGATGATGTTTATGCTGATAAGAGGAACAGACTATGGTTTTCAAGCACCGATAATGGAGGTGTTAATTTTTTCGATTGTCCTAACTGGCAGGATTATAATCCTTATAATTTTGGCTTATGGCCTAGTCCTGTAAGCTATACAGGCTGGAGTACCGGTGTAACCGAAGATATTTTCGGGGATATATGGATGGTATATGCCGGAGTGGCCGGCGCAGTTGTCCAGGTTCCCGGTGGGAACGTTAATAATCCGGCGGCCTGGACTGTGTGGGAAAATAGCACGGCTGGTATTCCCTTGCAGTTCTTAAAAAAAGCCGCTGCAGACAGTACAGGCAATGTTTGGTTTGGGTATACGGATGTGTGTGCCGTCGCACGGTATGAAAGAGCGACAAATAGCTGGAAGAATTATGTTTTATTCGCGGAAGGGCAAGTAACATGCGGGGCAGGTTCAGGTATTAAATCTATCCGTGTAGATCACGACAATAATGTTTGGGTTTGTGGAAGGGCAGGCCTGGCAAAATTCGACCAGGTGAACTGGACCTTTTATTCTTACCTGAATACTCCCATGGAGCAAGGAACGGTATTTGATATAACTTTTGACGCAGCAGGGAATAAATGGGTAGCAACCGAGCATGGCCTTTTTAAATTTGATGGAACCAATTGGACAGCTTACAATGAATCCAATTCTGGAATGATCGGCAATTATGCAACTTCTGTTCTTATCGATAATGCAGGTCTGGTCTGGGTGGGATGCCGGGATGATGTTTTTCCAAATGACGGTGCGCTCTGTTCTTTTGACGGGACCAGCTGGAACACCTATACTATTTTTAATTCTGGCTTACCGGATAAGAACATTGACCGCTTAGCGATGGATAGGTCAGGTAACCTACTGGTCATAACCGCTGCCCGGGGTGCGGCGATCTTTAACCCGAATGGAATTAATGGTTACCAGTGTCTTGAAAAATACTTTGACCCTTGCCCTATCGCGATATTACCTGTTATCATGGAGTATTTCAAAGGAGACAGGCGCGATGAAAAACATTTATTGAGCTGGAAAGCTAATTGCACAGGCGCCACTGCTGAGTTTGCCATCGAAAGAAGTTCGAATGGACGAAGTTTTGTGCGGATTGGCGAGATAACTGCAGATGAGATCCGTTGTCATCAACCTTTTGCTTTTACGGACTCAGCCCCGCTGGATGGCATGAATTATTACCGAATAAGGATAACGGATGAAAATGGAAAAGTAACCTATAGCACCGTTATCGCATTACTAAACAAGATATCTGGGTTCGAAATTGTGCGGCTTAGCCCTAACCCAACTCAGTCGGGAGAGACTCTGCTTGAGTTATCGTCGGCCCGGCGTCAGGATATACGTATCCAGGTAGCCGATTTAGCTGGAAGGATCGTGCATACAGAGAGTGTCATTGCCTCAGCAGGCTTTAACCGCGTTCCACTACGTGTAAAATCACTGAACAAAGGCGTCTATATTATCCAGTTAAAATCAGATGCAAATGAAATCAGGAATATTAAAATGGTGAATCAGTAACGCGTGAAAATTTTAATTAATCTTTTAAAAGATAATTGGCTTCCAGGATGAATAAATATTTTTATAGTAGTATAATAGGATGTGTAATGTCCAGAGCGGGCTGATTTTTGCCCGCAGGGTTTTGCCCTATAGAAATAGCGATGAATTTAAGAGAAAATGAATATCTGGGAACGAAGCTGAAGACAAAAGAAAATTGTCTTTTCCACCTTTCTTACACATTCAAGTTTAAGAAAGAGAAGATGCATACAAGAGTGTTTTTTATGAGTGAAATGATTTCATTAGGGTGGCAGGCGTTTGCGACATTCGGTAATCATCATCCGGGTGGTTGGGCAACGAAAGATGCCATTTTTTGCGTCAAATCGGTTTACGATTTGAAAAATGAGAGTTTTCTTGTCAGCTACCTCGCACATGAGGGCCGTCACTTCTCTGATCTAAATCGCTTCCCTAAACTTAAAAATACGGATTTGGAATACAGGGCAAAACTTACAGAGCTTAGTATTGCAGACAAAACACTACTAAATCTTATCGAATTTTTTATCGTAAATGCATATTATAGAAGCGCCAATGGACATTCAGCTGCTAACTATTATCTGATCGGGATATGTCGAAGGAACTATTTGGTGTAGATTTTGAAAAGGACCTGAATAAATGGAAGGCAATTAAAAGGAAGAAAATCAATAATGCGGCATATCGGATTTTATTGAGGAACAACAAGGATTTGGCTAAGTTTGACCCCGCCGTCCTGAAGACCTATATTGACCTGTAAGTTTTGGTTTTAAGGTTAAGTATGCGTACCCCCGGAAAGTAAGGTTTGAAATTAAGCTACAAGTGATTCCAGTTATGAAAACTAACTCCCTTTAATGATATTATCAGGTGGGATGGCATGGCGTTCACAAGGGACTATCCTCAGGTTAATAATATAATTTGAAGAACAAAGGTTCAGGTCACCCGGACATGACTAACCACGTTATTACCTTTTGAATTATTAATTCGGAAAATCAATTGTTATTCTGCCCACTTCACAAAAGATCATCATTGACAACCCCTTTTTTCTTCGATACATTCTCTTTCAGTTTTCCAAAAGCCCAGCTTACAGTAAAGGCGAATGCCTTGAATGGCGTTGTTGAAATTGATTTCAGGGAAAAGTAAGAGCCTGTTGTGATGCTGGAATAACTCCAGGTTTTGTTTAAAAAATTGGAAGCACTTGCCGAAATAGAAATTCTGTCTCCAAATAGTTTGCATCCGCCTCCCATGCTATATGAGTGTGCAAGATAAAGATTGGTTTGAATCGTAACGGCGCCCTGCGATATTCCCATGTTTGCTGTCAGGAAGAATTTTTTGCCAAACTTATAAGTCGTGTTCATATTGGCGTTACCGGACAGGCCACTGTTCTGGCCGGCATATATGTTACTAATGCTGTTGAACCGAAGCGTTCCGTTCACAGAGATATTCCAGTCGCTGTTTACTTTATACTACTGTTGATACTTAGACCCAGCTGAGTTTCTTTCCCGAGGTTAAGACTGGTGGTTTTCGTTATACCCGTTGCAGGATCAAACGTTGAAAATAGGATGATCTTATTACCGGTATAGCTGGCATTCACAGATAAGCCGGAAAAAAATGATTTTTTTTGAAATCCTTGTCTGCAGCGACATATTGTGAATAACTTGTGCATCCAGGCCGGGATTGCCATAGCTGATGTTGAGGGAATCATTATTGTTTATAAAAGGGTTCAGGCTGGAAATAAAGGGACGTTGCAGCCGTTGAGAATAAGAAAATACCATAGTAAGGTTTTTGCCAGCCGGAGTAGAAGCGAGGAAATTGGGCACGAATGAAGTATACTGCTGCTTGACCCTGGTACTGCTGGAAAAAAATTTTCCATCAATTACCGTTTGCTCCGTTCTTATCTCAATACGTAAAGATGTTTTCTTTATTTTGAAATTATACGTACTGTAAACGCTGTATACATTCTGTGAGTATTCAAAATAATCGGTGTTGGCTGGATCTTTTTTGTATTCGTCAAGTGTATTGTATTTGGTGAGGCTTTCGAAATCCGATGACGCACGACGAAAAATTGTTTTGATTCCTGCTTCGAATTTCGATTTATTTTTGAACATGACAGTGTAGTCTGACTGGATTGTATATTGCTTGTTTTCCGAATTACTATTATTGATCACAAACCTGTCGGTTCCCGGATTATTTTGTTCGCTTGTCAGGAAATGATCAGTTGCGCCGGTCTCATAGTTTGTTCTTATGGTAAATTCATTATCTTTATTTTTCCTGAACTTTCGTATGTAATCTATACCTGCATTGATATTGACAGGACTTTCCATATCGCTATGCAATTTAAAAAAACTTACATGGGCAGGCGTATTATCAAAATCCGCTGTTATAACCTGGTTCTGCTCTGATCTGAAATTCCATTTATGATAATTACCGTAAGCGCTGATGGTATTAAGACTGTCAAGCTGGTAGCTTAATTCTCCATTCAGAAGATGCCCTGTATTGCCGGTTGTTATATCGCCATCCAGTGTACGTTTATAATAAGAAGCCGGCTGGGTGGGTATTGTCTGGGTAAATTCCCGCCCTCTTAATCCAGTTAAAAATCTGCCGGTCTAGCCAGTTAAAGCCAATCCAAATTTTCCTGATTTAATATTGAAACTTCCATTATTGGTTTGCCAGCCTGTTGTTCTGTAACTGGAGCTGAGAGAACCATTATACCCTGCAACTTTTGATTTGGTTACAATATTGATGATACCACCTATACCTTCGGCATCATACTTTGCAGAAGGAGCGGTAATGACTTCAATTTTCATGATAACAGACCCGGGAAAACTCTTCAGGGCTTCTTTTATATTGGTGGCGAACATCGCTGTTTCTCTTCCGTTCAGCAGCACTTTAAAGTTGCCCTGGCCATTTACCATTACGTTATCATTCCCATCTACAGAAACAAAAGGGGTTTTCCGGAGGATCTCGATTGCAGTTTCTGTTTTTGCGGCAGGGTCTTCTTCCACATTAAAAATTATTTTATCATCCTTTTGTTCGATCAATGGTTTTTTCGCCACAACAGTTATTCCTGACAGTGATTTTGCAGCTGGCAACAGGCTCACTTCATTCAGGGGATTCTCGCCAGGTTTCACAAATATCTTTATTGTCTTCTCTTTATAGCTGGCATTGGAAAACACAATGGAATACTGACCTGT
>DASYLC010000042.1:0-8476 GCA_036009775.1 Chitinophagaceae bacterium
AAACTCCCGCAAACGATTGAACTTCCTTTCCTGTTATTTGAGTGCTAGAATACATTAGCTAAGAGACTAGAAAGAGAAAAAGGAACTTAAAGAGAAAGCTTCAATGGCTCAATTACTCATAGCCCAACAATTTTAAATACAGTAGGAAATCATCAAAATTTTTGAGCTCACTCCTTTTGCTCTTTCCACTCTTTTTAGACTCTTAGCTAAAAACTCCCGCAAACGATTGAACCTCCTTTCCTTGTTATGAATGAGTAATTTCATTATCACATGGAAACCGCTCAATACCACCAAGCCCTTGAAGCCGCAACGGCTGATCGTGATCTTGTGGTCGCACCGGTAACCACGGGCCTGATCAATAAGACCTTTAAAGTGATCGTGGAAGACAGCGGCGAAAAATTCCTGTTGCAACAGATCAACACCGTCGTTTTCCCCGAGCCGGAAAAGGTGCAGGACAATTATCAAAAAATATGGTCGCACCTGTACCACGAAGCATCTCTCCCGGGAGCGACCTGCCCGGTGTCCATACCGGCTCCGCGTGAGTTCCTGGATGGATCGAGATTATTCTGCGATCATCATAAAAGATACTGGCGTCTTTTTGAATTCATCGATAACACCCAAACCATTCCTGCGCCTGTGAACCATTTCCAGGCCAAAACAGTAGCACAGACATTCGGGGCCATAACGGCCAGTTTTGCAGCATACGATATCTCATCATTCCATACGACGGTACCCGGCTTTCATGACCTGTCCCTGCGCTTCGGGCAATTCCGTTCGGCCTTGCATAGCAGGCAGTATGACCGGTTACAAAAAGCAGCACCCGTTATTGAACAATTAAAAAGAAGAGAGCGGTATGTAAGTTTTTATGAAGTAATGATATCTTCCGAAGAATTCCTGCCACGGCTGATGCACCATGATGCCAAGATCTCCAATATTCTTTTTAATGAAGAGACCGGCAATGTGATATGCCCGGTTGATTTTGATACCTGCATGCCCGGTTATTTCTTTTCCGATCTCGGGGATATGATCCGCTCGATGGCCGGGAATGAAGATGAAAATAATACAGGAGTGGACGCCATTACGATCCGTAAAGATTATTATCAGTCTATCCTGGACGGTTACCTGGAGATCATGTCACCTTTGCTGACCAATGCTGAGAAAAAATATATCCATTATACCGGTTTGCTGATGATCTATATGCAGGCGCTGCGGTTCATGACCGATTATCTCCAGGGTGATACTTATTACTATACCCATTACCCGGATCAGAATTTTGACAGGGCAAGGAATCAACTGGTATTATTGCAGAAGCTGGAAGAGTTTCTCCATGAACAGTATAATCTCAGGTATGACTAAGGACAAGGCCATACATTGTTTTACTGATCCGTCGGGAAAAGATGTACTGCTTTTCACGTTGCAGAATTCAAAAGGTACCGAAGTAATGATCACGAATTACGGCGCTATCATTACTTCTTTTATCATAAGAGATGAAGATGGGAAAACCAACGATATCGTTCTGGGCTTTGACCGTATCCAGGATTATTTTTCAGCGGACTACCTGACGGAATATTCCTGGTTCGGCGCCGCGGTAGGCAGGACCGCGAACAGGATAAAAGGCGGTCACTTCCGGATCGATGATCAGGAATATTACCTGACCAGGAACAGGGAAACTTCACAGCTTCATGGCGGCGATTCCGGTTTTGACCGCAAGACCTGGGAGTTCGCGGGACAGGGAGATTCTCCACAACCCTGGTTACGGCTTAATTACTGCAGCCCGGATGGAGAAGAAGGATTCCCCGGTAATCTTGATGTCTCTATACTTTTCGAGCTGAACGATGCAAACGAACTGAGTTATACCTATACGGCGGTAACAGATAAGACAACCGTTGTCAATCTTACGCATCACAGTTATTTCAACCTGGACAATGGCAACGGAACGATCGAAGATCATGAAATAAAGATCCATGCTTCTTCCCTGCTCGAACAGGATGATGATCTTGTCGCTACCGGTACTATCCTCCCCGTGGCCAATACCGTTTTTGATTTCCGCAATTTCACACGTATCGGTAACGGATTAAAAGAGATCGGGGAATATGATAAAAGTTTCGTCGTTGACCAGCAGGGAACCAACCTGGTAGCGGAAGCAAGATCCCTGCGTTCGGGTCTGCAACTACAGATCTTTTGCAACGAACCTGTTGTACATTTTTATTCCGGTAAATGGATCCCCGAAGTGAAAGGAAAGAATGATATTATGTATGGACCTTTCTCCGGGTTCTGCCTGGAAACACATAAACATCCCAATGCAGTGAATATCCCGCATTTTCCCAATACGATATTGCGGCCGGGAGAAACCTATCATCAAAAAACGTTGTATAAGATAATTTAGAGACCGCTTTCATTTTTCTTCTTATTCTCATCCAGTTTTTCAAGGATCTGCTTCGACCCGTGAATACCAGCAAAAAAAATATCCAGGCCGATCTTTTTGCGAACATATTCTGCCGCCACTATACCAATCACAGCACCGAGGATCAATGCAAAAATGGATACTTGTTTTTCAATCAACGATCCTGCTGCTCCGCAAATAATGGCGGGGCAAAGAAATAATTGCAGCCAGTAAATGATCGTAACGATCCACATATGATCAGGTTTCAGAAAAATAGACCAGCTCTTCTTTCAGGTCCAGGAAAGGGAATTTTTTTTGCAATGCTTTTGCTTTTTCAAAATGATTGATCAAAAACTGCTGGTGGGCTTTTGTCTCCGGCTGAAAAGGCTTATGCTTCCGGGCAATAACGATCTTCTTTACCTCCTGCATGAGTTGCTGCGATTCTTCATCAATACAGCTCTCCGCAAATTTCTCCAGTACAAATTCGGTGGCCGGGTAATTGGGGTGCACCAGGTCAATATCATAAAAACGATAATCCCGTAACACATCGATCACCAGTTCATAGGCCGGGAAATAATGAGCCTGCCCGTATTTCTGAACCATATGATGAACCGATTCGATCAGCCGGGCCTTACTCCTGTTATTCTCCACTACCCCATCGCGGATATGACGCACGGGACTTACCGTAAAAATGATATTTAGTTTGTTGTTAAAAGCCGATAATTTCTCCAGGCAATTTTCGAGCAGGTCAATGATCTCCGGTATCTCCAGCATCTGTTTGTCGAACCATTGAGCGGGCGCACGGTGACAATTGGCTACCCCTCCTCCTGTTGAACAACTTGCTTTATCTGACAAGCCTGTTAATTTATACGAGAAGGATGATCCCAATGTGATGATCAGCCAGTCTGCCTTTTTCAAAAATTCATGCGCCTGCTGCTGTGATTGATTAATGATCCGTACAGCTTCTTCCCGGTTAGTATGCGAGAACCGGCTATGATGCTGCCAGCTGCTCCAGACCTCATTCAATTGAAAAAGATCGGCTTCCGTAAATTGTTTATTCTCCACATAGGAGATCAGGCTTTTGCAAACAGCATCGGGACCAAATAATATCCCGTTGGGATTCTGGCAAATGGAGAACTTCAGATCACTGAGTGCATTGCCGATATGCTCTGTAAAGCAGGAGCCTGTGAGCATGATGGTGTCCCTGTAGGCCACAGGAGGAGACAATTTTTTCAGGTCGATATTCAACATCCAGTCCATGATCACTTATTTAAAAATTTCACCGGCCAGTTGCAGGCTTTCGAGTAAAGCTTCTTTATTCAAACCGGTGAGCCGGCCTTCTTGTTCAAAATAACTGACCATCTCTTCCGTATTCATATTACCGACCAGTTCATCATCCGCCATAGGGCAACCACCTATGCCTTTCAATGCCCCGTCAAAACGGGTGCAACCGGCCTTCAAAGCTGCTTCCAGTTTTTCATTACGATTGGCAGGAGCAGCATGCAGGTGAACACCGATCTCTGTCCCGGGTAAGGAATCCACCAGGTACTCCGTCATCGCATAGACCTGTTCAGGTGTGGCAATACCGACCGTATCCGCCAGGGAAATAATTTCAATATCC
Organism: Chitinophagaceae bacterium; assembly: GCA_036009775.1. Taxonomy (GTDB): domain Bacteria; phylum Bacteroidota; class Bacteroidia; order Chitinophagales; family Chitinophagaceae; genus JJ008. The sequence goes on from DASYLC010000042.1 coordinate 4,005, forward strand.
ATCGCCACCAGTTTATTCACCCACTCGAATACGATCTCTTCTGAGTAAAGATCGCCATAGGGATTTCCAAATCCCATGGAGATATAGACCACCAGTTTCTTTCCTGTCTTGATACAAAGATTCTGGATATCTTCTACCCTGCCGAGTGACTGGGCTATGGAAGAATTGGTATTACGTTGCTGAAATGTTTCCGAAACGGAAAAAGGAAATCCCAGGTAAGTTATCTGATCATATACCGCAGCCTCTTCCGCTCCCCGGAGGTTGGCAATAATAGCGAGCAGTTTCGAATTCGTATTATTCATCTCCAGTTTTCTCACCACTTCTCCCGTATCGGCCATCTGGGGTATGGCTTTAGGCGAAACAAAACTTCCAAAATCAATACTGTCGAAACCGACCTTGAGCAAAGAATTGATATACCCGATCTTCTTTTCCGTTGGAATAAATGTCTTCCAGCCCTGCATGGCGTCGCGGGGACATTCAATGAGTTTGATAGTTTGCACCGTCATAAGGTGCAAAGGTACGCACCGGCCTTACAATTTATGCAAGCCCGTCTTTACTGCATAGAGCGCCAGGGCCACTCTTGTTTTCACACCCAGTTTTTCGAACAGCGAATCCCGGTAGCTTTCTACAGTGCGGGCACTGCAAAACATTTTTTCACCGATCTCTTTATACGTGAGCTCCGTACAGGAATACGTAAGGAATTCTTTCTCTCTTTCTGTTACCTGTATCGTGCCTGCCTGGGAAATTTTCTCATTGGACAATGCATGAAGTACACGGCTGGTGGCCCAATCAGGATAATAAAAACCTTTTTTCGAAATAGCATCCAGCGCATTTTCCAACTCTGCGGGGTGGACGTTCTTATTCAGGTAACCGGTGGCCCCGGCTTTGATCATTTTGATCAATGACTCATCATCGCCCTGCATGGTCAATGCCATTACTTTGACCGCGGGATGATTTTCTTTCAGCCACTGTGCTGTTTGAAAACCATCCATGACCGGCATGGAAATATCCAGCAGGACGATATCCGGGATATTTTTTTTCATCCCGAATCGTTCGGTAAGGGCTTTGCCGTTTTCGGTCTCGTATAAAACCTCGTACTCTTTAAACTGGTCAATAATAGAAGAAATAGCTTTAGCTATCAGTAAATGGTCATCCACTATAACGATCGTTCTCTTCATGTATTAGTTTTTAACAGGTATGACGGGTATGGTTAATGTGAGTTGCACTCCGCTGCCGGGATGGCTTTTCAAATGGTAGTGTCCGCCGAGTACCTGGATACGCCGCCGGATACTGTCCAATCCGATTCCTTTGTGCTCTGGCTTGTCCGGTTCAAATCCTTTGCCATCATCTTCGAGTATCAGGCTGAGTTGCTCATCCCGGTGATCCGATCTTAATATAATTCTCTTGCACCCGGAATGCTTAATACTATTTTGAATAAATTCCTGTACGATCCTGAGCAAAGAACTCTTTGCAGCGATACTTAAGGGTGGCAGCCCATTCATTTCAAAACTGGCAGAACAAATACCGGTGGCATTTACCTGTTCACATTCGATCCTGATCAGTTCTTCCAGGTCGTCTTTTTGCAGGCGATTTTCTGTAAGTGTTTGAGAGAGCTGCCGGATCTCCAGCAGGGAGTCCTGCAGGATCTTACTTATACCGGATAATTTAAGTTTCTCTTCGGAGGAGGAGGTTTCAAATTCCAAACGGTTCGTATAGATGGAAGCCAGGGTTAGTTTTTGCGCCAGGCTATCATGAATTTCATGACCGATATGCTGCATGGTCTCTTGCTGGCTTACTACCTGTGTATTGAGCAGGTCGATCTGGTGTTGCTCATTGATCTGTTTTTTTTCTTGCTCATGCTGAAGGCGTCGTTGCCGGTACTGGAACAGGAACAGTATGATGCCTGCCACAAAAACCAGCACAATAATGCCGGTCAGAATGATAAATATTCTTATTTCGGTTTGCCCCATATAAATGACACGATAAATAATGAGTACATCAAATAACCAAGAATGAACTGGGCATACCAGTAAATATAAAACAGGTCATTATGCTTTTCCCAGAGAAAGGTCCTGAATGCGGAAAAAGGCATTGACCCGATATAAAATATCATAAGACCCAGGCATACCCAAAACATCATGCTGGACCGGTAATTTACTATTTCCTCACTTTTCATGAATTTCCTGAAATAGATCAGCAACAGGACGAGGAAGAACAGGCTGCCCACCACCAGGGAAAAAGATTCAAAAAAGAAATCGATCTTATTGATGTAAAGAAGGTCGGCCACCAGGCAGACAAAGTAAATGGCCGCCGCGATCAACGGCCATTTACTGCTCTTTGTATGCTTGAACTGCCGGTAAAATAGCCAGTAGAAAAAGAAAAACTCCAGAGGAATTACAAAATAGCTGTAGATCGCTCCATTCGTAGCAAGGTCTTTCTTAATATGTAAGAAAAACTCTGCCGCGATCTCACCCAGTACGATAGCAGCCAGGTATACCGGGAACCATTTCCAGTGTGTACCCTTAATTTTATTCCAATACAGGAAACCAACAATGCAGGCTGCCAGTTCAAAGCCGTTGAGTATAAAAAGAAATAGGGACATAATTTTCGGTTATTTATTGTTCCTCAGAAGTTGGGAAAGTACCGGGTGCAGGAGGTGGCCCCACACCGCCATGGTTCGTTCCGTCACCATCGCCACCAACTAATGCGAATGTATTATAGCCCCCATCTATATCAATGATCGTACGGTCAAAAACGCAGCCTGCTCCGGAAACCGGATTCGGGTTGAAAAAGAAATCATACCATTTGCCGTCTCTTTTACTTTTATAAACAGGCACCATGGCAAGCGCATGTTTATTATTGTAATTCCTCGGAAGCCCGGCTAACTCATTATCCTTATCAAGATCGAAGCGATACTTTATGTAGTAAAATCGTATACCCAATTTTATAGAAGTATCGCACCCGCTTGTACAGACAGAATTCTCAACCTTCGATATGAAAGTCTTTATTTTCCCGAGATCAAAGAACATGGATAAGGCATCGGAATCTCTGCCTGTTCTGTAATCCGGGATCACCCTTTCCGTACTATGATCATGATTGGGGTCGATATGAACATTTTCCACATCTGATACGAAGGATTTATAAACATCCGCGAGATATGCACCGGATAGTGTATCCAGCAGATCACCGCTGATCACCCCTTCCAAACGTGCATTAGGATCCCCGCAAGAGCTACAGGACCTGCCCGGATTGGATGTACTGCTTGTACTGCATGCCTGGAAGACAATAATCCCCAGCAACAAAATATTTGTCGCTAATAAGATCTTTTTCATAATTAAATGATTTGGTGAAAAAATAGTTGGCTTGGTGAAAGTAATGGGGAAGTTATCAAATCTTATCCGTTAAAAGACGGAAATAGTTTCCGTTTAAAATGCCCGCGGTATGGTCGTTTGACCGTTGTTTCCATCCTCCCTGCTCCACCATCTTTGTCGGGTGCTTTCGTTGGATAAACTCCAGCAAAAACCACGACAGGGGATGCCGAAAACCTGGGAGAGAGTAGGTTAAAATAAAAAATATAAAAAATGAAACACTTACTATTGATTCTTTCAATGACGTTATTCGCTGCCGGCGCCATGTCGCAGGCAAACATATCTTTAAATAAAGCGAAAGAAATACCCCGCGCAAGTATACAAGCCAAAATAAAGAATAATAAGACCGTTCAGTACGTCGATCCAAAAGCACTTGTCCAGGGGCAAAACTTCATGCGGCTCCGGACAGGCGACCTGCTTTATATTGAATATAAGAACAGGAAAATAGTAAGTTTTACGCTTACCAATGCCAGGGGTGTACAGCAAGGAAAACCTATCGTAATGATCCCCTCCGTACAATTCCAATGCTCACAAAAATTCTGCGTCTGTTCTGGTGATGCTGACTGTAACGATATGTTCACAACAAATGTCTGCGGACCTGATGCTGCTTGCTTCGGGAACTCATGCGTTTGCTACCGGTAATAAATATTTCTAACAGGGAATGCCGAAAACCTTATCAGAGTAGGCACAACAATTAACTTTAAAATCATGAAAATCACAAACTCGTCCACAATCAGCCCGGTCCCAGGATCAAAAGCAATGAGAAAAAAATTACTCTTTTCTCTTTTTACTTTCTTCTTGTTTTTTACTGTCACTGCAAATGCACAAATGCGCAACAGTTACACAGGGGAAGAATACAAAGAATGTATGAGATTCTGCGACCGATACAGTAATTCGGATGAAAAGCGGGAGTGCATGCGGGGTTGTCAGAACAACGGTTTTGTTAGTGTTAGTGTAAAAGCACTGAACCAGGCCACCAGCCTCATACCCCAAATCAACAGCAAACAATTAAAAGAGGGGGAGAATTTATTTTATACAGATAAAAAAACTGGTTTGCAATATTTCGCGATGGCCACTAAGGAAGGACTGGTGGGTTACCACATA
>DASYLC010000043.1:0-4119 GCA_036009775.1 Chitinophagaceae bacterium
TATGCTGAAGGATTATGCCCGGGCGAAAACGATGTATGATAATGTGGTAAAACTTTCCTGGCCTGCCGAAGACTATGCCACTTTCCAGAACGCAATGCTGGCCGGTGTAAGAAGCCCGAAGGATAAGATCGCACTGATGAATACGATGATCCGGAAATTCCCCAAATCATCCCTGGCGATCGATGCCAATATGGAGATCGCCAATACCTATATGGGCGATGAGAAATGGGCCGAAGCGATCCCTTACCTGACCACTGTAGCTACTACCAGCGGTAATGCCAGCCTGGTACCACAGGCTTATTTAAAGATCGGTACCGCTTATTACAACCTGAATAATAATGCCGAGGCATTAAAGCAGTTCAAGACATTGGTCGATAAATATCCGAGTTCGCCGGAAGCGGAAGATGCACTGGATAATGTGAAGACCATTTATATAGAGGATGCCAAACCCGACGAGTATGCCGGCTTTATGCGGGATGCCGGTCGCCCGCTCAGCGTAAGCACGGAAGATTCACTGACCTGGGCTGCCGCGGAAAAGCAATACGATGACCAGAAGATGAATGAGGCGCTGGCAGGATTCAATAATTACCTGCAAAAATTCCCCAATGGTGTATATGCGCTGGAAGCGAATTTCAACAGGGCGGAGATATACAATGCAAGAAAGGACTGGAACAATGCACTGGTGGGCTATGATGCGGTAGCTGCCCAGGCGCCCAACCAGTTCGCGGAAAGATCTGTACTGATCGCTGCAAGGATCAATTTCTTTGAATTAAAGAATTACCCTGCGGCGGAGAGATATTATATACAATTAAAACAGATCACCGCCAGCCAGGAAAATAAACTGGAAGCGATGAGAGGTTTGTTACGCTGCCAGTACCAGCAACAGAAATGGGCTGAAGCTATTGACAATGCGAAAGAACTCACGGAAGCGAAGGGCAGCAGTGCGGATGATAAAACGCTGGCGAATATGGCGATCGCCAAATCTTACCAGGTGGGCGGGCAGTATGATCTTGCGATCACCAATTTCAAATCCGTCGTGCAACTCAATAAAGCAGCATTAGCGGCAGAAGCCCGTTACGAGATCGCCAGTTGCTGGCTGCAGGTAGATAAATTAGCGGAAGCGGAGAAAGCGGCTTTTGAAACGATCAATAAATCCGGGTCATATGATTTCTGGGTAACCAAAGCCTATATCCTGCTGGGTGATGTTTATTTCAAGCAAAAAGATTATTTCAATGCCAAAGCCACTTTCCAGAGTGTGGTTGATAATACGATCAATGCGGAACTGAAAGGAGAGGCACAGGTGAAACTGGACAGAGCGACGGAGGAGGAGGGGAAATCGAGTAAGGTCGGTAACTAGATACTAGATAAAAGATGATAGATAACAGATAATAGTTATCGCATCAAAGGAACAAGGACTCAGTTGAAAAACGAACAAGCACAGAACGAAATGAATTGTAAAATGGTAAAACAAAGGTTATACAGATCATTGCTGTTGGGATTTGGGATTTTCTCTTTTGGAATTTCATTTTCACAGATCGATACCACTAAGAAAGGAGGGGTGGATATCATATCCAGCTTCAAGCCCGTGTTACGGGAAGCAGCCAAGATCAATTTTAATGCGTCACCGCCACCGGCCGATACCACGAAAGCAAAATTGAATTACGATATTCCTAACCAGAACCTTTTACTGGCTTACCAGCCGGGGGCATTGAAACCGCTTGCGATGGATATCGACTCGGTCATGAAATTCGATAACAGCAGTTATGTGAAAGCAGGCTTTGGAAGTCTGCGTACCCCATTTGTACAGGCGGGTATCTCTTTTGGCGATGGGAAAACAGCGGGACTGAATATCTATGCGAAACATGTGGGCTCGGACGGGAAAAGGGATTTTCAGAAATTCACCAATACCGATCTTAAATTATCCGGGTTCTTTAAGTCAGGCAATAATCTCGAATGGGATGCCAGTATCGGGATGAATCAGCACAAGACCTATAAATACGGGTATGAACCCGCTTCGCTGGTATTCAGTATCGACTCACTCAAACAAAGTTTTCAAACCATATCCGGTCGTGTGGCGATGCATAATATGAATCCCACTGCGTTTGGCCTGACCTACTGGCCTGAAGTGAAGATCGATGTGTTCACCGACAACCTGAAGAACTCTGAAAGTAATACGGTAGTGAATCTCCCTTTGCAAAAAAAGATCGGCAAGGAATGGGCCGTCAATCTCGGGATCACGTTTGACCTGACCCGTCTTTCACCCAATAATAAGACAACCCTGAACAATACGATGTATTATATCTCTCCTTCAGTATTGTATAAAACAGGAAAGATCAATGTGCAGGCGGGTATCCGTCCTTCCTGGGACAACAAGACATTTAAGATGTTTCCCAATGTATTGGCCGATATCGTCACCTACGACAAACGATTCACTTTCCAGGCAGGATGGACAGGGTATGTCCGGAAAACAACTTACCAGTATTTGGCATCGCAGAATCCCTGGTTATGGTTACCGGCCACCTTTAAGAACACCTGGATCGAAGAACGTTTTGCCGGTTTCAAAGGATCTGTGGGTGAGCATTTCAGCTATGCAGCCAAAGTGGCTTTCAACAGGCTCAATAACCAGCCCCTGTTCGTGAATGATTATACACCGGGATTGGGGGGTAAGTCATTCCGTGTTGTAAATGAAAGACGGATCAATGTCACCAATTTTGGAGGTGAACTCGGTTTTGCTATTCATGAAAAATTCTCCCTGATCACCGGCTTGCAGTTCAATCAATATTCCGGGCTAAAAGATAATGCCAAAGCATGGGGAATGATCCCGCTGGAATTGAAAGCCGCAATGCGCTTACAGATCATTAAAGACCTCTGGCTAAAAACAGATCTTTTCGCCTGGAGCGGACCGCGCTACCTGAAGCAGGATGGCACAGCCGGAAGACTAAGTGGCGCCAAAGACCTGAATGCCGGTCTCGAATTCAAGATCACGAAGAATATCAACCTCTGGACACAATTCAATAATATCTTCAACAAGGAATACCAGCGCTGGAACCAGTACCCGGTATATGGGTTCAACTTTGTCGGTGGAATCGTATTTTCGTTCGATCAAAAGAACAAATAATGTGGTTCTCCGAAAGAAATTCGGGTAAATCCTTTCTCTTAAGTATCATTTTGCTTGGCGCGGGCTTATGGTCAAAAGCTATGGCTTGTGATTGCGAATCTGTCAGGAGCGTCGAACAGGAATTTACTGATTCTTACCTGGTCATCAAAGGACATATCATTGCGACTGACACAGTTTCCTATCTTTCTGCGGCCTACCCGGATCAGCGGGGTTTGCGTTTTGGAATTGGCAAAAGACGTTTCAAACCAGTTGCAGACCGGGAATATTTTCTAAGGGTCACTGTTGTTGTGGACACTAACTATAAATCATCAACCGTTCTGCCGGATACGATCTATGTAATTACGGCCCGCGAGGGCAGTGGATGCGGGATATATTTTCCTTATTATATGGATCTGCCCGGAATACCAAAGGGCTTTTATGATTTTGTGATCTATGGCAGCCGGTATAGTTATGGCGCCATTGTGGAGAAAAAACAAAAAAAGAAAACGACCCGGGAGATAATAACCAGTTATTCTGCCAATACCTTTGTAACGAACAGCTGCCGGAGAACCAGGCGAGCCGATCCTTTTGAACTTGCTGCGTTGAACGGGCTAAAAAGATAACGACTGTACCATGTATCCAGAATTGTATCAATACCTTATTCAGCATAAAGAATTACCAGTGCCGGGTATCGGCACTTTTTTATTGGAAAGAAAGCCAGCCCTTGTCGATTTTCCCAGTAAAAGGATCAACCCGCCTTCGTATGTCCTGTCGCTGCAGGCGGGAAGTTATATGCCGGGTCAGCGTTTCTTCAGCTGGCTGGCAGCTTCGCTGGGTATCACCGACCGGGAAGCGATATTCCGTTTCAATGATTTTGCTTTTGATATGAAGAAGCAGATCAGCGATGGTGCCGTGATCAACTGGGAGGGTGTGGGTGTATTGAACAAAGGATTGGGAGGTGATGTAAAGTTCAATCCTTCCGTGACAGAGCTTGTTCCGGAAAGACCCGTGCCTGCTGAAAA
>DASYLC010000044.1:0-10640 GCA_036009775.1 Chitinophagaceae bacterium
CTCAGGTCACGTTGTGCCTGTGGTATCGGGAACACTTCATGCTTATTCGCTACAAAAGGTTTGCCGGCTGCATTTAATACGGTGAAAGCACGGCCCTGGCGAACCAGGTCAAAGAACCTGTCGGCTTCCATTGCCAGTTCCAGCCTTCTTTCATTCCAAACGTTGGCCTGCGTTAACGTGGTGACTCCAAGATTAGCCCTGGCTCTTACCTGGTTTAATTTATTAACGCCATCACCGCTACCCAGCACAGCAGATGCTTCAGCATACATTAATAATACTTCGGCATACCGCATCAGCCTCACGTTTTTAGGCTTATCATCCTTACTGCCTGACAACTGTTGGGATTCTGCGATAGGACTGTGATAGGCTTTGTAACTATACCGGTCGTTTTCTACCGAGTCTTTTGAAGGGATCCTGTAACCATCCCATAATACCGTGCCCGTACTGTTGGGTGCAGGTTGTGTAGGGTTAATAAAGATGATGGTAGCATCTTTTCTTGTGTCGCCTGCTGTATACGAACCTGCCAGGTTCGTGCTTGGATTATTAAATCCAAATCCAAGATCTTCCCAGCCACCTCTTCCTCTCGGGCCCTGGCCATTGCTGAATATCTTGCAAGCGGCATTTTCTCCGACATTCACCCCGGTTTGAACTTCAAAAATAGACTCGCTGTTATTATTGCCACCTTGTCCGCCTACGGATTTTTCTCTAAAGATCAACGCATAATCGTTGACCAGTGCGTATTTGTTGGAAGTAATGACTGCGTTCGTCAGTTCAAGCACTTTTGCCCAATTCCCCTGGTACATATAAACTTTGGCCAGGTAAGCCTGCGCGGCGCCTTTGTTGGCACGACCTACTTGTGTGGCCGCATCGCCTTTTAACGGAAGGTTGTCGACCGCGAACTGGAAGTCCCCGATGATCTGCGTATACACGACAGCTTTGGTAGCACGGGTATTCAGCGCATCGCTGTTGCCATCTGATGGCTGCGGTACAAATGTAACAAGCGGCACATCTCCAAAAAAGCGTACCAGGTTAAAGTAAAACAGGGCACGGAGGAATCTCGCTTCGCCCAGCAACCTGGTTTTGACAGCCGCACCGATCGTACTTTTTCCCAATATATCGATGGCCTTATTGGCAGCGATGATAGCTTCGAAATGACCGCGCCAGATATTATTGAAAATGGTATTGCCGGGTGTATGTATAAAATTATCTACATCACCGAGACCATTTGTATTGAAATCTCCCGGCGTACTTCCTTTGTCGGCATCATCACTGGCCACATCATTACAAATCTGCCATAAAAAGCCCACGGTTGTTTTATCAAAGCCGCCGAAATAAAATGTGTTGTAAATACCTCCGACCAGTTTTTCAGCTGCACCGGGATCTGTAAGCGCCAGTACTTCGGTCGTTTGGCCCTGCGGATCCACGTCTAAAAACGATTTTTTGCAACTTGTCATTACCGTAGATGCAAACAGCAGGAACGATAGTTTATATATGATTATTCTTTTCATGTTATCGGTTTTAAATATTATCAAAAGCCAACATTCACACCCAATGCAAAGGTCCTGGTGGTAGGATAGATAGCTGACTCAATTCCCGCCGCCAGTGTACCCCCGGTACTGATCTCCGGTGTAAAGCCGCTGTAATTAGTAAATGTGGCCAGGTTCTGAACAGTTACAAATACTCTCAGCGTTTGCATCTTGAATTTTGACAACATATTTTTTGATAACGCGTAACCCAGCGTCAGGTTATTGATACGGAAAAAATCTCCTTTCTCCAGGAAGTAGGTGGAAGCCGGTAATTCCTGCGTATTTGCCCGTGGTATGCTGGTGCTTGGATTATTCGGTGTCCACCTGTCGAGCGCTACTATTGTCTCTACATTGTCCCTGAAATCCGCACGGGAAGCTTTTTTACCATTATATATCTTACCTCCGCCGGTTCCATAACCTCCAACAGAGAGATCAATGGTTTTGTAGGTTATACTTCCATTTACACCATAGGTCATCTTGGGTTGGTATGATCCGTGATAAACCCGGTCATCTGCGTTGATCGTATTATTCTTGTCGGTGTCGAGGTAACGCAGGTCTCCCGGCTTGGCTCCCGGCTGTGCTGATGCCGCGATCTCTTCCGGTGTCTGAAAAATACCCACCACCTGCAACAGGTAGAAGCTGCCTATCGGTTGCCCGTTATCAGATTTTGTGGTAGTTCCCTGCCCACCAACGCCACCGTCTATTCTCGGCTGGCCACCATTAAGACCATTAATTCTGTTTTTATTAAAAGCAATATTACCACCTACGCTGTATTTCCAGTCACTGCCGATATTATCTTTCCAGTCAAGACTCAGCTCAACACCTTTATTCGTAAAGTTGGCGGCATTTGTAATATACTTGTTGTCCGGGTCGCCCAAAATAGCTGGCACATTGACCTCAGTAAGCGCATCGGTAGTTTTGCGGCTGTACAGGTCAACGGTACCGGATAAGCGATTTTTTAAAAGCGTGAACTCCAGGCCGATATTGGTCTCCGTGGTAACTTCCCATTGCAGGTTCTGGTCAGCCAATTCCGCCAGGCGGATATTCAATACTTCCTGCCCATCGAAGAAGTAAGGAAGATTAATGGTAGCCAGGGGCCGAAACAGGTTACTTGGAATTCCATCATTACCTACTTTACCATAACTGGCCCGCAATTTCAGATTGTCGAATATCTTCTGGTTATCCATGAATTGTTCACTGCTGATCACCCAGCCGGCGCCCACAGAAGGAAAGAAACCCCACCTGTTATCCTGTGGTAATCGCGAGCTGCCGTCGTACCTTCCGGTAGCGGTCAAAAAATATTTATCGCTCAGATTATAATTCAGCCTGGCCAGGTAAGAGTTCCTGGTTGATTTATCACCTTCGTTAGTGTTCGTGGCACCGATCGAGGTGCCGGCGTTGAGATACCATTGATCGGGGTCTTCCGGAACATCCCTTCTGAAACCACCCAGTTTATTACTCTTGATCTGTTCAGCCGTTGTACCTACCAGTAAATTGAAATTATGGGATCCAAATCGTTTGGTGATCGTAGCCGTATTATCCCATACCCAGCGGTTACCCTGGCTCTCTTCAATGGTCAGGCTGCTGTTTTTTCTTACCTGGTTGCTTCCTTCACTGAGAAATACATTATCAGGCCCTGTTGCAAGATACCGGTACCCATAGTTAACACTTCTGAAATTGTTTTTGTCAACTCCAAAGCTGGTTCTCATTGTAAGCCAGGTCACTGGTTTTAATTCAGCTACTATGTTTGCCTGGAAGCGATCGCCTAACCCTGAGTTATTATTTTTATCCTGGTCCAGGATCGGGTTGCCTACGTTATTGGCCAGTGAAGTATTCCCGTATTTATCGCCCAGCTTGCCAACAACATACGGCGCGGCGCGGTAAGCGATATTAAATCCATTCAGGTCTACATTCCTGATATCAGAACGACTGTACGAAAGCAATGTAGATACCCTGAAATTTTTAGTGATCTTGTAATCATTATTATTTCTTACGGTGAAACGTTTGAAATCGTTGGTGCGGATGATCCCTTCATCATGGAGATAACCGGCACTCAGGAAATAATTTATTTTATCACTTCCGCCGGACAACGAAATATTATGATTCTGGAAAAATCCTCTTTTTAATATTTCATCGTACCAATCTGTATTACTGCCGGCCTGCAACATAGATTGTGTTACGATACTGTCACCACTGCCATAATAAACGCTGGCTTCATTGATATAGCCTGCATACTGGTTGGCCCCGGCCATATTGACGAGACGTGTTGCTTCTTTAATACCCACGGTCGCATCGTAGTTGATCACCAGTTTACCGGGTTTGCCTTTTTTAGTGGTGATGAGGATCACGCCATTCGCGGCACGCATACCATAGATAGCGGTAGCAGAAGCATCTTTCAATACTTCCATGCTTACAATATCCGCTGAATTGATATTCCTGATATCATCATTGATAATTCCATCCACTACATATAAAGGATTGGCACCGGCAAGCATGGTACCTGTTCCGCGGATGCGGATGACCGGAAGTGCATTGGGGTCACCGCTGGAGATCACCTGCACACCGGCTACTTTACCCTGTACAGCCTGTGTGGCAGTCAATACGGGTTGTTTGGCCAGCTCGGCCCCGGACACACTGGCGACCGAACCTGTCAGGTCTTTTTTACGGGCCGTACCATAACCGATCACCACAACCGCATCCTGGATCTTTTCTGATATGACCAGGCTAACCGCTAGGGTTGATTTTCCCGCAACGGTTACTTCTGTACTTTCATATCCCACCGAACTGAATACCAGTACCGCATCGTCGGGTACCGTGATAGAGAAATTACCATTGGCATCGGTGGTCGTTCCGGTCCTGGTTCCTTTGACCTGGACGGAAACACCGGCAAGCGGTTCACCCGTTGCCGAGGTCACTTTCCCGGTTACTTTGATCTCCTGGTCGTCGATGACCGTAGCCGGTCCGCCTTCTTTCAAAACAATAAGATTCGTTCCGAGGATCTTATAGGCTAATCCGGTACTGACTAATATTTTATCCAGTATTTCAGACACGGTAGCCTGGACCACGTCAATCGAAACACGGGGCTTTCCTTTTACGGCATCTTCGGTAAAAAGAAACCGGTAATCGCTTTTCTTTTCAATAGCGAGTAATACTTTTTTGATTTCCGCTGCATTCATTTTCAGCGTGATCCTTTCCTGGGACCAGCCGGTGGCAGAAACCTGGAGGCAAACAAATAACAGCAAAGCAGTCGTAAGTTTCATAATTCTAGCAATCTTTAAGTAGAAAAGAACCTTTGCTGAAACAGGGGCTGTTTCATTTTTTTCCATACTTTACGTTTGAAGGGGTTACTAATTGCGTCCTGCTTTTTGCGGGACTGTCTTTTTTTAACCTTGCGGGGTTCCGTTGCACCGGAACTCCGCTTTTGTTCTTATTGGTCAGGATGTATTGGTATAAATATTCATGTAGTCCTGGTGTTAGCGGTGAATAATTATTTTATTTTCCGTTTGATCATACCTGAACGGTATCGTTAATTTCAGGGCTTCCAGTGCCTGGCCGATCGATTCTTTCTCGAAATTTCCCGTCATCCTTGTTTGTTCCAGCACTTCGTCATGGAGGTCGATGACAACGTTATACCACCTTTCCATCATCACAACAATCTCTCCAAAGGAGAGGTCATTAAATACTAATTTATTAGCCACCCACTGCGTTTCCACTACGGTACTGTCTTCCTGGTTATATTTCAGCTTGTTTACCGATACCGTAGGCGGAGTATATTTCAGGTTATATTTTTCGGCCTCCTTCTTCAGGAAAATCTCGTTTTCCACGACCAGTTTTTCATTGGGCGAAAGAATGATCTTGTCGCTGGGCCTGTTATTGATAGTGACTTCAATGCTGCCCCGGATAAGGCTGGTTTCCGTTTGTTTATCCTCGGGGTAGGCTTTTACGTTGAAAACAGTACCCAGTACTTTGATATTGATATTGGAAGTATGGATAATAAAAGGTTTGTCCTTCATTTTTACCACATCAAAATAGCCTTCTCCTGTCAGGGACACTTCCCGGTTTAACTGGCCATATTCTTTTGTATAGGTCAGCTTGCTTCCTGCATTGAGCCATACCAGCGAGCCATCCGGTAATTTTATTTCAGATTTGGATCCTTTGCGGGTAGATATTTCATTTACCTCTTTTTGGGTAACCGGTTTTTCCCCGCCGGTTTTAGAAAGCAGCTTACTAAACCCCAGGTAGCCCAGTGTAATGATAACAGCAGCGGCTGCGACCCAGTACCATTTTCGTATGCTGTTCCTTGCAGTGACAGGCGGGAGCTCTGGAAATGAATCGCCAAACGGTATACTCATTTCTGTCATGCGGTGCAGGTGAAGCATGTAAGCATCTTCGGCCTGCATATGATCGGCGGGAGGTTGTTGATTCCAGAGATCGCCAAGATTCTGAATAGCATACTGCCATCCGGGGTTTTCGGTGATCAGGTTCTCCAATTCCTTCAGTTCCTCAGCGGAAGCTTCTCCTGATAATTTTTTAGTAAGCAGTACCCAAAATTTTTCCTGGCTCATGCGTAGTTAGCTGTGTCTTATAATAAGACACTCTAAACCATGATTTACCCCTAAAAAAATTTTAACTTATTTTTTACTGAAGAAATGAGGCCGGGTGGAAGGCTTCAGGTCTACGTGCATGCATTTGGCAACACGGCGAAGCGCAATGGCCATTTGAGCTTCTACGGTTTTAACTGAAAGATGAAGCAGTTCAGCCGTTTCTCTGTACTTAAGCCCGTCTTCTTTGATCATTTTAAATATCATCCGGCACCGGTGGGGCAGTTCATTCACTGCATTTTTTACCTGGCGGAGCATTTCCTCCGTCATCATCAGCTGTTCAGGATCGAAATAAATGCTGTTCATCTGCACCAGCCAGTCTTCCGGGGATATACTGGCCTGTCTTTTTTGCTTCTTAAGCCGGGTAATGGCCAGGTTCTTTACAGTAGTATAGAAATAAAACAGCGGTGATCCGATAGTGGTAAGCTTCTCTTTTTTTTGCCAGATGCCTATAAAGACATCCGAAACAAGTTCCTCTGCCTCTTCCCCCGATTTCAGGATCGAATAGGCGAACTGTTTCAGGGGCTTGTGCAGCAGGATAAATAGTTCTTTGTAAGCTCCCTGGTCATTATCCAGGGCAATCGCAGATAATAGTCTTCTTATATGGTCATTCTCAGGCATGTCGTCACCATAAATCTAAGAAAATCCTCCTGATTAAAACGGATTTGATTAACGGGTCATTTTCGCTATTTTTGCAGCCCGGATAATTAAGCTCTTTGTGTTTAAAATAGTACCCGTTTTGCGGGATCGGACCCTTAGCTCAGTTGGTTAGAGCACCTGACTCATAATCAGGGGGTCGCAGGATCGTGCCCTGCAGGGTCCACAGAATGAGAAATAAGAAATAAAGAATAAGGAATGAGAAAGTAGTCTCACCATCACTTTCTCATTCCTTATTTCTTATTTGTCATTCCTTATTCCATTAGGCTGACTCTTTAACCTTTTGTTAACCGGGATGCCAATACATTTGTCCACTACTAAAAAATATATGAAGAAAATTATATCGCTGTCTGTCTGTGTTTTGCTGAGCCTGAGCCTGTTGGCGCAGGAAACAAAAAAGAAAGAGATCCCTGACATGAGCAACCGCCCGAATGACCATTTCCTGGTGCAATTCGGCTATCTCAACTGGGCGGGTATCCCTGACACCATCAATACAGCCGGTTTGGCCAAGACCTTTAATGTTTATTTCATGTTCGATTTCCCGTTCAAGACCAATCCGAAACTAAGTATGGCTTTCGGACCCGGGATCGCTTCTGATCATATGCTTTTTACAAAGACCCATGTGGGTATCAAGGACAATACGGCCGATATCAACTTTACCAATGTCTCGGATACCAATAATTTCAAAAAAACAAAACTGGCCACCGTCTATCTCGAAGCACCGATCGAGTTCCGGTATTCTGCACACCCCGAAACAGGCAATGGTTTCAAGTTTGCCATTGGTGTGAAAGTGGGAACCCTGATCAACGCACATACAAGAAATACCAAGCTCCAGAACAAGACGGGAACCACGCTCAACGATTATGTGATGAAGGAAGCCAGTAAACGTTTTTTCAATAAGCAACGTCTCTCGGCTATGGGAAGGATCGGTATGGGACATTTTACACTATTCGGATCTTACCAGTTTACCCCTTTGTTCAAGGATGGCCTGGGACCTGAAGTAAGACCCTACTCGATCGGGTTAACATTAAGCGGACTGTAATTATTCCAACAATAATAGTAAAGCGGCCCTCAAACAGGCCGCTTTTTTTATAGTTTTGCCTGCCGGAAGATGGTGAACACCCGATTCTTTGTGTCATGCTGAGCCTTCCTGTCGGCAGACAGGTTTATCGAAGCATGACAAACAACATTCTTTGAATCACCCTCCGGCATTAATTATTATTATGCTTGATAAACAGAACAGGATAGAGAAAGAAGAGAAAGCAGTGCTGGTGGGAATGGTGCATAAAGATCAGACCGAACAGCAGGTGCAGGAGTACCTGGACGAACTGGCCTTTTTAGCAGAGACCGCGGGAGCCGTCACTGTCAAACGTTTCACCCAGAAATTACAGCATCCCGACAGCCGGACCTTTGTAGGTAAAGGCAAGCTGGAGGAGATCGGTAGTTATGTAAAAGGGAAGGATGTACGTGTCGTGATCTTCGACGACGAACTTACCGGTGCGCAGATCAATAATATTGAAAAAGCGATCGGGGTAAAAGTGATCGACCGGAGCGACCTGATCCTTGACATTTTTGCAAGAAGGGCCAAGACCGCACAGGCTAAAGCCCAGGTGGAGCTGGCACAATACCAGTATATACTTCCGCGTCTCCGCGGTATGTGGAAACACCTTGAACGTTTAGGTGGTGGTATCGGCACAAGAGGTCCCGGTGAAACGGAGATCGAGACTGACCGTCGTATCGTAAGAGATAAGATCTCTTTGCTGAGAAAAAGACTGGCGGATATCGATAAACAGGCGTTCACCCAGCGAAAGGACCGCGGTGAATTCATCCGGGTGGCGCTGGTTGGTTATACCAATGTGGGTAAATCCACGATCATGAACCTGCTGAGCAAAAGAGATGTATTCGCGGAGAATAAATTATTCGCCACACTGGATACTACCACCAGCAAAGTTGTTTTTGAGACCACTCCTTTTTTATTAAGCGATACGGTCGGTTTTATCCGGAAGCTGCCGCATCACCTGGTGGAAAGTTTTAAAAGCACATTGGATGAGGTAAGGGAAGCCGATATATTATTACATGTGGTGGATACTTCCCACCCAGCCTATGAAGAGCAATTGGGTGTAGTGAATAAAACATTACAGGAGCTGGATGCCTCGGAAAAACCCACGATCACCATTTTCAACAAAATGGATCTTTACGAAGCACAGACCTTTGACGAATGGCTGGAGCCGGGTACGAAGAAAGAAATACTGGAAGACCTGCGTGACCGCTGGAACAACGAGACCAACGGGAATGCTGTCTTTATCTCAGCTATTGAAAAAACAAATATCGAGGTGTTGCGGAATACTATACTGAATAAGGTACGAGAGTTGTACAGGATAAGGTATCCGTATAAGACAGATTTTTTGTATTAAAGGTCTCCTGCTCTCCGAAGGAGGGTTCCTCGTCTCTCAGTCTTTATTATTTTCTATTACATCCGCCGGCATATCCGCTTTTTTAACCACAGTTTCCGCTGCGCGGAAGCACAGAGGAATACACACAGATTGCACAGTTATGCTCCAACTGTTCAATCTAACAATGGATCTATTCAAATTAACTGTGTAATCTGTGGTTAAAACAATTTGCGCCGGCAAATTATCTCATTCGTGTAATTTCGTGTGCTTTCGTGGCCAAATTATCATGACCGAAAAAAAATACACCTGGCATAAGATCGCTGATCATCTCAACGAATTGAATTTTGCAGACAATCAAATTGCCGTTGCAGTAGTTAACGGTAAAAAGATTTGCATCGGCAAACACAACGAAACCGCATTTGCTTTTACATACAAATGCCCGCATGCCGGGGCCATTCTTGCCGATGGATATATCGATGCGCTGGGGAATATTGTTTGTCCGTTGCATCGCTATAAATACAATATGGCCAACGGCCGCAATGTGAGCGGGGAAGGTTATTATTTAAAACACTGGCCTGTCGAATTACGGGAGGATGGAGTATTCGTCGGTATGGAGGCATCCAGCGGACTGTTCGGGTGGTTTAAATAGTGTATCTGTCCCGAAGCCAAACCGCTCATACAGAAAATCCTAAAGAGACGCTCCTTCCTATTTTATTCTATCCTGTTGTTTATCAATGAATAACATCTGGCTTCCCGGAGTCATGGGAATATTCTCTCTTCATTCCTAATAAATTAGTTTGTCTACTAATCAATTAGTACTAATATTGGGAAACTTTATTTCTGATGCAAAAACTGGCTAAAAGAGAAGAACAGATCATGCAGGTCTACTGGGACCTGGAAAAGGCATTTATCAAAGAAGTGATCCCGCATCTTCCCGATCCCAAACCGCATTATAATAGTGTGGCCACTATGGTCAAGATACTGGAAGAAAAAGGATTCCTGGATCACGACTCTGTAGGAAATGTGTACCGCTACTTTCCGTTGGTCTCCAAAGAAGAGTATCAAAAACACGCGATGAAAGATGTCGTCAGCCAGTATTTCGATAATTCATACCCCCGCATGCTGGCCTTTTTTGCCAAAGAGCAGAATCTTTCGGAAGATGAATTAAATGAAATTCTTAAAATGATTAAATCAAACAAACAATGATACCTTATATCATCAATGTGGCTTTGATCCTTGCAGGTTGTCTTATTTTTTATAAATTATTGCTCCGCAAGGAAACCTTTTACAGGATAAACCGGTATGTCCTTGTTCTTTGCCTGCTTATCTCTTTCAGCCTGCCGCTGTTGTCCGTACCACAACAATGGTCATTCAGGAAAACAGAAACAGTGGCTGTTGCAGAACAAAAAAAGCCGGTGATCAAAGCAACTGTACCGGAACAAACTACGGTAAGCCCCGCGCCT
>DASYLC010000045.1:0-21976 GCA_036009775.1 Chitinophagaceae bacterium
GGTGTTGTTGGTGTAATTGAGCAATTGTGCACTGGTAGTAGCCGTTACATCCGCTGCCATCAGTGAATAACCATATATCTTCTGGTTAGTCACAATCCCAAGGTTACTAAAACTTATAAATACCGCACGTATGCCCTGGGAGGTTACAAGTGAAAACGGTCGAAGTGCGTTATCGGTCGCATCTTTTCTCATTACATAGGTCACTGCCGAAGTAATATTATTTCCATAAGCAGACGCATTCACGGAAAGCACCGATCCAAAGGATGTAGGATTACCGTTTGCATCGATACCCGTAATAGCGGCAATTTTGAACGGGTCATTACCTCCTCTTTCGGCGATAAGAAAGCCTGCCAGGTTTGTATAATTACTGGCAACCGCGTCTGTAGTAACAAAATCCACACGTTCGATATTGTTAAAGGTCTGATCAGAGTTAGGGTCATTGTTGAACACATTGTCACTGCCGCGATTGATATATCCTTCCTTCATTACCCGTTCCATATAAGCATGGTTGATCACCTGCGGAAAAGCTACCGGGAAATTCATGGTATGAAAAAGGTTGTCGATCAGTAAGGGCCCTTCACAATAGATCTGTTGCTTGTTACCTCCCGTTGTTTCCCAGGCATTCGCCACACGTCGCTGAATGATGGTATCAAAAAGACCATACTTTACATATGTTTTGCCGGAGATCGTGAAACTATTGATGTTCACGTTACCATTATTATTATACTTAACAGTATAGTTTGTGTTTTCCTGCACACCATTAACTGCATCCGGATGGGATTTAATGACCTGACTGGAAGTTCCACCGGCCACGCTGATAGTGGTAACTGTGGAAACTGTATTTACTCCGGTTTGCCCGAAACAGTAAGTAGAAACGATTAAAAATGCCAACAGGCAGGTTACGTAGATTTTGGTCATGAGGTACAGATTTTCTACGACAAATGTAGAACGCAGAAATCACGGTTGAAATAGTAAATCAACGTAAAGTGCCGTGAAAAATTCCTAAGAAAATTTACTTATCCATTTTATAAGTTGCAGACAATCAACACAAGCGTAGATTACCCATATTGCCTGGAGATATTTTAAAGCGGATCCGGGCATCGACCCCCGGCGATAAAAAGAAGAATACCTGTAAGAGACCAGTGAGTTCTTACGATAGGGTTACCGTATTTTTTGGAGCAGAGACCACTAAGTGTTTATGGCTGCGTTTGGGGTGGCTGTTTTTTGGACAACAGCAGGCTTTTTTTGATCAGCTCATTCCTTTTCCATGCTTTCAGTTCTCCTTTCAGCGTAGACTTAGTTACACCGGGAGACATTGGTGATATGGCCGACAGGTCAGGTTTGCCCGCATCCACCCAGGCGGTATACCAGAAATCGGCGATCATATTCGCCGAGTTCAATAACTGGTCATTGATGCTCTGACCCAACAACAGGTTATAGGCTTTGGCAAAAGCGGGGGTAAATGATCTTACTTCCTTGCCCCTGCGCATCTGCACCCTGAATTTGGTGGAATCTGTAAATCCTTTCGTGGCTTCGATCTCCTTTCCGAAAACATCGGGCAGCATCTTGTGTGCTCTCCTGATACAATCCCAGATCTTTTGTTCCGGGTTAGCCAGGTAACTGGCTTTATGGCGGCTGTATAAATTATACTGTTCGATCTCCAGCTCAGGTATCATGCTTTCCCATAGACTATGCAAACCATTTTGGTTGGAGAGTTGTCCATCATAGTTAAGTGAATTATGGAGGGGCACATTCGCATCCCCGATATAATGGGCGAGATCTGTGGCATAAAATAATATACTGTCTTTGTTCCCTGACCGGAATGCCGCTGTCAGCTTGTTCTTCATCGTAATGATATGGTAGGGCACATGACCATACTCCAGTAAACTGTCCTTTGTATAGATCTTTACTGCCTCTTCCCAGCCAAATGGCATTTTCCAGGCAGCTGAATCGCCAAATGCTTCCAGGTCGATAAAATGTTTGGGTGCTTCGGTGGAATCCTGGTTACGCCGCTGATCGGGTCTCCCGGCATTTTCCACGAGGTATTTTATATTGGCATAAAAGAACGGGCGGATATCCCCCGGCAATTCATACACGGCCAGTTGGTGCACGGTCCGGTGGACCAGGAAACCCCAGCTGCTGAAGATAATAATACAAGAAAACAATAGAACTAAACGGAGCCTTGACATATCCCGGATTTTCGTGCTAAGTTGATAAAAAAACAGCACCGCCACCACTATTCATAATTTCATAATCCATGCAGTTTACACCAATATTCCCTCCATTCACCGATTTTTTATACCCAAACGGAAAGGACAAGTATTTTTGCTGTTCAACACACCGGTATGAACATTCTTGAATTAAAAAACCTGAAGAAATATTTCGCTACACAGAAAGCGGTGGATGATATCAGTCTTTCTGTGGAACGGGGCCAGATATTCGGTTTGCTGGGTCCCAATGGCGCCGGCAAAACAACCCTGATCCGGATGATCACCGGAATATTTTACCCCGATGAAGGAGAGATTATTTTTGACAGGAAAAAATTCGATCCCGCCAACGACACGGCGCATATAGGGTATATGCCCGAAGAAAGGGGATTGTATAAAAAAATGAAGATCGGTGAGCAGACCATGTACCTGGCACAACTAAAAGGACTCAGCCGCAATGATGCGATGACCAGGATCAAACAATGGTTCGTCCGGTTTGAAATGGAAAGCTGGTGGAATAAGAAAGTGGAAGATCTTTCAAAAGGGATGCAGCAGAAACTGCAGTTCGTTACGACTGTTCTGCATGAGCCCAAACTGATCATACTGGATGAGCCTTTCAGCGGGCTCGACCCGGTGAACAGCAATCTTATCAAAGAAGAGATATTCAACCTGGCGAAGGGTGGCGCTACGATCATCTTTAGCACCCACCGGATGGAACAGGTGGAAGAGATATGCGATCATATCACTCTGGTCAATAAGGGCAAAAAGATACTGGATGGTACCGTCAAACAGGTCAGGCAGGATTATAAAGAGAATCTTTTCAGTATCGGGGCAGAGCAATTGCCATCAATGAACGGAACTGCCCCGTTTGAAATAGTGGGCGCTAAAAAGAATGAACATATTGTCCGTATCAAGGAAGGAAGCAAACCCAATGATGTGCTGCAATACCTGCTTCAACAGGGGGTTGCCATCATTTCATTTAATGAGATACTACCCTCGCTCAACGATATTTTCATCAAACTCGTGGAAGGCACACCAGCCGCCCGTCAATTTCAAAAAGTAGAAGCATAATCTTTCAAACCAATTACCATGCGCAAGATCAAGCTCATTATAAAAAGGGAATACCTGACCAGGGTCCGTAAAAAGACATTTATCATTTCCACCCTCCTGTTCCCGCTGCTCTACCTGGGCCTGATCGTGGGCACAGGATATATTGCCAAAGAAAGCGCACTGCACCTGAAAGTGGCGGTGATCGATTCATCAGGATATTTTTCCGCGAAAAAGATCAGCCAACTTAACGAAGAAGATAAAAGCTCCACGCTGACACTGGTGAGCATCAGTGAGGAAAAGCTGGGAGCGACATATAAAGGATCAGGATTTGATGGCTACATTGTTATACCCGTTGTGGATTGGAAAACCGGTGCCGGTAACCTTGTGTTCAAATCAGGCAAATCCTATGGTACTGCTTCCACAGAGATCGTAAAGAACAAACTGAACAGGATCTGGGATAAAGTGAAGAATGACAGCCTGCAAATTGACAGCGATAAACAACATATCCTGGCAGACAGCCGTCTCTCCCTGATATCAAAAAATATCAATAATGAACGGTCCGACGCCAAAGCTGCTGAAGGGATTGGTTATACCTGCGGCTTTCTTATTTACCTCATCCTGCTTATCTATGGTTCGCAGGTCATGATGGGTGTGATGGAGGAAAAGACGAGCCGGATCGCGGAAGTGATCGTGTCTTCGGTCAAACCTTTCCAGATGATGCTGGGAAAGATATTAGGGATCGGCCTTGTAGCGCTGACACAGTTCTTTTTATGGATCGCTTTTATGCTGATCGTCTACAATATCGGTATCGCTTCGGGCAGTGGCGGTATGGCCAACCAGATGGTCGGCGGCATGCAAAGTATGTTTGCCGGTGTGAATATGCCGCTGGTCCTGTTCTGTTTTGGATTTTATTTCCTTGCCGGTTTCTTTTTCTATTCTTCTTTATACGGTGCTATCGGAAGTGCGGTCAATGAGGATATGCGGGAAGCACAGTCCCTGAGTTTCCCTATCACCATGCTGGTCATCATATCCATTGCGCTGATGACAGCTACTATCGGTAATCCTACGGGACCCATTGCCGTTTGGGCGAGTATCATTCCCTTTAGCTCGCCGATCGTTATGATGGCACGGATACCATTTGGGGTTCCCGGCACCGTTCCCTGGTGGCAGCTCGGTCTTTCGATGGCGATGCTGATCCTTGGTTTTGTTTTCACGGTTTGGTTTGCCGGCAAGATCTACCGGACAGGCATCCTGATGTATGGCAAAAAGCCAAGCTGGAAGGAGATGATAAAATGGGCTTTCCGGAAGAACTGAGGGTGAGGAATTTTGGTAGTGTCTCAGTTTGAAATTGCAAGAAATACAGGAACACGGATAACACGGACCGGAAGGATAAACACGGATTGATTTAGCTACGCTAAATCCAGGTCGAACGCGTATTTAGCTGACAACTGATCCTTTATATGCTGTTTACAGCATATGAATCCGTGTTCATCCGTCGTATCCGTAAAATCCGTGTTCGTGCATTTCAAACTGAGACACTGCTGGAATTTTGGAGTACAGCATCCCGGTCTGTGAAATTTGGGTGTATATGGGACCAGATTGATAGACTAAGTGTACACCGGGCATACACCAGATATTCAGCAGGTATACTTCAGGTATACACATATAAAGCACAGGGCGTTGTTTGTCTTGTATCTGTCTCCCGGGCCGGTGCCCTTCCGCCCGAGCTGTTAAAATTTTCTTTATACTAAAATTTCAGTAACTTAATACGAAATCAATCGTATATTTGATACGAAGTATTTCGTGATACAATCCTTAATTAAAAAACTGAACACATGAAACCAAGAACCTTTACAACCGGACGGTCACTGCTTGTGCTCCTCACCGTTGGTCTTACGGTCGGGCTCGTATCCTGGGATCACCAGCGGACACCAGGGCAAAACCAGCAAACCTTCTCTGACACGACCCCCAAAAAGAACAGCACGGAAAAAAAGATCCGCGACCTGGATGATGTACTTGAAGAGCTCGACAGAACGGATTGGAAAGCAGATCTGGAAAAGGCGAAAGAAGAATTGGCCGAAGCGATGAAAAAATTCGACGGTGAGAAGATCCGTATGGATATCGACAAAGCCATGAAGGATGTGGACTTCGAAAAACTCCGGAAAGAACTTAAGGAATCCCTTGGCAAAATGGATTTCGACAAGATCAAAACAGAAATGGCAGACGCCATGAAAGAACTCGATCTTACCAAACTCCAGAAAGAACTGCAGGAATCTCTTGCCAAAGTGGATTTCGACAAGATAAAGGTCGAAATGGAGAAACTGAAAGAAGTGGATATGAAAAAACTCGACGTGGATATGAAAAAGCTTTCCGAAGAAATGAAGGAGTTGGGCCCGAAGATCGAAAAAGAAATGGAGAAGGCCAAAGATGAACTGGGTAAAGCCAGGGTAGAGATCGAAAAGGCAAAAACCGAACTGAAAGAGTTCAAATCCTTTGTGGACGGGCTCGATAGCGATGGTCTTATCAATAAAAAAGAGGGCTATACCCTGAAACATAAGGGCGGTGAGCTTTTCATCAATGGTAAAAAAGCTTCAGAACAAACCTATAATAAATACCGCAGTTTCCTGGAAAAGCATAAGAAATTCAACATCGACAAAGACGATGACGATTTTGATATCGACATTGACTGATGAAACCTGTTAGCCATGACCAGCCGTGAAAAGCAAAGGGCTGTCCCAAAAGGACAGCCTATTTTATGTCCCGTAACACAATGTCATTAAGTTAAGGAAACGGCTAAAGCCGTTCAGAGATTCTCTGCCTTTTATAGCCCACGGTTTAAACCGTGGGCTATAAAAGGAACAATCAAAAAATAATCGTTTTAACGATTTACCCGCTTAACTTAATGACATTGCCTGTAACATCACTTTATGGATTGAATATTGAACGGGGTGTCGTTACATTTCCGGAGAAACGTTTTTGTTCAGCAATAGATCAATAGAAACACAGGCGTTCCCGTCCCGGGATCAGCGGTTATTAACCAACCGTCCGGCATAAAAAAGAGAGGCTATCCTTTTGGGACAGCCTCTTTTATTTGTCAATGTTCTTTGAATAGTTATCAGAACCCTCCGACATTGAAGGGAGACGGCATTATCTCGTAATCATTACTCTGTATCATTTCTATATTCAGCTGAAAGGCCTCGTCTGTTTTGATGATCACTTTTTCTTTGGTGATCTTTTTAAAACCTGCTTTCTCAAAAATAAATTTATACGTGCCGGGTTTTAGCTCATCAAATGAGAAGCTGCCCTCATCGTCTGTCAGCACGATTTTTTCCTTTTTGGAGACCAGGATAGCAGTAACACTCACATCCTTCAACGGCCTCTTACTTTCCGAATGAATAACCACACCGCTCAGGTCATCCTTTTTTCCGGTACCGCGGCCAGGATCACCGTCATTGGCGTTGGCAACCGCAAATCCCATTAAAGAGATCGCCAGCATGAAAAATTTGTGTTTCATCGTACTTGTTTTGAATGGTTTATTAATAACCCTTCAGCACCTTTCCTTGTTCGTCTCGTGTGGTGATGAATAAAATTAAAGCTTTTTTACCGGATTGGCCAAACCATCTGCAAATTCTCTCCACACTTTTTTTACGATATCCCCCGCCGGTAAAATACTATCCAGCAGGGCGCTTACCTGGCCTATTTCCAGTTCCCCGGCCACCAGGTCCCCTTCAAACATGCCCCTTTTGGCCCTGGCCCTCCCTAATAACGCATTTAGCTGTTCCACCGTTGCACCCTTTAGTTCCGCCGCCTGAACCTCTTTGAAAAACTCATTCTTCATAAGGCGGACCGGGGTCAGCTGTTTTAAGGTCAGTTGTGTATCGCCTTCACCGGAGCTGATCACTGCATTTTTGAAATTGATATGGGAGGAAGCTTCTTCACTTGCCACGAACCGGCTGCCCATCTGGACCCCTTCAGCTCCCAAAACCATCGCCGCCAGCATCTGCCTTCCATCCCCTATCCCACCCGCGGCTATCACGGGTATCTTCACAGCATCGGCCACGGCCGGTATTAATACCATCGTTGTTGTCTCCTCTCTCCCGTTATGCCCGCCTGCTTCGAATCCCTCCGCAACCACCGCATCACAACCCGCTTCCTCCGCTTTCTTTCCGAATTTCGAAGAACTGACCACATGGACCACCGTAACACCTTTCTCTTTTAAGACGCCGGTCCATGTCTTCGGGTTACCGGCCGATGTGAAAACAATTTTCACTTCTTCTTCCAGAATAATGGCGATATGCCTGTCAATATCGGGGTACAGCAAGGGTACGTTAACAGCAAAGGGACGGGAGGTGGCGGATTTGCATTTACGGATATGCTCTCTTAAGACATCAGGATACATCGATCCGCTGCCTATCATTCCCAAACCACCGGCATTACTGACAGCACTGGCCAGCCGCCAGCCACTTGCCCAGATCATACCGGCCTGGATGATGGGATACCCGATCTTAAATAGCTGAGTAATTCGATTAGAGAATGCCATTGAATTTCTTTCGGCAGTAAAGATATTGAAGAAGGTGCAAGGCACAAGAGGAACGTCCCCGGACTCACGATTCACAATTCACGATTATCCCAAATCTATACTCGTATTATCCCCAATATTCAGCGACCGGGTCTCCCCGCGAAGATTGGTATCACTGCCGATGACAGAATCATCCAGTACAATATCGAAAAGATTGGAGAAGGAACCGATAATGGAATTCTTTACAATGGAATAATCGATCGTCGTATTCTCACCGATCGACACATCGGGACCGATAATGGAGTTCTTGATATTGCAACCGGCGCCGATACTTACAGGTGGGATGATGACCGTATTCTCAAATTGTTTGGCATCCGTATGCGGGTTGAATTTTTTCAGCAATAAGGCATTTGATTCCAGCATGGTCTCCTTCCTGCCGCAGTCAAACCAGTTCTCTACTTTGAACGATTTGAATTTAGCGCCCATCTGTATCATGCAATCCAGTGCATCCGTCAGGCTGTATTCACCATGACTGCGCAAACCCTGCCGGATATTATTCTCCAGGCACTGGAACATTTGTTCACTTTCTTTGATCTTGTACACACCGACCAGCGCCGTATTCGATTTTGGTATCTGTGGTTTTTCCACCACATGCCCGATAAAACCGTCTTCCGAGATCTCAGCCACACCAAAATCCCTCGGGTCATCCACTTTTCGTACACCGATCATCGAAAAAGGACTGTTCACCACTTCCTGTATATCATACTCGCAAATCGTATCACCCAATACCACGAAAACCTCTTCCTGGTTCACGATATTCCGGGTCAGCCGGATCGCATGGCCCACACCCTGCCTGTCCACCTGGTGGATATAATGCGCTTTCAGATCAGGATACTTGCTTTTTACATAATCCTGTATCTTATCGCCAAGGTAACCCACAATAAAAACGAATTCATTGATGCCCGCTGTTTGCAACTGGTCAATAATGATACTCAGAACGGTCTTACCCGCCAGTGGAATAAGCGCTTTAGGTTGTGTGTAACTATGTGGACGCAACTTGGTGCCTGCGCCGGCTACTGGTATGATAGCTTTCATTGATGAACCCAATGGTTTGTCCGAAGGAATCCTCCGGAGGTAACTAATCAAAAGCCAACGAAAGTAAGACATTTGAAATAAACAAAAATCTCCCCCCGAAAACCCATCCAATCGGCTGCTCACTTACTTTTGTAAGGGAAAATTTTTTGGTACCCTGCAGCAGTATTAATGTCATCAGCTGTTGCAGTTTGCCCTGAGCTTGCCGAAGGGCACTCTTCATCGTTCGGTAACTCTACTCAACAAATTTCTATGCAAAGAGATACACTTGTTTTCGACCTGATCAATAAAGAACTGGATCGCCAGCGTAACGGTATCGAACTGATCGCTTCGGAGAATTTTACCTCGTACCAGGTGATGCAGGCCATGGGTACCGTACCCACTAACAAATACGCGGAAGGCTATCCCGGCAAACGCTATTATGGAGGCTGTGAGGTCGTCGATGAAATAGAGACCCTGGCCATTGATCGTTTAAAACAGGTCTTTAATGCCAGTTGGGCGAACGTTCAACCTCATAGCGGGGCGCAGGCCAATGGCGCTGTTTTTCTCGCCGTAATGAAACCGGGTGAAAAATTCCTGGGACTGGACCTCAGCATGGGCGGGCATCTTACACATGGAAGCCCTGCCAATTTCAGCGGCAAAACCTACCAGGCATTACATTACGGTGTGACCAAAGAAGGCATTGTGGATTATGAGCAACTGGAAAGTTTAGCCCGCAGGGAAAAACCAAAGATGATCATTTGCGGCGCTTCGGCCTATAGCCGTGAATGGGATTATAAAAGGATCCGTGCCGTGGCAGATGAGATCGGCGCTGTTGTGTTTGCCGATATCGCACATCCCGCGGGCCTGATCGCCACCGGTTTACTCAACGATCCCTTTGATCATTGTCATATCGTTAGCTCCACTACGCATAAAACATTGCGTGGACCAAGAGGAGGTATCATCATGCTGCGTCATGATTTCGAGAATCCCTGGGGATTAAAAGATCCAAAAGGAAATTTAAGGATGATGAGTTCACTGCTCGACCTGGCGGTGTTCCCGGGCTCACAGGGCGGTCCGCTGGAACATGTGATCGCTGCCAAAGCTGTTTCTTTTGCTGAGATACTGGATCCTTCGTTTAAGATCTATGGTCAGCAGGTCATTACGAATGCACAGGCCATGGCCAAAGCATTTGTGAGCAGGGGTTACCAGTTGATCAGTGGCGGAACGGACAATCACCTGATGCTGATCGATCTCCGGAATAAGAACCTCACCGGTAAAAAAGCGCAGGAGACACTCGACAAAGCGCATATCACCCTTAATAAGAATGCCGTTCCCTTTGATGATAAAAGCCCTTTCGTTACTTCGGGTATAAGGGTCGGTGTACCGGCTGTTACTACAAGAGGAATGAAAGAAACAGATATGGAAACGGTGGTGGCGATGATCGATAAAGTTCTTGCGCACACCGATGATGAACAGGTGATCGCATCGGTACGATCAGAAGTAAAAACGTTTATGCAGCAGTTCCCGTTATATCCTGAACTGGGTTGATCCTTTTTTAATTATTGGCACTCCTAAAATAATTCACATGATCCAGCGACAGCAAACACTTTGGTTATTACTTGCCGCTTTGGCCGCTTTGTTAAGTTTTATGTTCCCCTTTGTGACCGGGAAAGGATTGGAGAACGGCTTACCCGTAGATAAAGCCATAAAAGCCGGCAGTAATTTTCTGCTGCTCATCTTTACCGGTGCTTCGCTGATCCTTTCGGTGGTCACGATCTTTTTATACAAGGACCGCAAGGTGCAAATAAAACTTTCACTGCTCGGGGTGTTGATCGCCGTGGTAATTATTATTCTTTACATTACCCAGATGAATAAAATATCCCAATCCACGCTGGCGCTTTTCTGCATACTTCCTTTTGCGGGGCTGATCGGTTATTTCATGGCCTTCCGTAATATCCGGAAAGATGAGAAGCTGATCAAGTCGCTGGATAAGCTGAGATGATCAAAGATATTTTGCAGTATGGCTGCCTTTGATCTTTTTCAGTTCAGCAGGTTTGCCAGCAAAGACCAGTTCACCTCCATTATCACCCGCTTCGGGCCCCAGGTCGATCACCCAATCGGCGCTGCGGATCACGTCAGTATTATGTTCAATCACCAGGATAGAGTGTCCCTGTTCGATCAATGCATGGAAGGATCCGAGTAATTTTTTGATATCATGAAAATGCAGACCTGTGGTAGGTTCATCAAAAATGAAAAGGACCTTATTATTCGCTCTTCCTTTCCCGAGGAAAGAAGCAAGCTTTACCCGCTGCGCTTCTCCACCGGATAAAGTACCGGATGACTGACCCAGCTTGATATAGCCCAGGCCCACATCACTCAGCGGCTGGATCGCTTTCGCCAATGTATTTTCTTCGTAAAAAAATGAGATCGCCTCATCCACGCTCATATCGAGCACTTCGTAAATATTCTTGTCCCTGTATTTCACTTCGAGTACTTCTTCTTTGAAACGTTTCCCCCCGCAGGATTCACAGGTCAGGTGCACATCAGCGAGGAACTGCATTTCCACTACTTGTTCCCCCTCCCCTTTGCAGGTATCGCAACGGCCGCCATCGACGTTGAACGAAAAATGCTTGGGCTGGAAACCCCGCATCTTGCTCAATGGCTGCCTGGCAAAAAGATCCCTGATCTCGTCATAGGCTTTAATATAAGTAACGGGATTGCTCCTTGAAGATTTACCAATAGGATTCTGGTCCACCATTTCTACCTGGGCTATGCCTTCTGTATCGCCGGTGATTTGTTTGTGAAAACCGATCTTATCACCAAACTCACCTTTCATTTTTCGCAAAGCAGGATAAAGAATCTGTTTAACCAGTGTCGTCTTACCACTTCCGCTTACACCGCTCACCACACACAACACATTCAAAGGGAACTCCACCGTAATATTCTTCAGGTTATTATGCCTCGCTCCTTCCACGACTATTGAACGGTTCCATTTCCGTACGGTTTTAGGTGGTTCGATCGTCAATTCGCCGTTTAAGTACTTACCGGTAAGACTTACAGGATTTGAAATGATCTCATCATAATTGCCTTCTGCCACCACTTCACCGCCGAGATGCGAAGCCAGCGGGCCCATATCGATGATATGATCGGCTTCCCGCATCATCATCTCATCATGTTCTACCACCACCACTGTATTGCCCAGGTCCCGCAGTTCTTTCAACACTTTTATCAGGTTGGCCGTATCCCTTGAATGAAGACCGATCGAAGGTTCGTCCAATATATAAAGTGAATTAGTCAGGTTACTTCCGAGACTTCTTGTGAGTTGTATCCGCTGGCTCTCCCCACCACTCAGTGAATTCGCAAGCCGGCTTAAGGTCAGGTAACCCAATCCCACTTTCAGCAACGTATCGAGCCGGTTATGTAATTCGATCAATATCCTTTTCCCTACTTCTTTATCATGAACACTGAGTTTTTTATCCAGCGTTTCAAACCATGTTTTCAGGTCTCGTACCGGCAGGCTGCTGAGCTCCCCGATATTTTTGCCATTCACCTGTACATACAACGCTTCTTTCCGCAGGCGATACCCGTTACAATCCGGGCAATCGGTCCTTCCCCTGTACCGGCTGAGCAAGACCCTGTACTGCACTTTATACAACTGCGATTCCACATCCTTGAAAAAATCATTGATGCCATATACTCCTTCACTGCCTTCCCATAATTGTTTGTATTGTTTATCGGTAAGGTCCGCGACGGCTTTATGGACGGGGAAATTGAATTTCTTCGCCCCTTTTAAAAAATTCTGGCGCCACCAGTCCAGTTTCTCCCCTTTCCACGGAGCCACAGCACCATCGTATACGCTCAGTCTTCTGTCGGGTATCACCAGGTCGGGATCGATACCCAGTACCTGTGAAAAACCTTCGCAGGTAGGACAGGCACCAAAGGGATTATTAAAAGAGAAAAGATTGGGCACCGGTTCTTCAAACTGCATCCCGTCCATTTCGAAACGGTTATTGAAATGCAGCAAAAAGCCTGAAGTCTGAAGTCGGGACTCCGAAGCAGCCGTTGATTTTGGAGAACTCTTTCCTGCTTCCTGGCTCACTTCTAAATACACATCACCCTCACCTTCATAAAAAGCAGTTCCAATGGAATCTGCTACCCGGTGCTTATCATCTTCATCAAAATCTTTCGCTATGATCCTGTCAACTAATATATGTGTGATCTTTTTCGTCTTCAACTCTTTATCACTTAGTTCGAGCAGTTCTTCAATCCTATAAGCGATTCCCGACTCACGACTCCCGACTCCCGACTCACGACTCACGACTCCCGATTCACGACTCACGACTCCCGACTCACGACTATACACCCTCGAAAACCCTTTCTGTACTAAAATATTCAGTTCTTCCTTCAGGTCGCGGTTGGTATGTTGTTTGAAAGTGGCCAGGATAAAGACCTTAGCTCCTTCCTTCAATGCGGTGATCGCATTCAGCACATCTGTCACATCATCTTTCTTAACCTCTTTTCCTGATACAGGTGAAATGGTTTTCCCGAGCCTGGCGAAAAGGAGCCGCAGGTAATCATATATCTCCGTCATACTTCCCACCGTGCTCCGGGGGGTACGGGTGATCACTTTTTGCTCGATAGCAATGGCAGGGCAAAGTCCTTTGATGTAATCCACATCCGGTTTGTTCATCCGGTTGAGGAACTGCCGGGCATAGGCGCTGAGGCTTTCGGCATAACGGCGTTGACCTTCAGCGTATAATGTGTCGATAGTGAGTGATGATTTGCCTGATCCTGACACACCGGTGACAACTACAAGCTTTTCCCGGGGTATTTCTACAGTGACATTTTTCAGGTTATGCACCCTCGCACCCCTGATCAGGATGTTTTCTGCGGAAATTACGGTCGGCGTTTTGGAGGGCTTTTTCCCTATTATTGATTTTTCCATTAATATGACCCCAAAGATAAAGCCTTGTCAGGCTTAATTTTACAGTACTATTCTTAACATTTCGTTAGCACACAATACTACATTTTGCTTTCACAAATGTTTGGCAATTTCATTAAATACCCTACTTTTAAATTCCAATATCCAAAAAATGAAAAACCTAAAACTTACCCAGCCTATCGCATAAACTTCTACTCGTTTTTTTATTTAACCGAATCTTTGTTGCAACCAATATCCATTTGAACACGATGTCATTGTTATTGCCATGACACAACTAAACTGTAGGAGTTATGAAAGCTTTATCAAAAAAAACCGACCACGAACTTATCCATCTGTTTACAGATGGCAGTGTTGAAGCATTAGAAGCCCTTGTGCTCCGGCATAAGGACAAACTCTATACTTCGATCCTGTTCCTTGTCAAAGACAAATACCTGGCCGAAGACATCTTCCAGGATTCTTTTATCCGCATCATTGATACCATGCGGGGTGGTCGCTATACCGAGGAGGGTAAATTTCTTCCCTGGGCCATGCGCATTGCTCACAATCTTTGTGTGGATCATTTCCGTAAAGTAAAACGCACCCCCACCATCCGCAACGGGGAGGACAAGGACATCTTTGAAGTACTGAACTTTTCGGAGGACAGTGCCGAAACCGTGATGATGAGAAGACAAAGTCATGACCGTGTCCGTGATATGTTACAAAGTTTGCCCGAAGACCAGCGGGAAGTCATTATATTGCGTCATTATGCAGATATGAGTTTTAAGGAGATCGCAGCGGCTACCAATTGCAGCATTAACACTGCATTGGGACGGATGCGTTACGGATTGATTAATTTGCGTAAGCTAATGACCCAAAAACAAATTGCTCTTTAAGTTCTTGTCATTCTGTATCTCCATCCGGGAAAAAAAGAATTTTCTGTAAAGGATCTCTCTTTTGCTTGCCAGCCCGCCTTCACTTACAGCGATGGCGGATTATTCCGGAAGGCTGGTACAGAATGACACCAAATTAGACCACTGATTACATTAATTTTTATGATTAATGTAATTGGTGGTTTTTTATTTACAGAACTGGCTTCAACACATAAGCTTTACCACTTAAGACGCTTTTGCGTATTGCTTATTGCCTATTGCTTATTGCCTATTGCTTATTGCTTATTGCCAGTTGTCTTCCTGAAAGCGTCCAGCCCGCAGATCAGCCAGTCGGCAAATATCTTAGCCTTATTCCCGCGTGAGATATAGTACTTGGGTTTTGTCATTACCCTTTCTCCGGTATTTAATATGATATATTGAGGTTGAGCTGTTGCTCCAAAGTTCTCGGTCTGCACCGTAGCCCATTTATCTCCTACGGTCACTATCTGCTTCTTCACCCCTTTGGAAGTGGTAAATTCAATTTGCTCCGTTAGCGGAAGGTTTCTTCTTTCATCCACATACAGCGAGACAACCACAAACTCTTTATGCATCAGACTGTCGACCGTCGGATCGGTCCATACGCTTTCCTCCATCTTACGGCAGTTTACACAACCCCATCCCGTAAAGTCGATCAGCAACGGCTTATTCTCTTTTCTTGCTTTTGCCAGCGCCGTTTCATAATCCTTCAGTGGTTCAAATCCTTTTTTACAATTCACGGGATTCTTATAAATACTGTAGCACATCGGGGGTGGGAAGCCGCTGATGAGTTTCAGGTTGGCCGCTTTCGTATTGGTAACCCCGGGAGCGAGGTATACAGCAACCGCAATAAACAGGAGTGCGAATGCGATCCTTGTAAAAGAGAATTTTTTCATCCCGCCTCTGAACCGGAACCAGCGCAGCAGGTAGGCAACGATCAGAATAGCGATCAGCAGCCAGATCCCGATGAACAATTCCCTTTTCAGCAAACCCCATTGTTTTACCAGGTCGGCGTTGGAGAAGAATTTGACAGCCAGCGCCAGTTCTACAAAGCCCAATACCACTTTTACATCGGTCATCCATCCGCCCGATTTCGGTAATGATTGCAGCCAGTGCGGGAACATGGCAAATAAAGCAAACGGCAGTCCCAGCGCAATTCCAAAGCCGGCAGCACCTGCAGTCAGCGGCCAGGCTCCCTGGTCGGCAACACCAACCAGTAAAGTACCCAATATAGGACCAGTACAGGAGAAAGAAACGATCGCCAGTGTGGCTGCCATAAAGAAAATACCGCCGATATTTCCAAGACCAGATTTTGAATCCATCCTGTTGGCTACTCCCGAAGGCAATCCTATTTCAAACAAACCGAAAAAAGAAAGCGCAAATATTACAAAGATGGCAAAAAAGGCAAAGTTGAGCCAGACATTGGTAGAGATGTTATTGAATATCTCGGGACTGATCGCTTTACCCGCCACATGAAAAGGAAGGGTGATCAATACATAGATCAGGAAAATAAAAAGTCCATACGATACTGCATTGCGTATGCCTGCTCTCCTGCTTGTTGATCTCTTGGTGAAGAAAGTAACGGTCACCGGGATCATCGGAAAAACACAGGGTGTCAGCAATGCGATCAGGCCACCTAAAAACCCAAGGAAGAAGATGGTGAGGATACTTTTATTGATGGTACCATCATCGCCGCAGGGATTCACGGGTTTTAAATAATCCGCGGCGGTAATTTTTATCCTGGCTGTTGCGGCGACACCTCCTTCCAGTTCCGTAGTAAAAACAGTTTCTGTGAAAGGATAGAACTCGGTGTCGTTACCGTATGTATAGAATAAACTTCCCTGCAGCCTGGCGGGAACGGTTCCCCGGATCGTAATCACTGCTTTCCATGCCAGTTGTTTTTCGTACACACCTACTGTCTCGTTATCAAAGACAGGACTGGCATATGCTTTTGGCGGATCCTCGCTCCAGATACCGTTTTTCGTCTCCAGCATCACGCTTGAATCGGCAAAGCGCAGTTCGCTCATTTTTACATCCTGTATCACCTGACCGGGCGCATATACTTTCCAGTTACCACTGATCGTGCCGCTGAATTGTAACTCATATTTCCCGTCGCTGATCTTTTTACTGGTCACTTTCCAGTCATGTACAGCTCCCAAACTATCCTGGCTGATAACAGGGACAGCAAAACAAAACAAGAAAGAGAAAGAGGCAATTAGTTTTTTGAACATCCGTTTTCCTTTATAAAAACAAAGGCCTGCCTTCCGGCAGGCAAGGGTCTTCGGAAAGACCCTTTTATATGCAAATTATCTTTCCCATCAATTACTGGATCACGATGCTAAAATTAATCTTTTTGGGAGGAAGGCATTTCTTGTCATCACAGGTCTGGAATTCCACGTTGCCGGTAAAATTGGTCTTGACACTTGCCTTCAGTTTTACTTTCTGCACAAAGTCAACACTCGTGGCGTATTGATTGGCCGATATCCCGAGGGAAGCATCTTTCATCAGTTCCATCTTTCCCACTTCTTTTATTTTTCCCTCACGGATAAATAAGGGATTGGCATTAACGGTGAATGTGGTCGGCATAACGATCGCATCTCCCGGCTGTGCCTGTGAATACAAATGCCATCCGTCCTGTATGTTCGCCTTCATGTGGATCTCGTATAGCTTGTCGGAGACCTTCACGGCAGTAAAGGACCAGGTGATAGGATTTATCAGTTGTGCATTGGCGAGCAAAGACCCTGAAACAATAATTCCCAGCAATAATAATTTCTTCATCTGTTTCTATTTAGCTACGCAAAAATCCATTTTTTCGCTCTACCAGCCTGTTAAAATTTATAATCCGCACAAATTTAAGCCTTCCCAACGGTTTGATTTGTAAGGAAAATGACGAATAAGGATAATTTAGGGATAGATGCGGTTTTCGCCATGGCAGTTGCGCAAGGCAAGGGTTTTTCCAGCTGTCATCCAGAGGAAAGCCGTTAGGCAGAAAGGGAAGGCAGTTATTTTACAGGGAATTTACCTGTTACGATACGGACGGGCTACCGTTTCAAAAGTCGCCACTTGGTATCCTGCAGGTGATCGCTTATTACGCGAAACGGGTCAGGCTTTTCTTCAGGATACTAGTTGCTCCGCCATCAGCAGATTCCTGATGATCTCCCTGCCATCTGTATTACCCAAAACAACGGAACTGGCCCTCTCCGGGTGGGGCATCATTCCGAATACGTTCCGGCTGGCATTGCAGATCCCCGCGATATTGCGGGTGGCCTGGTTGGGGTTGGCAGCTGCCGTTATTTTTCCTTTTTCATCACAATAATAAAATAATACCTGGTCGTTGGCTTCCAGTTCATCCAGGGTCTTTTCATCCGCATAATACCTTCCTTCACCATGGGCTACGGGTATCTTATAGATCCTTTCGGAAGCATTGGTCAGGAAAATATTTTTACAAACAAATTGCTGGTGGCCGTTCCGCAGCAAGGCACCGGGTAACAAATGCGATTCGCAGAGTATCTGGAACCCGTTGCAAACCCCGAATACTTTTCCGCCGGCATTGGCAAATTCAACAACGCTCTGCATCATCGGGCTAAAACGTGCAATGGCTCCGCAACGCAAATAATCGCCATACGAAAAACCTCCGGGGAGTATGATGCAATCCTCTGTATTGAATTTTGAAAGATCCTTGTCCTTATGCCAGAGCATTGTCACATCCTGTTCCAGGTCGTGGGTAAGGGCATCATACATATCCCTGTCGCAATTGGAACCGGGAAAAACGACTACGCCAAATTTCATGATGAGGGGGTTGAGAGGCAAAGATAAGAAAGCAGGCTGATAGCTGTGGGCTATGGGCTTTGGGCCGTTAGCGGTTAGCTGTTAGCTGTTAGCGATTAGCTTTATGAGTCATTGATAAATTGCATCGTTGCCCGAGGCCAGAAGCCAACAGCCCGTAGCCTTTTATCACCAACCCAACTCATAATATTGATACCCCAATATAAACGCCACTGTCAGCCAGAAAAGCAGCATCGGTATTACCCGCAGGGTAGAATACAGGTACATGCAGGCGTGAAAAGCGGCGAAGGGGATCGCTGCCATGACCCAGTTCTCAAAATTATCGCTGTTATTCACAAAGGGAATAAAGATCGCCCCGAAAAGATATAATAATAAAAGGCTCCACCCCTTCCTCACATTGATCAGCATTCTCCGGAGATTATCCTGTACATAATAGCCGCCACCGAGGAACGGAACAACGAGAAGGAATGCGCTTCCTGCCAGCCAGGCCGATTGTTTGATCGACGGCAGGCTCACGGAGAAATAAGGCCACAGGTGTCCCCAGCTCCATTGCCCCGTAATAAAAAGATAAATGGCATAGAAATAAAAAGGCGTGGTGATCCCCACGATACAAAGTATCCACTCATTTAGTTTAAAGGGCCGCATCAGTGCCAGGGCGAGCAGTATCCAGATCAAAAAGGTAATAGCCGGAAAAAAAAGAAAGGAAGCGATCCCCAGCGCCAGGCCGATATTGAAAATAGCACCCTTCGCATTCGGTTGACCGTATATTTTAAACAGCCCTGATAAAACAAATAATAAAATGGTGTTGACGATCAGCGGAGCCGAGAAATAATTCCATTCCGGGAGCAGCGAAGTGATCAGCATATAGGCCATTCCCGGAAAATAAGTTGGTCTGCTCATCATCCGTTGCGTATTGATAAAACGGGTGAGCATAATAGACTGCAGGAACAACAGACCGAAGGCCAGCAAAGGATAGACCATGGGTGATGACCTACCGGTCGGGGCTAAAAAATCCAGGATGCCTTTGAAAAGTATCCCGTCATTGACCCGGCTTCCCGGGATATGGGGATAGAGGAACATCGGAAGTTTGATCAACACTCCGAATACCAGCAGCAGGAAAATATTGGCCGGGTTTTTCTGTTTAAAGATGCCAATCACGGATAATGGACAGTATTAATTAGTTCTGCGTATAATCGATCTTTGCAAAGCAAATATAGTTACGATACAGGCAGGGAACAATCATCTGCCGGGAACTTACCTGCTTCCCGTATTTAGGCATGAACTCATAGCCTTTATCCAGGTTCTTCAACGTAGGATTACGTGTCATTTGTCCGTCCGGTCCGACGCTGTAGTCCGACAGCAGGTTATTCCTTCTTTCCTGCTGGTTAAAAAGAAAATGTACTTCACCACCGGTATTCACCAGCTGGTACGAAATAAGGTCATCGGTCTCATCATCATACTGGGCCTTTCCCACCACATTATTCCACTCCAGCTTCCCTTTGTTGTCAAAAGAAAGAACGGTGATATTATCCGCATGGTACCGGGCTGCCTGGTTATTGAACCGGGAACTGCGGAAATAGTTACTGTAAAAAGGAGAATAATAGGCATTGTTATTAAAAGCGGACGAAGAATAATAAGGAGAGCCGTATAAATAATCCCAGCGGTTCCAGTTATTGAACCGGGAAGTAGTATAATAAGCTTCGCTGCCGATGATAAAACCCCCATCGCGGCGGGTGATGATATTCCTGATAAAGTAATCGTTGAAGGCCGTTTTTACACTTGCATCTCCCTTTGCCTCTTTCCGGAACTCCTCGCTGAAAGCTGTTGTGGTTTCAAAATAAGGTTCCCCTGCCTTCTTATCCCATACATAAAAATAGAAACCTTCAATATTGCCTTTTCGTTCTTCGAAATAAAAAGAGGTGAGGAAATAACGCTTGTTGAAATTATCTACTTTGACATGGATCTCATCGAGCCATGTCTTTTCAATATTCAGCTCCCGTACTACCAGGCTGTCGGATTGCGCATACTTCAGCACGAACGCTGCTTTGCTGATATTATCATTCCCGGTCCGGTAGAATTTGCAAAAGATCATATCCCCGTCGTTGTCCAGGTAAAAATCATTGATAAAATCATTGCGCTCTTCCATAGGAACGATGATCTGGCTTTTTTTCAGCAGGTCCAGTTTATCGTTCATCAGCATCGTGGTCATTAAATAGGCTCTCTTATTCTTGCTGTTGATCTTAAAAACGATCAGTTTGCTTTTGTCTTCACTGCTTAGCACTGTATATATCTTGTTGTTCGCCGCAAAACCGATATGTGTGGTATCCAGTGCGGTAACATCACCGATCTTATTCCCGTCGGGGCCGATCTTTGATGCCATACAATACACCA
Organism: Chitinophagaceae bacterium; assembly: GCA_036009775.1. Classification (GTDB taxonomy): domain Bacteria; phylum Bacteroidota; class Bacteroidia; order Chitinophagales; family Chitinophagaceae; genus JJ008. The sequence continues at coordinate 20,854 of DASYLC010000045.1, forward strand.
CGTTCTTTTTCTGGTATTGGTAGATCATGTAGCAGAAATCGCTGTAGGGGAAGAACTCCACGTTGATCATGCGGTCATTGTCCGGTACATAGTCCTGGTCCACTTTGGTGATCTCTTTCATTTCATTATCGAGTACCGATATCCAGTTCTTGCCCCGGGTATTTTTATAGATCAGGAAATTACCGCCGATCTTCCCGGCTATTTCAAAGTCCATCCGGCGAGTGTCGTCCTTATCCGGTTCGGAATAGAGTATCTTCTGGGCAGGAAGGGAAAGCCCTGTGCAAATGATAATAAAGGCCAAGAACAACCGTTTGCCAACCATATTTTTCTGCTTTTTTTGCTTACTAAAGTTACAGGATGCCAGCCAAAACCGGGCCTGATATTTTAGACTGATGCAGTCTGTTCCGGTATTACATCCGCGATTGCCGGGAAACCCGGTTGGCTGTGCCGCAAATTTTTTTCCGGTTCACAATAAGGACGAGCGGTAAAGTTTTAAGGTTTCTTCGTTCTAATTGATTTTTGAGTATACCTTTGCAGGCAATATTTCTTTCACAAAACAAAGAATCTGTACCTGCCTGTCTTTACTGAAAGAAGACCGGCGGGGAAGCCAGGATCCAAATATTAACCCACCATCGTGAGAATACCGACTAATAGAGTCACCGCAGCGGGATTAGTTATCGCCCTTGGAATTATATATGGTGACATCGGTACATCCCCGTTATACGTTTTCAATGCGATCATCGACGACCGGCAAGTAAGCGAAGCCCTGATCCTGGGGGCACTGTCCTGTATCATCTGGACCCTCACTTTACAAACCACCATCAAATATGTAATACTGATACTCAAAGCGGATAACCGGGGGGAAGGCGGCACTTTTGCTTTATACGCCCTGGTTCGCCGCCGGAGAAAATGGCTCGTCATCCCTGCCATGATCGGCGGGGCCGCCCTGCTGGCGGATGGCATCATCACTCCTCCTATCTCTATCACTTCTGCCATTGAAGGATTAAAAGAATTGCCTTCGCTGGGCATAGAAGACGGAAGCAATACGGTCGTGATCATCGTACTGAGCATATTGGCGCTCTTTTTCTTTGCACAACAGTTCGGCACCGCTTCGATCGGGAAA
>DASYLC010000046.1:0-7602 GCA_036009775.1 Chitinophagaceae bacterium
TTCCCGTTCTTTAAACAACCCGATTCCATGGACTGCGGTCCTACCTGCCTCCGGATGATCGCGAAGCATTATGGGAAGAATGTTTCACTTCAGTCACTCAGGGAAAAAACACAGATCGATAAAGAAGGTGTGAACATGCTGGGGATCAGCGAGGCGGCGGAAGCCATTGGGTTCAGGACCGGGGCTGTCAAACTCACCTTGCAACAACTGGCCCGGGAAGCACAATTACCTGCGATCATTCACTGGAACCAGGAACATTTTGTCGTGTTATATAAAGTAAAACATAACCAATTTCATATCGCGGATCCCGGTATGGGATTATTAAAGTATACCCTGCAGGAATTTAAGAATCATTGGATCAGTGATAACCGGGAAGACAAGGAAGAAGGCATCACACTGCTGCTGGAACCTACACCCGTTTTCTATGCCCGGGATTCTATGGAAGAAACGGAAACCACTTACAGGGGCCTGGGTTTTAAAAACCTTTACCGCTACATTCTGCCACATAAGAAATTATTACTGCAACTCTTATTGGGCATCGGTATCGCCAGCTTGTTACAGCTCATCCTGCCTTTCCTGACCCAGAGCGTGGTCGATACCGGAGTGAATACACACAATATCCATTTTGTGTACATCATATTAATGGCTCAGTTAGCGTTGTTTGCCGGCAGGCTGGCTGTGGAATTTGTACGCAGCTGGATATTGCTGCATATCAGCACCCGGATAAACCTTTCTATTCTCACTGATTTCCTGATCAAGCTGATGAAACTTCCCGTTTCCTTTTTTGACAGCAAGAAAACCGGTGATATCATGCAGCGGATGAATGACCATAGCCGGATCGAAAATTTCCTGACTGGCTCTTCCTTAAACATACTGTTCTCCCTGCTCAATCTTCTTATCTTCTCTTTTGTCCTGGCTACTTTCAATTTTTCCATTTTCATCGTTTTCATTACGGCAACTATCTTGTATGCCACCTGGGTGATCGCCTTCCTCAAAAAAAGAAAACAGCTCGATTATAAACGATTTGATATCGCGTCGAAAGAGCAAAGCAATATGATACAACTGGTACAGGGCATGCAGGAGATCAAATTGCATGGTGTGGAAAAACCGATGCGTTGGAACTGGGAACGGATACAGGCAAAAATGTTCAAACTAAGCATCAAGAGCTTGTCGTTAAACCAATGGCAACAGGCCGGTGCTTTTTTTATCAATGAAGGAAAGAATATTATCATCACTTTCTTATCCGCCAAAGCAGTGATCGATGGACAGATGAGCCTGGGTACAATGCTGGCTGTACAATACATAATTGGTCAATTGAACAGCCCGATAGAACAAATGATCAATTTTGTACAGAGCTGGCAAAATGCCAGGATCAGTATGGATAGGTTAAACGAGATCCATCAAATGGAAGACGAGGAGCCATTAGATACGTCATTTCTGAATGAACTACCGCCTGCATTCATGCGGCAAATAGTGGGTGGCAAAACCAGTGTTTTCACTCCGGGTACCCCGTATAATGAACCAGGCACAACGATTCATCCTGAATTTCCCCTAAACGATAAGTTTATCGAACAGGCACTGCCATCCCTGGCTGGCAGGAACGACACGGCGTCGATCCAATTCAGGAATGTGAGTTTTACCTATGCCGGGGCCGGCAATGAGCCTGTATTACGCAACATTAACCTGCTGGTGCCAAAAGGGAAAACCACCGCGATCGTTGGCGCAAGCGGAAGCGGCAAAACAACTTTATTGAAATTGTTGTTGAAATTTTATGATCCGCAGCAGGGAGAAATAAGACTGGGCAATACGTTGCTGACCAACATGAGTCACCGGGCCTGGAGAAGTCATTGCGGTGTGGTGATGCAGGAAAGTTTTATTTTTTCGGATACGATCGCGAAGAATATTGCGGTTGGACAGGAAAAGATAGACATGGAAAAGTTATACCACGCAATGCACGTGGCCAATATCCGGGACTTTGTGGAAAGTCTTCCGCTGGGTTATAATACAAAAATAGGCTCGGAAGGAAACGGCATTAGTGTGGGACAAAAACAAAGGATACTGATCGCCCGGGCCGTGTACCGCGACCCGGACTTTATTTTGTTCGATGAGGCTACCAATAGCCTTGATGCCAATAACGAGACAGTTATCCTCGATAACCTCGAAAACTTCTTCCAGGGAAAAACAGTGGTGGTGGTGGCACACCGGTTGAGCACAGTAAAAAAAGCCGACCAGATAATAGTGCTGAACAAAGGCCAGGTATCGGAGCGGGGTTCGCACCAGGAATTATTAAACCTGAAAGGAGAATATTTTCAATTAGTAAAAAATCAGCTGGAATTAGGCGATTAAAAATTTTTATCATGCCAGTCATAACCCAACCACAACCATTGAGCGAGGAAATACAGGATATCATCAGTTACCGGCCCGGCTGGGTAATCCGTAAAGGCAATATTATCTTCCTGTTGGTTATCCTGCTTCTGCTTGCTCTCGGCTTCTTTATCAAATCCCCTGACCTCGTAAAAGGTTCGGTACGGATCGCCGCGGTCAATACTCCCAAGATGCTGACCACAAAAGCAAGTGGCCGGCTGGAGAAATTATTTGTATCAAACGGCGACCTGGTAAAAAAAGATCAACTGATAGCCAATATACAAAACACGGCTTTGCATGACCAGGTACTTCAATTGCAACAATGGATAGCAGTAATAGAATCTTCTATGACAAACGGAGACCTCGGCATTCTCTCATCACAGCCCCTGCCTTTGCTCAACCAGCTCGGAGAACTGCAGCCTGCTTACCAGGATTTTCAAACCACGGTGAAAGAAACAATGCAGGTACTCCCGGACGGGTATTACCAGAAAAAGAGGCAATCACTGGCTATGGACATCCAATACCAGCAATTGTTGCAACAGAACCTCGACAATCAAAAAGCCGTTCAAAAAGCAGATTATGATTTGACCGAAAAAGAATACCACGCCAACCAGCAACTGGCTGAAGAGAAAGTGATCGCCCCGATCGAATTGGACCAGATAAAAAGCAAGCTCCTGAATAAAGAACAAAGCCTGAAACAAATGTCCTCCCAAATGATCAACAGTGACCTGAGCAGGAACAATAAAACCAAGGAGTTGCTGGACCTGCAAAAATATGTTACGGACCAGGCACAAATATTCCGCTCGGGTCTGCTGATATTAAAGAGTAAGATCGGGGAATGGGAACAAAAATATATCATTACTTCCCCGGCAGATGGCAGGATCGAATTCACTTCTTTCCTCCAGGAAAACCAACTGCTGCAAAATGACCAGGAACTTTTTTTTGTCCAGTCACCGGGTAACAAATTCTACGCGGAAATGAAAGCGGGGCAAAACAGTTTTGGCAAGATTAAGAATGGTCAGCAAGTACTGATTCGGCTTCAAAGCTATCCGAGCACCGAGTATGGGTACATCAGCGGACGCATCTCCTATATCTCCTCAATGCCCAGCCAGAGAGATAGTTTTCTGATCAAAGTAGAACTACCGGACGGGCTAAAAACGAATTTTGACAAGGATATATTATTCCGGAATAATCTATTGGCCTCCGCAGAAGTTATTACAGAAAACAAAAGACTGATCCAACGGCTTTTTGGGAGGCTGGGAAAATAATGTTCCCGTTCAACTATTTTTGACCAGGTGTTTGAAGAATATTTCCTTTTTTCGTTGTGATACCGTCAATTCTGTTCCATCCTTAAGCAGGACGGTTCCGCCGACTCCTGCCCTGGTATACCGCTCAATAAAATCAATATTAACGAGATGGGAGTTATGTATCCGGCAAAACCGCTCGACCGGCAACAACTCCTCGTAATAACCCAATGTATGCGAGGACACGGTCTTGGTGCCTTGTGCAAAATAAAAATGCGTGTAATTGCTATGCGATTCCAGCCGGACGATATCCTGTATATCAACAAATACAAAACCGTTCGCCGTTGCGATGGCCAACCGTCGTTCATACAGGTTCTTTTGTTGTAAATTATGTGCCAGTGTAACCCAATGATCCTTAAAAAGTCTGTCCCCGATCCGTTTACTTACTTTTTCCAATGCTTCTTTCATATCATCGAACAGTACAGGTTTTAAAAGAAAATCCACTGCGGAGAAACGGAATGCTTCGACCGCGTATATTTCATACGCAGTGATGAATATGACCTCGAAATTCTTCTCCGGTATCTGCCGCAGCAGGTCAAAAGCAGTGCCATCCGGGAGAGAAATATCCAGCAATAAAAGATCGGGCTGGTATTTTTTAATCAGTCCGAGCGCGTCTGATACAGAACTGCACTCGCCACAATTAAGTATATCCGGGCTGTTTTCCTCTAAAAAGGAATTTATCATCATCCGGCTGTCCGGGTCATCATCTATGATAAGCGTTGCGATCTTCATATCTATGAGTCATGCGTTAAAGGAAATTCAAGTTGTACCACTGTTCCGTTTGTGCCTGTTTTGGCTTTATCAGTTACCTCCAGGTGTATATCCTCATCATGCAAACTGTTATATACTTCGATCCGCTTCATGGTGATCTCCATTCCCATCGATTCATGGTCTTCGCTACCGGTACGGATATTTTTGACTGCGTTGATACCAGGACCATTGTCTTCTACCTTTACGCGTAAACTTCCATTTTTGGAAATGGTCAGGTTAATATATCCTTCTTCTTTTGCAGCCGCCACGCCATGCTGGATACTGTTCTCAATAAAAGGCTGAATGATCATGCCCGGAATTTCGATATCTGAAGTAATGACATTGGGATCTACATTAATAGTATATGAAAACCGGTCGTTACTCCTCATTTGCTCCATACGCAGGTAAGTATCCAGGTATTTTAATTCGCTTTCAAGCGGTATCAGGTGTTTTCCCGAGTTTTCCAGTGTCTGGCGAATGAGGCTGGCAAAAGTGGACAAATACTGATTGACGCCCTCGACATCTTTATTAACAACAAAACGTTGTACCGAATTAAGGCAATTGAAAATAAAATGGGGGTTCATTTGCGCCCGCAGGGCTGTTTGCTCCAGTTCGGCCATACGTTGTTCCAGTTCCTTACGCTGGGCTTCCTTTTCCCTGGCGAATAATTTCTTCTGTAACCTGTTAGCCCTTATGGCAAATGCGAAAAGACCCAGGACAACTGCAAGCCCGGTAATGGTGATCAGCAGGAGAAGACGTTCCTTTTTTTTCTCCTTATTTAAAGCGATTATTTTTTGTTCCTTCTTTTCTGTTTCGTACCGGGCCTCAACGGAATTTATTGCCTCTAGCTTATCCCTGTTGAATAAAGAGTCATTATACTGGCTGAACAATTCCATGTTCTCGTAAGCCTTTTTATGATCCTTTAAAAAAGATGCGGAGCTGGCGATGACCCAATAAACATCACGCAACTGGTTATAATCAGCCCTGCCAATCACTTTGTACAGGCTGACCGCTTCCTCACCGCAATTTAACGCTTTCTCATGTTGCTTCAGCCGCAGGTAAAGATTAGCCAGTATACAGCGTACCCCGAACTTCTGAAAATTGTTCTGCCCGGAATCTATTCTATCTTTTATTATTAAAAGATCCTCCAGCGCTTTCTGCATTTCTTGCTGATCCGTCAAAAAATTGACCATAGCATAAGTCAGTCCCAGCCTGAGTCCTGTAAGAAATTCTATTTTTCCCGGCGGAAAAGTATTACTGGCCTCGTAGGCCTCTCCCAGGGATATAGCTTTACGATAGTACTCCATCCCTTTAAGTGTATCTCCGTCCAGTCCAATACTTACAACCAACTGGGAATACAGGGATATCAGGCTCATGGTGTCCTTCCCATTTAGTAAGGCCTCTTCTGCCTGGAACAAAAAACGCAGTGACTCTTTTATCCTTTTTTGTCCGTAATAGATATAACCGATATCCGTCTTTGCCCTGCCGATATATTCCGTAAAGCCTTCTTTCTCGGCAATTTTTAAACCGGTAAATAAATTTCCGAGTGCATTATCAAATTGTGCTATGCGGAGTTGCGTACCTGCGATTGTGAGATACCCCAGGCACAATTGTTTTTGACTACCACTTTTTTTAACGTATTGCAAAACCATATTATGGTAATACAGGGCGCTATCTGACAAACCTTTCCGGTTATACATATTACCCACCTTCAATAAAGTGGCATACTTAGCAGAGTCTTTCTGACTGCCGGCTACCCTGATCAGCGAGTCAATATCAGCAGATGTTTGCGAACTGGCATAGAGAGAAATCATGCCCGGAAGCAATAACAAGATCAGTTTTCTCATATTGTGTTGGCAATATAAATTAAACAAGTGTCCGAAGACAATAGTCAACTTATAGTAAATTTATCGAATTCGCACATATCCACCCACTTGTCCATGCATATTGAAAGTTAAATCCTCCGGTAATACCATCCACATCCGTAACCTCGCCTGCAAAAAACAGGTTAGAGGTTTTTCTACTCATCATAGAATGGGGGTCTATCTCGGCTAGCTTTATTCCCCCGGCCGTTACAAATTCCTCTTTGAACGTAGTTTTCCCTTTTATCTCCACCGTATAATCCGTAAGGTTTTTAATGAGCAGGTTTTCCGCTTTGGAAGAAAGATCGGCAAATCGCATTTCTTTTGCTATCCCCGATTGGGCGAGCAGGAACTCCCACAACCTGCCAGGCAGTTGCGAAATATTCTGGTTGATTAGTTTTTTTGAAGCATACAGATCCCGGAAATAACGCCATTGTTCTTTCAGGTTCTGCTCATAGTAGTCGTTCCCTGCCATCCAGTTGATGCGTACGGTAAAATTATACTGCATGTTCACCAATTCTTTCGCACCCCATGCGCTAAGTTTCAGCACGGCAGGACCGCTGAGGCCCCAGTGTGTGATGAGCAACGGCCCCTTTTCTTCGAGTTTTGTCCCGGCGATCTTTATGGAAATCGCGTTGACACTTATTCCCATCAATTCACGTATCGGGTGACCGGGCATATTAAATGTAAACAGCGAAGGAACCGGTTCCTCTATTGAATGCCCTGTTGCCTCCAGCCATTCAAACATCGATGATTTGGGATAACCCCCGCAGGCAATACACACATAGTCGGGCGCCAGTAGCCGGGAATCGGCAAGCGTTACCTGGAAAAGACCATCGTTTTTACTGACAGTTTTCACTTCCGTATTCATTACTATCTCAACGCCATATTGAGCAGCTTCGTTCAGCAAACAATCAATGATGGTTTGGGATGAATCGGTAACAGGGAACATCCTTCCGTCAGCTTCTGTTTTCAAGATCACTCCCCTTTCTTCAAACCAGCTGATGGTATCCGTTGTAAAGAACCGGTGAAATGCCTTCTTTACAAAATTCCCGCCCCGCGGGTATTTCCTGCTCATCCCGGCAATATCAAAACAACTGTGTGTTACATTACAACGGCCACCGCCACTCACTTTTACTTTGGATAATAGCTTTCCTGTTTTCTCGATCAGTGTTACCTGTAATTGCGGATTAAGCCGGGCGGCATTTACCGCGCAGAAAAATCCGGCGGCACCTCCGCCAATAACAACCAGTTTTTTTGTTGGCATCGCTGACACTAAACCCTGCCTGCCGGCAGGCCCTCAGCCGAGGGGTTGAGCAATT
>DASYLC010000047.1:0-14066 GCA_036009775.1 Chitinophagaceae bacterium
TGACAAAGACCTATACTATTTTAACTCCCGTATACAAAGAGAAAACGGAAGTATACGCTAATATCAAAAGCAATACTCCTGTTAAGGTCGGAGCTCCCGGCAAGCTATTCGTGTATGGTAATTATATCTTCCTGAACGAAGTGGATAAAGGTGTGCATATTATCGATAACAGTAACCCGGCCAACCCTGTCATAAAAGCGTTTATCAATATACCCGGTAACCTCGATATTGCTGTAAAAGGAAATACATTATACGCCGATCTCTACAGTGATATGGTGGTGGTGGATATCAGCAATCCGTTGCAGGCCCGTTATGTAAAACATGTCAACAATGTTTTCCCCGAACGGCAGTATACAAATGGTTTTATTGCCGACAGCAACCGCATCATTGTTGACTGGACCCGGAAGGATACTACCGTTGACATCAGGAACTATTATTGCAACCGGTGTAATTACCTGGCATTGGCAGATGCAGGAGGAGGTCCGATGACTGCCGGTGGTAGTACTATTGGAGTAGCCGGTTCGATGGCCCGTTTTTCCATCGTGAATAATTTTATCTATACTGTTAATGACAGGGACCTGACCTCATTTGATATCAGCACAGCAGAGAATCCTGTTAAAACCTCGACCCGCCAGGTCGGCTGGAGGATCGAAACCATTTATCCTTTCAGCAATAAGTTATTCATTGGTTCCAATACAGGGATGTTCATCTATGATATCAGCACACCTGCTTCCCCGGTTCAGCAGGGGCAATTCAGCCATGTCCGTTCCTGTGACCCGGTGATAGCAGATGGAAATTTTGCCTGGGTAACGCTCCGGAGCGGGAATACCTGCAACACCATGACCAATGAACTGCAACTGGTAAATATCAGCAATGTATTTTTACCTGCATTCGTTAAAAGCTATGGCATGACCAACCCGCATGGATTGACCAAAGACAACAACCTTTTATTTATTTGTGATGGCAAAGACGGTCTGAAAATGTACGATGCTTCCGACCCTATGAATATCTCTTTGAAGAAGCAGGCCACAGGCATCGAGACCTATGATGCCATTGCCATGAACGGGAACCTCGTATTGGTAGCGAAGGATGGGTTGTACCAGTACACATATTCCACTGCGGGCAACCTGGATCTGAGAAGTAAAATATCCGTAAGCCGCTAAAATATTTTTTATGAGAAGAGTGATCCTTTTAGCAATGGTGCTGACCGCATTACACTATTCACCGGCGGCCCAGCAGCAAAAAGCCGGCAAAAAACTTCAATTCGGTTCGCAGAATTATGCCGGTATCCTGGAAGGGGAAGCTGGTACTTCCTTCCAGGCCCAAACGATCAACGGGGTAAAGTATAAAACATGGTTTACAGGGATCGGCCTTGGTTTGGATTATTATTATGACAGAAGTATCCCCCTGTTCCTCTCCGTCAGCAAGTTTTTGCCATCAGTAAAAATTCCCTTGTATTTCAACGCTGATGCGGGAGTGAGTATTCCCTGGAGCAGGAATGATATCTACTATTTTGAATCTGCCCCTACTGACGCAACTTCCTTTTTCTGGGCCGGGGGGCTGGGTTACAGGTTTCGCTCCCGGCAAAATGATCATGGCTTTTTGCTGAACTTGGGGTATAGTTATAAGCATCTGATACAGGAGAATGAATACGTTAATCCCTGTCTTGTTCCGCCCTGTCCCGTTGAGAAAGAAAGATATGATTACCGGTTAAAGAGATTGTCTGTAAAGGTCGGGTGGATGTTCTGAAAAATTAGCAATACTCTAATTAGTTTCACGCAGAGAAGGCGGGGAGAGCGGAGAACGCAAAGAGTACAATACTACTCTGCGCCCTCAAACCTCTGCGAGCTCTGCGAGAAACAATTCTTCCTTTTAGCTATTTTAATTTCATTACTGCTCCAGGAATTTCAGGTTGCGCTGAATGCCTTTGAATTTCGAACGTCTTAACGGGGAGTTCTTAAAGATCGTTTTAAAACTTTCTTCTGTCATCATTTCCCATTCCTGCGTAGAAAGATTCAATATTTCGGGTAAGGGTGAGAACTGGATCTCTTTTGTCGGGCTGGAAAAACTATTCCAGGGACAAATATCCTGGCAGGTATCGCAGCCAAACATCCAGTTGTCGAATTGCCCTTTCATTTCACCGGGTATCAGCAGTTCTTTCAGCTCAATGGTGAAATAAGAGATGCATTTGCTGCCATCCACAACTTTGTCGGGCAGGATGGCCTGTGTGGGACAGGCATCGATACACCGGGTACAGGTGCCGCAGAAGTCTTTGGCAAAGGGGTCATCATATAGCAATTCAAGATCGGTAATAAGGGTGGCGATGAAAAAGAAAGAACCAGCCTGCTTTGTGATCAGGTTCCCGTTCTTCCCGATCCAGCCTAAACCACTTCGTTGCGCCCATGAACGTTCCAGTACAGGCGCGCTGTCCACGAAACCACGTCCCTGGATATCACCCACTTCATCCCGGATCAGCCCGATCAGTTCGGTAAGCTGAGCCCTGATCACTTCATGGTAATCCTTTCCAAAAGCATATTTGGAGATCCTCGGGGCATCGTTTTGCTGCTCTTCCTGCGGGTAGTAATTCTTTAACAGGGTGATGACAGACCTGGCTCCCGGTACCAATTTTGAGGGATCAATACGCAGATCAAAATAATTTTCCATGTATTCCATGCTGCCATGCATGCCTTTATGCAGCCAGTTTTCCAGCCTGATAGCATCATCTTCAAGCTTTTGCGAACGGGCAATACCACAATGATCAAAACCCAGCCTCGCGGCTGTTTTTTTAATAAAAGCGGTATGTTGCTGCAACTGATTCATGGTCAGCTCTTGTCTTAGTTTAACGGGTTGGCTGCTGATTAATGCAGCAAGTTTGGACTTTTTTGTGTAAAATTGAAGATAGCCTTTGTCTATTTTACCACCCAATCAACCAGATGAAACAAAAACTGCTTTTTTGCCTCACCTGCCTCGTTGTAACCACGGGTTTTGCACAGGACAAACTGAAAATAAAGTTTGGCAGTGTAACACCAGAGGATTTCAAGAGAACCGTCTATGCAGTTGACAGTAATGCTTCAGCAGTGGTGATCGCCGACATCGGCTCCACGGAGATCATTGGTAATAACAAAGGAACTTTTTCTCTTTTATTTAAAAATTACCGGCGTGCCCATATCCTCAATAAGAACGGGTATGATATCGCCAACGTGGAGATTCGGCTGTATACCAATGGTGAATCAGAAGAAGAACTGCAGAACCTGAAAGCGGTGACCTATAACCTGGAGAATGGAAAAGTGGTGGAAACAAAATTGGAAGTAAAGTCGGCAGTGTTCAAAGACAAGATCAATAAGAACTGGGTTGTCAAAAAATTTACCTTTCCCAATATCAGGGAAGGCTCCATCATTGAGTATGAATATAAACAGGAATCCGATTTTGTGTTCAACCTGCAACCCTGGAATTTCCAGGGCGAATACCCGCGGCTCTGGAGTGAATACAATGTGGCGATGCCCAGCTTTTATAATTATGTAACACTGACCCAGGGCTACCAGCCTTATTTTGTAAAGACCACCGAGGTAAGACGCGGTAATTTCACCTGGGCCGATAGCAGAGGGGCGGGTGCTACCGAACGGGCTTCCTTCACCTCCAATATAACCGATTACCGCTGGGTGATGAAAGATGTCCCCCAGTTAAAAGAAGAGAGTTATACGTCAACCCTGCATAATCATATTGCCCGGATCGAGTTCCAGCTGGCATCATTGGGTGATCCTTTTCCTTTCCGGCAATTGATGTCCACCTGGCCCATGGCAGCCCAGAACCTGATGGAAGATGAAGATTTCGGGGCGCAGCTGAAAAAGGAGAATGACTGGCTGAACGAAGTGATGCCGCTGGCAAAAGGAACAGCTACTACCGAATTGGATAAAGCAAGGAATATTTATAACTGGGTCAGGGATAATTTTACCTGTACCAGTAACGGCACACAATTACAGCAGCCGTTGAAGAATATCCTGAAGAACAGGAACGGCAATGTCGCGGAAATAAATCTTTTATTGACAGCCATGCTTCGCAAAGCAGGGATAGGAGCCGACCCGGTGATCCTCAGCACCCGTTCTCATGGCTATACACACTCGATCTATCCCCTGATGGACCGGTTTAATTATGTGATCTCCCGTGTTGAATCAGGAGAAAAGGAATATTTCCTCGATGCCAGCGAACCGGGAATGGGATTCGGGAAATTGGCCGCTAAATGTTATAACGGGCATGCCCGGGTCATTAATAAGGATGCCACAGCGGTCGAACTCGATGCCGGTGCGGTAAAAGAAGTAAAGAGCACCATTGTATTTATCATCAATGATGATAAAGGTAATTCGGTAGGCACTGTTCAATACACACCCGGTTATTTTGAATCGCTGCGGGTCAGGAGCGTGGTAAAAGAAAAAGGAACGGACCAGGTCTTTGCCGATATCAAAAAAGAACTGGGAGAAGAGATAAAGGTCAGTAATACCAGGATCGACTCCATAGGGAAGTATGAAGAACCCCTGTTTGTAAGCTATGATATCGACCTGTTTGAAAACCGTGAGGATATCATCTATTTCAATCCCATGTTTGGAAGGGAGTTGAAGGATAATCCCTTCAAAACGGCGCAGCGTCTCTATCCCGTAGAAATGCCCTTTACCATCGATGAGACCTATATTCTGCAGCTCGATGTTCCCAAGGGATATGTCGTGGATGAATTACCCAAACAGGCTGTGGTAAAATTCAACGAACAGGAAGATGCTGTTTTTGAATACCGCCTTAGTTTATCGGGTGAAAGGATATCTTTTCGATCCCGTTTACTGATCAAAAGAGCATATTTCCTCCCGGAAGAATACGAAGTGCTGAGGGAATTTTTTGCACTGATCGTCAAAAAACAAAATGAACAGATCGTATTCAAGAGAAAAACAAATCCATGAGCAAACGACTGGGGATCATTCTTCTTTCTTTTCTTTTCTATTTACCTGCGCGGGCCGGTGATGGCGACTATGCCGTTGCCAGGATATCCCCGGCGATGCTGAAGAATGCGAACGCCGTATTACGGGTGGAAGAACTGCGGCTGGACATCATCAATTCGGGCAAAGCAGTTTACCGGAATCATTATGTCATTACCATTCTCAATGAGAACGGGGATTACTGGGCCGATTTTTCTGAATACTATGATAAATTCCGTAAGATCGGATCGGTGGAAGGGATATTGTACGACGCGGGAGGCAAACAACTGAAAAAAGTAAAGACAAAAGATATAGAGGATCTCACCGGTGTATCGGAAAGCAGCCTGATCGATGACAACAGGATCAAGCACCATAATTTTTATCACCGGGTCTATCCCTATACGATCGAATACACAGTGGAGCTGGAACTGAGCAGTACTTTGTTTTTCCCCGCATGGGTACCACAGGGAAGGGATAAATTATCGGTGGAGCAAAGCTCCGTTTGCATAGTAGCTCCGGCTTCTTATGCCTTCCGGTATAAGACATTTAATTATAATAAAGAACCGGTAAAGACCGTGGAAAAGGATAACAAGACCGGAACCTGGTGGTCCGTAAAAGATATGGCGGCCATTATCCGGGAAACTTATTCACCGCTCTGGCATGAACTGACAACGATGGTGATCTTTGGCCCCTCCGACTTCGAGGTAGATGACTACAAAGGCAATATGGCAAGTTGGGCCGACTTTGGAAAATTCGTGTATGCGCTCAACCAGGGAAGGGATGTGTTGCCCGACCCGGTCAAAGAAAAAATTCACCAGTTGATCAGTGGAGTAAATGATGATAAGAAAAAGATCGCCCTCCTGTATGAATACCTGCAGAAGAACACACGGTATATAAGTATCCAGTTGGGTATCGGCGGCTGGCAACCCTTTGATGCAAAATTTGTTGCCACTAAAGCCTATGGAGATTGTAAAGCGCTTACCAATTATATGTACAGCCTCCTGAAAGAAGCAGGTATACGTTCCGTTTATGCACTGATAAACGCTGGTGCCAGTTCCGGGTATATCACGATTGATTTTCCCTCCAGCCAGTTCAATCATGCCATACTTTGCGTTCCTGGTAATAACGATACTACTTGGCTTGAATGTACAAGCCAGACAGATCCACCAGGTTATCTCGGCGAATTCACCGGCAATCGTTACGCATTACTGGTAGATGATGCAGGCGGTCATCTCGTGCGCACTCCTGTTTATGGATTGAACGATAACCAGCAGCAACGGCAGATCAAAGCCACGTTGGACCTTGCCGGTACATTGAGTATGAATGTGCTCACACGGTACAGCGGTTTGCAACAGGACGATATACACGGGTTGATCAACAACCTTTCAAAAGATAAGATCAAAGAATACCTGCACGAACAACTTGATTTCGCTACCTATGATATCCGGAGCTTTAATTACCGGGAAGAAAGATCGGCCTTGCCTTCGATCGATGAGACATTGGATATGACGGTAAGTAATTATGCCACCATTACGGGGAAAAGACTCTTTATTATGCCGAATGTTATGACCAGGAATAAGCGTAAGCTATCGGCAGATGAAGAAAGAAAACAGGATATCGTTTTCAATATGGATTACCGCGATGTGGATTCCGTGGAGATCCTCCTGCCGGAAGGCTATTTAGCCGAATCGGTGCCGCAGGATATTGCGATCAGCACCCCATTCGGGAAATACAATGCCGCGGTTAAACTGACGGGGAATAAATTAATGTACTATCGCAGTATCGAACGCTATGCCGGGCGGTTCCCCGCAAAAGATTATCCCGAACTGGTAAAATTCTTTGAAGCTACCTACAAAGCCGACCGCAATAAAGTGGTGCTGGTGAAACAGGAGGGAACTAAAGGATTTTAAATGATAAATAATAGCTGGTAGATGATAGTTGGTTTGCTGTGCATGCTGGAATCATAATGATTGGTGTGGGTTTTCTCACTCTGCGTTCATCATAACGGTCTTAAAAATCTGCGGCCTTGCTTTTCAATCCTCCAAATGCAGCCTGTGAAAGACCCGGTGGGCCACCGGAGCAAGAATGATCCCCACATTCGTGATAAAGACGATCCCGCTGAACAAGGCGTAAGCCGAAGAAAATATTTTACCATCTACATTTTCGATCGGTACCACAGGTCCCATGCCGCTCAGTATCATGGAGGCATTGTGCACCGCGTCGATCCACGGCACCCCGGCGATATAATGATATCCCGCCACACCGATCACCAGGCAGATGGCCATGATGAACAGGGCAACAAGTATACATTTCAGTACACGCTGGTAAAAAGTAGTTTTTGGAGCCAGGGGTTCTTTGCGGTGTTCATACATAATAAAGGTTTGATAACTAAGTTACCAAACCTTTATGCAATGGGCAATTATGTGTCTTCTTATTATTTCAATTGGGTTATCGTAGTGGTCGCGATCGTCTTGCCTGTAATGGGAATGGACATCCCGCCGACTTCGATCGTACCATTCGTTTCGGTCACAGATGCCTTTACAAGTACCCTGCCTGTGTTCATATCTATTTGTAATTCGGATTTTATGGTATTGGTAGAGTTGTTGGTCATTGACTGACCCATTTGTTCCATTTGCATGGTCACCACCTGGGTTCCCGCATAGGAGATACTGGCTACGCCGTTGCCGATGGCGGTAACTTTATAGGCACCTGAGTCACGGGAACTTAATTTCTCACTGTTTATTTCATTTGCACTCAGGTAGCTGTCACCTACTTTTAATTCTATCCCGATCAGTGAGGAGATAAACAGGTCGTTACTGGAACTATTCCCGCTAACACCCAGCATAGCCATCGGGTCGTCTTCCGGTGCATCTTCTTTGGTAACTACTCCTTTATTGTCCAGCTTGACGGTCTTTGTTTTATTAATCGAACTTTTGAAAGCGTCCGCCAGCGGACCTTCGTTGTCTTGTTTTTCACTGTCGTAAGATGAGTTCTGCCCCATGGCGGTTGCCGTCAGCCTCATTTTGGTCAGTGTTGATTCCATCTTGATCTCAGCGGGTTCAACATCTACTATTTTAAGGAGGGTAATGGCCCTGGTATCCGCAGCGCTTTCCATCGACTGACCCATCACATCCGCGGAGCTGGTGGTCTTGGTTGTTGCTTCTACCTGGTATTGCTCACCTTTTTTTACATTGATCTTTGTTTGCTGTGCTAAAGCATTCATCGAAACTAAACACAGGATGACCAGGACCGGTAATTTGAATTGTTGCATGTGAAATTGTTTTATTAAAAGTAGAGAAAAGAAAATTAATAATGCTGGTGTTTTAACGGCAATTCGTCGTGATCTGCCCGTCCACGATCTTTTTCAGATCCCGGTGCACATCGGCTCTTTCATCACCCAGGAAATTTTTGACAAAAATGATATAAGCATAGCCCCGGCAATAGTCGATCATGGGCCAGGTACCAAACAGGCCGGGGGAAGTAACCGCCGTAGCTGATCCGTTCTTTTGCTCCATCACCCAAGATCCCGAAGCGTAAGGATAACCTTCTGCCGATTTAGGTGCATAAGCGATCTGCTCCTTTGTATTCTGGACTTTCAGCATTTCATTCACTGATCTTTCACTGAGGACCTGGACGCCGTTATATTTTCCTTTGTTCAGCAGCATCACCAGGAATTTCATATAATCATCCGCGGTAGATTTCGCTCCCCCAGATGGATTCACAGGACCGCCATTCGTTTCAGCAAATGTTGTCTTCGTCATCCCCAACGGGTTGAACAATTTTGATTTGATGACCGCTTCAAATTTTTTCTTACTGATCACTTCCACGATACGTCCCGCGATATTCAACCCCACATTCCCGTACCAGAAATCGGTACCTGCCTTCGCCCGGATCTCCCTTGCAGCGAATTCATTTACTTCCTCTTCCAGCGAGTCAAATTTTTTGCGTTGTAACAATCGTTTCAGCAATTTATCATCATCGGTAATACCCGTCATATGACTCAGGCATTGCCGGACCGTAATATAGCTTTTGAAGTATTTCTCGAACTCCGGGATGTATTTGATCACTTTATCATCTAGCGAAAGTTTTCCTTCATCTACGAATTGCATTACAAGTGCAGCGGTCAGCCATTTGCTGCAGCTGGCGATGGGGGCCTGTGTTTTGCTGTTGAACCCACCCATTTCTTTCTTATAGACCAGTGAATCACCTTTCCAGACCATGGCTACCAGGTTGTTCCCCAATAGTTGCTGTTTAGCCTCGATCTCCCTATCCAGCTCCGACCAGTTATACTGTGCCGAAACAGGCTGTAAGAATAGCAGGAAAAGAGCTAGCGGTGTGACTTTCATGCAGATAGAGCTAACTTTATATGACATTGTAACGTGGATTTGAGTTTGGATTACAATTTGTCCGTAGACCCTTGTTGATGGTCCATCGTTAACGTCAGCAGATTAAATTACCGGCGATGGGCGATGGTCAATGAACAAAAAACAATAAACCATGAATTTAGGAAATTTCACCATAAAAGCTGCCGAAGCCTTCCAGCAGGCGCAGCAAATTGCCTTTAATGCAAAGAACCCGACCATTGAGACGGAACATATACTCAAGGCGTTGCTTGAACAGGAGGACTCACCTGTTGATTATCTCTTAAAAAAAAATAATGTCACGGTGAACCTTGTCGACAGCAAACTCGATGAGCTGATCAGTAAATTGCCCAAAACATCGGGCGAACCGGCGCAGTCCATCGGTCGTGAAGCCAATAACGTGGTATTAAGGGCAGGCGCTGCATTGAAACAATTCAAGGACGAATTCGTAACGCCGGAGCATTTATTAATGGCTATCGTAGAGGGTAATGACGCGGCTGCCAAATTATTAAAAGACACAGGACTGACCGAGAAAGGCCTGGTTGCTGCCATCAAAGAACTGCGGAAAGGCGATACGGTCACTTCGCAAACCCAATCCCAGGAATTCAATGCGCTGAATAAATATGCCAAGAACCTGAATGAAATGGCGCGGCAGGGAAAACTCGACCCGGTGATCGGGCGGGATGAAGAGATCAGGCGCACACTCCATATACTTTCCAGAAGAACAAAGAACAACCCGATACTCGTCGGCGAACCCGGTGTGGGTAAAACGGCGATCGCAGAAGGTATTGCGCATCGTATCGTGAATGGGGATGTACCCGAGAATCTGAGATCAAAGATTATTTATGCCCTTGATATGGGCTTACTGATCGCCGGTGCGAAATATAAAGGTGAATTTGAAGAAAGATTAAAAGGCGTGGTAAAGGAGGTCAGTGGCAGCGATGGAGAAATTATTTTATTCATCGATGAGATCCATACCCTTGTAGGAGCCGGCGGCGGTGATGGCGCGATGGATGCGGCCAATATTTTGAAACCTGCACTGGCAAAAGGCGATCTGCGTGCGGTGGGTGCCACCACATTGAATGAATACCAGAAATTCTTTGAAAAAGATAAGGCGCTTGAACGCCGTTTCCAGAAAGTACTGATCGATGAACCGGGCATAGAAGATGCGATCTCCATTTTACGGGGATTGAAAGAGCGGTATGAAACGCATCATCATGTAAGGATCAAGGACGAAGCTATCATCGCGGCTGTCGAATTATCGAGCCGTTATGTTACGGATCGTTTTTTACCTGATAAGGCGATCGACCTGATCGATGAGAGTGCGGCGAAGCTGCGGCTGGAAATGAATTCCATGCCGGAAGAGCTGGATACACTGGAAAGACAGATACGGCAACTCGAGATCGAACGGGAAGCGATCAAGAGAGAGAATGATGAATCCAAATTGAAAGAGCTGAATATGGAGATCGGTAATCTTTCGGTCGAAAGAGATACACTCAAAGCAAAATGGAAACAGGAAAAAGAACTGGTGGAAAAGGTACAGAACGCCAAGGCGGAGATCGATAATTTAAAGCAACAGGCTGAACGTGCCGAACGGGAAGGTGATTATGGTAAAGTGGCAGAGATCCGTTACGGGAAAATAAAAGAGCAGGAAGAGCTGATCGAAAAACTCAGCACCCAGATAGAAGAAAGCGGTGAAAAACGTCTCTTAAAAGAAGAAGTGGATGCGGAAGATATTGCCGAAAGCGTCGCCAAGGCAACAGGTATCCCGGTAACAAAAATGCTGCAGAGCGATAAAGAGAAATTATTGAACCTCGAAGAGCATTTGCATGAAAGGGTAGTGGGACAGGATGAAGCGATCACGGCGGTTGCGGATGCGATACGGAGAAGCCGTGCCGGTCTGCAGGATCCGAAGAAACCGATCGGTTCGTTTATTTTCCTTGGCACGACCGGTGTGGGTAAAACTGAATTGGCCAAAGCACTGGCCGGATACCTGTTTGACGATGAGAGCATGATGACCAGGATCGATATGAGCGAGTACCAGGAAAAACATACGGTCTCACGTTTGGTAGGTGCTCCTCCCGGTTATGTGGGTTATGATGAAGGTGGTCAGTTGACCGAATCGGTCAGGAGAAAACCTTACAGTGTTGTTTTATTGGATGAAATAGAGAAAGCGCACCCGGATGTATGGAATGTATTGTTGCAGGTGCTGGATGATGGCCGCCTGACGGATAACAAAGGACGGGTGGTGAACTTTAAGAACACGATCATCATTATGACCAGCAATATCGGCAGTCACCTGATACAGGATGCATTTGAAAAAGTAAAAGAGAGTAATGTCGAAGAAGTAACGGAGAAGGCAAAACTGGAAGTGATGACATTGCTGCGGCAAACGATCCGTCCTGAATTCCTGAACCGGGTGGATGAGATCATCATGTTCCGTCCATTGATGAAAAGAGAGATCGCCGGTATTGTAAAGATCCAGTTGAATGCCTTGAAAAGATTGGTGGCCACGAGCGGTATCCACTTACAGTTCAGCGATTATGCATTGGATTTCCTTGCCGACCAGGGATTTGATCCGCAGTTTGGAGCAAGGCCATTAAAACGCCTGATCCAGAAAGAGATCGTGAACCAGTTGTCGAAAAGGATACTGGCGGGAGATATTGATAAGAGTAAACCGGTGCTGGTGGATGTGTTTGATAATACGGTGGTGTTCCGTAACGAAACTCCCGAAAAAGTAAAGTAACCAGTTCCATCGACCGTTGATAGTCCCGTCAACCGTTGGAACATTGACGGCGACGTATAGAAAAAATAATGGCCCCGAATATATCGGGGCTTTTTTATTAGTTTTAAGATATGGCCAACTACCGCTGGAGCATCTCCGAATCCGATAAACCGGAGACCCTCGAACAGGGATCCATTCGGAAAGAAATGATCATGGAAACCTTTGACCAGTTTCCCTGGATGGATCGTGTGCAAAAAATGGCGGACATGAAGGAAGAGGAGATCTATTTTGCTCCTTCGCTGGAATTTGAGAACCTGGATACCACACATGCTGTTTGCATATCCATTATCGGCGATGCATCGAAATATGAATTTTATACTTTTTATCGCCGGCCAAAGACGTTCAAAATACTGGGCCTGTTCAAAAAGAAATTGGACAAGCATCTTTCTGAAATAACCGGGCAGACAAAAGAAGATGCTGCCCGCTTACTCAAAGTCTTCATTGATAATAACTATGAGTTAATGGAAAAAATGATGAAAAAGAAATAGATCAGGGCGTTTCTACCAAATACTGCTGATTCTCCTGCTCGTATTTATCCCTGTGTTCTTTAAAGCTTTCCAATAAAGCGGATACTTTTTCCACTGCGTCATCTACCTCCTCATGTATACCGGGTAAAGCATCATTGAGCAGGTCAACACCCAGGTTGATATTATCGGCTTCGATCTGGGATATCTTCTTTAATACAGATGTCTGGCTGTTCTTCAGGTCATCCAGTTCACGGATGATCTTGTCCATCAGGGCGAGTTGTTGTTTGGGGTCCATGCTATTTGTTTAGATATAGCAAACAAACACCGGGCCAGCCGTTGTAAACCTAAGGCTCAAAGGCATAAAGCATCAGGAAGTGGCATTTGTGCGATCCTGTTTACTTTGTGTTCTGTAGCTCTGAGCCATTAATTATTATCTTTTATCTATCATCTTTTATCTGAGTATATAATATTCATACTTGAGTTCCATCTTCGCTCCTGCTTCCACTTCCACCTCCCAGTAAATATCTGTCAGCGCCACACCGGATTTACCCTTGCGGCTCTTGCCGGTATTGTCAGCGTTAGAGAAAACACCATTCACGCTCTTGGTCACACGGATCTTTACTTTCTTGTCTTTATAATTGGTAATCGCGATCGTGCCGCTGGTATTCACTCTTTCATAATAGGTCGCGGTTGTTTTCTTGACGGTACTTTTTTCACGCCCGCTCTCTTCTTCTTCATTCTTTACCTGTACATCCACGGCTTTCGAAAGTTGCATATCGCAATTCCCTTTTACCGGTGTGTAAGTCAGTTGTGCCTGCGCCAGCGGTTGCCCTTGCTGGTTGATCACAAGCGCGGGACCGGTAGTGAATGGTGCGGTAGTATTATTGGCGATCAAATAACTGTGATAAGCCTGGATTGAATTCTCCTTATCCGCAGAAGGGCTGTTCATCCCAAGATCGGCTGTATAGATCTCGGAATAGCCGACAGTATTGCTCATCACGGGAACGATCACCCGGGAATTTTTCTCCAGGTCGATATTGCCTAACTGGTAATAATAAAGATCCTCCATTTTTTGACCTTCCGTTTGTTTGTCCTCTCCCGGCCCTTCAGTCCAGTCATAAGACACATTTCCGGCTATATTGCTGGCGGTGGCCTGTGTGTAGGTTGAATTATTGGAAAAATTGAGCAGCCCATTGTTATCATAATTATCTCCCAGCAGGCTGGCACTTAAGTAATCGATACAAACGGGGTCGAGTTGTTTCTGGTAAAACATCTCGGGGCTGCCAATAATGATATCCACCGGCATATTCCTGTATTCTTCGGCTCCGTTGGCGATCGTGGCTTTCAATTCCAGCCTGGCTTCTTTATCATTGATGATGGTAAACAGGTAGGAGGGAAACCACTGTACTCCTTTTTCGAGGCTGATAGTAGAAGTAAGTATTCGCGGCACTTCTTTTGTCAATTTTATTTTGGCAACGGCGATAACACTGTCAAC
>DASYLC010000048.1:0-4530 GCA_036009775.1 Chitinophagaceae bacterium
CATCATCATGGACGATGCATCCACCGATAACAGCAGGGATATTATTGAATTGTTCCGGGATGATCCCCGTGTCCGTCATATTATTTTTAACCCGGTCAACAGCGGTTCTCCTTTCAGGCAATGGAGCAATGGCTTCACGTATACGACCGGCGACTGGGTATGGATCGCTGAAAGCGACGATACCGCCTCCCCGTTATTCCTGGAAAAAATGCTGGCGGCAACGACCGGGAAGAATGGATTGGCTTTTGTTTTTTGTGACTCATTTATCAGCAAGCCAGGCAACATAAAAAACGGATCCTTTGCCGCGAATAAAAACCTGGAATTCAAAACGGATAAATGGTCCTCCCCTTTTTATAAAGATGGCAAAGAAGAGATCAACGAATCGTTGAAATGGTCCTGCTCGGTCAACAATGCCAGCGCGGTATTATTCAACCGCGCTCATCTCGGGGAAGTGATCAAAAATATTCAATCGTTCCGCTACCATGGCGACTGGATGCTTTACCTGCTGCTGGCCAACGCGGGAACCATCACTTATATTCCCGAAGCCTTGAACACTTACCGTGAACACGAAAAAAATCATTCCGCAACGGATGAACAGCAGCGTGCATTCAGGACCGAACATTTCAGGATACTCGATCAGCTTTTGGAACTGGAATATGTAACGGAAAAAGAAAAGGTCTTTGACCACTTTATTGACCGGTATACCGGTTTTGGGTTTTTGAGCGGACCGGCTTTCGGGAAAAAAGGTATTTTCAGGCAATATGCCGCGATCAATCCAAAATTAGCCAGGAAAACGATCAGCACACTTTTATGGAATAAACTAAAGAGAAAAAAAACAGGATGACCGTTTGTATTGCAACCTTTACCTATTACCCTGTTCCCGGTGGCATACCAAATTATTGTAAACACCTGGCTGAAAATCTAATGGCCACCGGTCACCGCGTCGTGATCCTGACCATCGATCATACGAACAACCTCACTGACGATGAGTTGGTGAAGGAAAAAGATTATTCCCGCATAACCTTAAACCGGTCGTACAAAAAATACAGAGATCATTACGCACGTTACTTTCGCCCCGGCGGCTATGCTGCCTATGATTGGATCGCCGCGGGCATGGCCATGAAAGATTGGTTGTTGCAAAACTATTCGGCGTTTGCCATCGACATTATAGAAACAGGCGACTATGGGGGGTTGGGGATATTTTTGTCGGATGACCGTTTGCCTCCATTGATAGTGATCGGTCATTCTTCAATCGGACAACTGGGCTTGTATAACTATATTCCCGGCGACGAGCATGGACATTTTCTATTGGAATTCGAAAAACTTTCTTTTCAACAAGCCGATGGTATACTGGCACACAGCCCGATGAACCAGTCGGCATTGGCGACCCACACTGGTCGCCAGGTCCTTTTTGCAAGAGCTCCATGGACCTATCCTTCTCAACCACCTGTTGTTTCAAATAATAAGATCAAAAAGAATATAGTGACTGGCGGACTACAGATGGTCAAGGGGGTACTGCTGATGATGGAGGCAACGGCAATGCAGGCAATAAAAGATCCCGCTTTCAAATTGCACTGGACAGGCGGGGATACTCATACTGCACCCTCGGGTCAAAGAGTCTCGTCTTTTCTTGCAGGGCAGCACCCGGGCATATGGGATATAAATTTCATCTGGCAGGACAGCCTGCCTCATGAAAAGGCATTGGAAGAGATCGCTGCCGCTGACCTGGTATTCATTCCTTCCGTGTGGGACACTTTCAATTACACAGCACTGGAAGCAGCCTGGTTTGGAAAACCACTGATCATGACAGAAACCACTGGCGCCGGTTATCTTTTTACTAATGATCCCGGATGTAAAATTATCAGTGCTGCCGCTGAGGCCATTGCATCGGCAATACCTGAACAAAAAGAATTGACAGAATGGTCAGCCAGCATCGGAACTATGGGCAAGAAAAAGTTGGAAGATTATTTTTCTCCCAAATCGATCATTGCAGAAAGGGTAACTATTTATGAAAAGGTCGTAGGCCAGCGACAAAAACATCATAGCGAAGCAGCAGACTCCTTACGCTTTTTAGAAAGATATACAAACCCGGCCAGGAAATTCTACTATTCATTGAGGGCCTTCGCCAAACGCATGGTAAAACCTAAATTGTAGTATGGAACATTATTTTGTCAGTGAACTGTATCCGCAGGCACGCCATACTGCCGGTGTATTGAGGGAGGATATAGAGACCGTCCTTCGTGAGTGGGGATTCGCAGCTTTGGATACCCCACCTGCTTCGACAAGCTGGTTCGGTCGTATAATGGATTATTCCCGGGCTCGCAGGATGCTGGGGAATGAGCTGTTAATTCCGGCCTGTGTTTTTTTTCATTTCCCGGTACGTTCAAGAATGAACCGCTACCTGTTTGCACAGTTAAAAAAACGTGGTATAAAGACCATCGCTTATATTCATGATTTCGAGGGCATGCGGGACCAGGACCAGGAGCTACTGCAAAAAGAGTTGAGCCAGCTTAAACAATTTGATATCATCATTGCACAAAATCGTGTGATGAAAGAAATGGTTGAAAAAGAAACAGGAAATAAAAACGTCATCGAACTGGAGATGTATGATTACCTGGAAGTACCCGAACCTTCGATTCACCCAACGATGCAAGGCGATATCATCTTTGCCGGTAACCTGGAAAAAGCACCCTTTATAACTCAATTGGAAACCCTGGCTCCCTTACGATTCACTGTATTTGGTGAACCAGTTCCCCGAACAACTGCGACGAATATCCTTTACAAAGGCAGCGAAGATCCAAGAATATTACCTTCTGTGATAGCAGGCATCGGAAGTTTTGGATTGGTATGGGATGGAAGCAGCATACAAACAGGAAAAGGTGCAGGAGACTATCTCCGGGTCAATATGCCCCACAAACTGTCTCTATATATCATGGCCGGCCTGCCCCCCATCGTCTGGAAAGAAAGTGCTATGGCCGAATGGGTGCAGCAACAGCAGATCGGCATTGTCGTATCGTCTTTGTATGAACTGAAAGAGCAACTTGAAATAGTAACCGAAAACGATTACAGGAAATTCCAGGACAATATGAAAGGGATCCGTCAAAAAATGGCCGGAGGATACTATCTCCAAGCAGCGATCCGGTCAGCCGAACAACTGGTTTAATCGTCCAGTTTGAGAACCGCTAAGAATGCTTCCTGTGGAATTTCTACATTCCCGATCTGCCTCATCCTTTTCTTTCCTTCTTTTTGTTTCTCGAGGAGTTTACGTTTACGGCTGATATCACCACCATAACATTTGGCCGTTACATCTTTTCGCATTGCCGATATCGTTTCTCTTGCGAGTACCTTAGCGCCGATAGCAGCCTGTATGGCGATCTGGAATTGCTGGCGGGGAACCAGTTCCTTTAATTTTTCGCAAAGTTTTCTTCCAAATTCCTGTCCTTTGGCCCGGTGTATCAACGCGCTCAGTGCATCCACCTTATCTCCATTCAGCAGGATATCCATCTTCACGATATCCGCCTCCCGGAAACCGATCGGGTGATAGTCGAAGGAAGCATAGCCTCTTGTCTGGCTTTTTAATTTATCGTAGAAATCAAATACGATCTCTGTCAGCGGCATTTCAAATAATAATTCCACCCGTGTAGTGGTCAGGTAGCTCTGGTTCATCAGGATTCCCCGCTTACCCAAACACAATGTCATGATATTACCGATATATTCTGGTTTGGTGATGATCTGTGCTTTGATAAAGGGCTCATCAATATGATCCGTTCGTACCGGGTCAGGGAACTGGGTTGGGTTATTGACTATAACTTTCTCTCCATTCGTGGTATAAGCAATGAAACTAACGTTGGGAACCGTGGTGATCACCGTCTGGTTAAATTCTCTTTCCAGACGTTCCTGGATGATCTCCATGTGCAGCAATCCCAGGAAGCCGCAACGGAAACCAAAGCCAAGCGCCTGTGAAGTTTCCAGTTCATAGGTCAGCGAAGCATCATTCAGTTGCAGTTTGTCCATACAGTCACGCAACTCTTCGAAATCTTCTGTATTCACCGGGAAGATACCCGCGAATACCATCGGCTTTACTTCCTGGAAACCTTTGATGATCTCCCGGGTAGGGTTGGCCGCTAAAGTGATCGTATCCCCCACTTTTACTTCCTTCGCATTCTTGATACCGGTGATCAGGTAGCCCACATCGCCGCAATTCACTTCTTTTTTTTCCGTCATCTTCAATTTCAGGATACCTACTTCATCGGCTTCGTATTCCTGGTCGGTGGAAACGAATTTTACCTTATCGCCCTTTTTGATCGAGCCATTCCTTACCCGGAAATAAACGATGATGCCCCGGAATGAATTGAACATGCTGTCAAATATCAAAGCCTGTAAAGGTGCATCGGGATTACCCTTTGGAGCAGGTATACGGTCAATAATACCGGCCAATATTTCTTCAATGCCGATGCCGCTCTTTCCGCTGGCATGGATAATATCTTCAGGTTTGCAACCAATGAGGTCCACTATCTGGTCGGTCACTTC
>DASYLC010000049.1:0-9617 GCA_036009775.1 Chitinophagaceae bacterium
ACTGCCCGTACCGATAAGAGCCAGGACGGTCATCTTGCCAGCGGCGTACCCGGAACCGTTTCAGGGCTCTTCACTTCGCACCAATGGGCACGCCTTCCTTTTGCAAAATTGATCCAGCCCGCGATCGATCTTGCGGAAAAAGGATTCGTGATCAGCCAGCGGGAAGCAAATTCACTGAATAATTTACAGGGCGATCTGAAACAATTCAATACGGTGATGCCTGTTTTTGTAAAAGAGGCAGGATGGAAAGCCGGTGATACACTGGTACAAACCGACCTGGCGAATACCCTGAAGCGGATACGTGATAACGGAGCTGCCGGGTTCTATGAAGGCGAGACCGCCAGGCTGATCGTGGAAGAAATGAAAAAAGGGAAAGGCATTATCAGTCTCGACGATCTTAAACATTATAGAGCCAAAACAAGAGAACCTCACACCTTTAATTATAAAGGATATAAAATAGTGGGGATGCCCATGCCCAGCAGCGGTGGCTTATTACTGCACCAGATGATGAAGATGATCGAGGATAAAAATATCGCCGCGATGGGATTTCATTCCCTGCAGGCAGTACAGTTAATGACAGAAGTGGAACGCCGTGCGTTCGCGGATCGTGGTGAATACATGGGCGACGCGGATTTTTATAAGGTGCCGGTCGCCACACTCACTTCCACAAAATACCTGCAGGACAGGATGAAGGACTACGATCCGGCCAAAGCCAGCCCAAGCGGTATGATAAAACCCGGTTCGGTGACGGGAAAAGAAAGTGAAGAGACCACTCACCTCAGCGTGATCGATAAAGAAGGCAATGCCGTGGCCGTAACCACCACACTCAATAATTCTTATGGCAGCAGGACCGTGGTCGGCGGGGCCGGTTTCTTTTTAAATGATGAGATGGATGATTTCAGTATCAAGCCCGGTGTACCCAATATGTATGGCGCGATCGGTGGTGAAGCTAATTCCATTGTGCCAGGTAAAAGAATGTTGAGTTCGATGACACCGACGCTTGTACTAAAAGATGACAAGCCCTATCTCGTTGTCGGAACCCCGGGGGGCACTACTATCCCTACGCAGGTATTTCAAACGCTGGTGAATATCCTTGAATTCAATTTGAGTACAGAAGATGCGGTATATAAACCCAAGTTCCATCACCAGTGGTTACCCGATACATTGAAAGTGGAGAAAGGTTTTCCGCAACCGGTTAGGGATGCTTTGCTGAAAATGGGTTATATCATTGAACAGCGAGGCGCTATTGGCAGGACCGAAGTGATAAAAGTATTACCGAATGGTAAATTTGAAGCGGTGGCAGATAACAGAGGCGACGATAGCGCAGAAGGATATTAGAAAAGTTTATGGTCTATAGTTTATTGTTGTTGTAATTTGGAAAATCTTTCATTGGTTGATAAGAGTGTAAATGCGGGCGCACAATTCACTATATTTTAGAAAATTTTACATGCAATAATGAACTATTTTATTGTAAGAACCAAAAACTATAAACCATAAACTATCATGTCTTTTGGAAAAGAATATT
Organism: Chitinophagaceae bacterium; assembly: GCA_036009775.1. Classification (GTDB taxonomy): domain Bacteria; phylum Bacteroidota; class Bacteroidia; order Chitinophagales; family Chitinophagaceae; genus JJ008. The sequence goes on from DASYLC010000049.1 coordinate 1,526, forward strand.
TGAAAACAGTTATACCAAGATTTAGATATTATAAAGATCTTGGTGATAAAACATTTGAACAGCTCAACGACTGGGATTTTCATTACCAGTCCAATGAAGAGACCAACAGTATCGCGATCATCATCCGTCATATGGCCGGAAATATGCTGAGCCGCTGGACCCATTTCTTGACAGAGGACGGGGATAAAGAATGGCGGCAACGGGATGATGAGTTTGCCACTCATTCACACAGCAAACAGGAGTTGCTGGAACAATGGGAAAAAGGATGGACCTGTATGTTTGATGCCCTCGGTTCGCTAAAGAAAAAAGACTTAAAGAAAACGGTGCATATACGCAAGGAACCACTCAGCGTTATTGATGCCATCAACCGGCAACTGGCGCATTATCCTTACCATGTGGGCCAGATCCTGCATATTGCCAAGATCATCAAGGGGAAGAACTGGCAGAATCTTTCGATACCAAAGGGTGAATCGGCAGCATATAATAGCTCTGCTGAAATAAAGGATCCGGCCAAAAAATTCTAACCGAAAAAAACTGTGGCCATCTGTGCCCCGATCTCTGCAATCTGTGATAAAACCAACTACCGGAAACTAAGACTGATTGCATATCCCGGATTAAATGGCTATTTTGGCGGCCATGAAAAAATTATTTATCTCTTCTGCCTTCCTGCTCGGTGTGTTGAGCGCCAGCAGCCAGGTGGAGTTTGGCATTTTTGCGGGGCCACAGATGACCAGCGTCAATTACAAGATCCAGGGCGTGAAACAGAAAAACGAATCAAAATATGGTTTCCAGGCCGGCGCTGCCCTGAAAGTGCCTTTTGAGAACAAACTTTATTTTACCCCAATGGCCTTTTACAGCATGAAGGGCTATAAAGTGACCCTGAACCGTTTTGTTTATCCTCCCGATGTCAATGCGACCGACAATAATACAACTTTTCATAATTTTGAACTCGCTGCTTTGTTACAATATGATTTCAGCAGCAAACCAGCACATTTATTTATCAGGATCGGGCCTTCACTCGACTTTCAATTATTCGGCAAGGAAAAATTCAACCTTAATGGCGGTGGGTCGGTTAACCGGAAACTGAAATTCGGTCCCGGTGAATACGGCCATTACTTAGCCAATTATTTAGCGCATCTGGGTTATGAAACAGCAAGTGGTTTTATGATCTTTGCTCAATACACCCACGGTGCCGCGAATATGAATAATGCCGACGGGGGTCCTGCCATCCGTCACCGGGCTTATGGTATTTCGATCGGGAAATATTTCAACCGGAAGAAGATCGTGATGGATACAAGGAATAAAGAATAACTATCACAATAAAAGCAGACTAAGTCTTATTTTGCGGTAAGACGGCACTCAAAACAGGTATCCTCTCAGTCTTTCCGTTTTCCCGACTTCCCGTCTACTCTTTTTACAATGAACAATTGCCAGACCGAAGGAAACCATTAAACTGCATGCAGCATTGCTGTAACTTAGTAGCTCTTAGTCTGGAACCGCCAATTATTATTATGAGACCGAGCATACTATTTTTAATAAGCGTCATTTCTTATTTACCCTGTATAGCGCAGCAAAACAATAAGTCCATTTCCCAACCCCTGATCTTTGGCGATCATATCATCAGTACGGTCACAGCTTATGAAACACATCCCTGCTTTTCTCCTTCCGGCGATACGGTGTATTTTTTAAAATGCGCCCCGGACCTGTCTGCTTCTTCCATCTATATGTCGTGTAAAAAGAAAGGAGAATGGTCTGCACCTTCACAGGTGATCTTTTCGGGGAAATATTTTGATGCCGATCCTTTTGTTACCAAAGATGGCAACACGCTATACTTCACTTCCAACCGCCCGGTAAAAGATGGCGACTCCGTACGACCCGATACAGATATCTGGAAAGTAGAAAAAACAGGTTCCGCTTCCTGGAGCAAGCCGGTTCATCTTGGCCCGGTCGTGAACAGTAACCAATCCGAGCATTACCCGACTCTTGCTGATAACGGTAACATGTATTTTGGTTCGGAAAGAGAAGGAGGAAAAGGCGGTGCTGATATTTATTGTGCCAGGTTCATCAATGGAAAATTAACGGCCCCGCTCTCCCTGAACAATATCAATAGTCCGGCCAACGAGTATGAACCCTTTATTGCCCCGGATGAAAGTTATATGATCTTTATGGCCACGATACCCAATGGTTTGTCCCACGCTGATTTTTATATCAGCTATAATGAGATGGGGCAATGGAGCGGGCCCGTAAAATTGAGCGATCCCGTCAATTCCGAAGCCACTGAATGGGCTCCGAAACTGACAAGGGACGGCCAGTTCTTTTTCTTTGGCAGTACCCGTAACAGGCCAGGTGCGGATCCGAAAAATAAGGGACTCAGCGATATCTATTGGCTGCCGGCAAAAGACCTTCCGTTAAAGAAAAAGAGTAACTAACCTGCTGTCTTTCGGTCTTTCGGACTCCTGTCTTCCGACTCCCGACTTTCCCGAAATAAAAGTGAAAATCTGGCTCACTACTCATACCCGCACATTATTTGCGTTATTCCGGGTCTCCGTTCGTACCAATTTATTGGTATCGAATTTGCCTAAAGGAAACGAAAGCCTACTTTTACACCTTAAATAGCTGACGCTGAGGAGATTTAAAAAAATACTGAAATGGTTCTTTTTGTCCCTGCTCTTTCTCCTTGTGGGTCTTTATATATTTATCCAGACCCCTTTTGGACAAAACTGGATCGGCCGGCAGGTCACTAAAAAACTGTCCCGCGACCTCCGGACAAAGGTCTCCATCCAGCATGTCGACTTTTCGCTTTTCAACAAGATGCACCTCGAAGGAGTATTGGTCGAGGACCGCAACGGTGATACCTTATTATATGCAGGCGATGTAAAGGTCAGGATCACCGACTGGTTCTTCTTTAAGAAAGAAGCTGAATTAAAATATATCGGGCTGGAAAATGCAGTGATCAAATTCCAGCGGACGGATTCTGTCTGGCGCCAGCAGTTCATCTTCGATTATTTCGCCTCCCCTTCCACCGGTCCAAAAAAGAAAAAAGCCGGGATACAGTTCGATCTTAAAAAAGTGGAACTGAAGAATGTCACTTTTGTAAAAAAAGATGCCTGGTTGGGACAGGACATGACCATACATGTCAAAGACATGGATATGGATGCTGACAAATTGAGTTTATCCGGCAATAAATACGAGATCCGGAAATTGCTTTTACTGGAGCCGCTCGTATCAATAAATAATTATCCGCGTCTCAAGCCTAGGAAAGCTTCAATAGCGGATCCGGATAGTGTAACCGATCCAGTCGCTGCAGTAGCATCCTGGAACAAAGGAAAGATGATATTCACTGTCGCCGATCTGAAGATCGTCAACGGTACTTTTAAAAGCACGAAGCAAAATAACCGTCAGCCTCTTGCTTATTTTGACGGGCAAAATATCCTGTTCACTGAAATAAATGGCGACATGAATGGTACAGCATTTATCGGTGATACGATTTATTCTAAATTAAAACTAACGGCGAAGGAAAGAAGCGGGCTGGAGTTAAAAAATCTTTCCGCTGACGTAAAGATGACGCCGCAGGGAATGGCATTCAGCAATATGGACCTGGCCACCAACCGGAGTACGCTGCGGAATTATTTTTCCATGTCCTATGATGATATGAGCGACATGGGTGATTTCATCCATAAAGTAAAGATGGCAGCCGTGTTCAAAGATTCCTATGTGGACAGTGATGATATCGCCTTCTTTGCTCCCAAACTCAGTACCTGGAAAAAGAAGATCAGCCTCGATGGAAAAGTACGGGGCACCGTGGATGACCTTGTGGGAAGAGATATGGTCGTACAGGCAGGTAACAGTACAATGCTGAACGGGGATATCACTTTAACCGGTCTCCCGGATATCAACCAGACCTTTATTGATTTTAAAGCCAATGATTTCAGGACCACCTATAACGACGCCGTGACCATCGTCCCTGCCATGCGCAAGGTGACCAGTCCTGACCTGCGTAAAATACAATATGTCAATTTCCGCGGAAGCTTTACGGGTTTTATCCGCGACTTCGTAACATTCGGTACCATTCAAACCAACCTCGGCACATTGACCACGGACCTTAATATGAAATTACCAAGAGGTCAGCAGGCCATCTACTCCGGCAATATTGCCACAGATAATTTCCGTCTCGGTGAATTTTTAGATGATGAGAATATCGGCGCGGTATCGCTGAAGGGAACAGTAAAAGGAAGCGGGTTCAACCAGAAGCACCTGGATGCGGTGATCGATGGAACGATCCGCTATGCCGACTATAAGAATTACCGCTATGAGAATATCGTGGTCAAAGGAAAGTTCGATAAAAGATTATTTGAAGGAGTTGCTTCGATCGATGATGCCAATGCCGATCTTACACTTAATGGTATCATTGACTTCAACAGCAAAACACCCCGGTTCGATCTCGTGGCCGATGTAGTAAAAGCCAACCTGAAGAACCTTAAACTAACGAAGGACAGTATTACATTCGCAGGTAAGCTTAATTTTAATTTCGCCGGCAACAGTATTGACAACTTCCTCGGTAATGCCCGGATCACCAATGCCGAGATCACCAAAGACGGACGCCGGCTGCCTTTTGATTCACTGATGGTTTATTCGCAATTCACGGATGGTATAAAAACGCTGACCGCTGTGTCCAATGAGTTCGAAGCAAAGATAGAAGGCGACTTCAGCCTGGCAGGACTCCCCGATGCCTTTACTTTTTTCCTGAATAAATATTATCCTGCATATATCAAACCGCCGAGAAGATTCCCTTCCAACCAGGATATCCGGTTCAATATCACAACGTATAACGCTGATGAATACCTGCGATTGCTGGATTCCAATATTACCGGGTTCAACAACAGCCATTTTGAAGGCAATCTCAACCTGGCCCGTAATGAACTGAACTTTACCGCCGATGTGCCGCAATTCCAGTTCAGGCAATATAATTTCAATGAAGTAAAACTCATAGCCAAAGGAACGATCGACAGCCTGGTGCTGACCGGCGAAACAAAGAACATCCGTATCAATGACAGCCTGAGCATACCGCAGGCTTTGTTCCGTATCCATGCCCGTAATGATTCATCCACGGTGAACATCAATACCGGCGCCAATCAAACGGTGGAGAAAGCCGATCTCAATGCGCTGGTACTGACCTATAATGACGGGGTGGAGATCGATTTCGATCCTTCGACCTTTAATTTGAATGGCAAGACCTGGACGATCGATGAAACAGGCGTATTGCGGTTCCGGAAAAATACACCTGCGAGCGGCCAGCTGGTACTGACAGAAGGAGAACAAAAGATATCGCTGCAAACGGTGGCATCAACGAAAGGGAACTGGAACGATCTGAAAATGGAGCTTACGAAGCTAAACCTCGGCGATCTCGCCCCGCTCTTCCTTCCCAAGAACAGGCTCGAAGGATTGCTGAGCGGCAATATTTTAGTGGAAAACCCGACGGGCGATCTGAAAGCGACATCCAGTGATATTCAAACACAGTTCCTGCGCCTCGACAATGATTCGCTGGGTGAAATAAGAACAAGCCTTGCGTATGATAACAAGACCAAAGAACTTATTCTCAAAGGCAATACCGCAAACCAGGAAAACTATCTTGGCTTTGATGCGCATATTTTTCTCGGCGACCCGCTCAAAGCAAAGGATAATATCATTGCGCTGAAAGCAAGGAATTTCCAGATCAATGTGCTCGAACGTTTTCTGGGAAACCTTTTCTCCGATATGCAGGGATATCTCACCGGGGATATCAATGTGACCGGTGAATTCAAGAGCCTGAGTATCGCGGGCAGGGGAAGACTGAAAGATGCCGGGCTGAAAGTGAATTTCACACAATGTTTCTACAAGATACAGGATACCGATATCGAATTAAAAACAACCGAGATCAACCTGGATGGAATTGTATTGACGGATACGGTCACCGGTAACCCGGTCTATCTTTCTGGTGGTATCGAACACCAGTCCTTTAAGAACATGTTCTATAACCTGGATATCTCCACCCGCAAACCCAACTCAACAGGTGATGATAACAAACCTGTACTCCTGCTCAATACCACGTATGCCAATAACAAACAGTTTTATGGCAGGGTAATAGGAACAGGGTCGCTTACCCTGGCCGGTCCGCAATCGGAAATGTTCATGACGATCAATGCCATTGCTTCGGCGACAGACAGCAGTACGATCACTATACCGCCTGCCACCAGCCGCGAATCGGGCACGGCCGATTTCCTCGTCGAAAGAAAATTTGGGCGGGAAATGACAGAGCTCGACCTGAACAGGAATGCGACCAATATCATTTACGATGTGGAAGTGACGGCCACTCCTGCTGTAACAGTAAAAGTAGTACTGGATGAACTGACCGGTGATGAGATCAAAGGACGGGGCGAAGGAACCTTGCATATCCGTTCGGGAACATCGGAACCGCTTTCTTTACGCGGACGCTTTGATATCTCGGAAGGAGATTACCAGTTCACATTCCAGTCCTTTTTCAAAAAACCATTCGTACTCAGGAAAGAATCCAATAATTATATTGAATGGTTCGGCGACCCCAATGATGCCACGATCAATCTTACGGCCGTGTATACTGCGACGAATGTCAGTTATGCACCATTGTCTTCTTCGCTGCTTAACGAAGGAATATCCCGGGCACAGGGAGACGTATATGTAGTCGCCAACCTGACCGATAAATTATTTCAGCCGAAGATCAAGCTCAGTCTTGACTTCCCGCAATCGAGTGTGGTCAACAGCGACCCGGCACTGGCATTCAGTATCCAGCAGTTGCAGAAAGATGAGAACGAGGTCAACAAACAGGCCACTTACCTGGTGGTACTCGGATCCTTTGCACCGGTGGAAGGAAGTACGGCTGCTACCAGTTCACTCGGGGATATTGCCACCAATAGTTTATCCGGCATATTCTTTAACGTGATCAACGAACAGGTAAAGAGGATCATCTCCGGCATTTTCAAATCCGACAAATGGAATTTCAGTTTCAACAGCTCGATCTACAACCGTAACCTGATCGATGCCGGAAGTGGTTTCAGTATCGGCAGTAATGTAAATGCATCTATTGGCCGGTCATTCCTAAACAACAAAGTTATCCTTACCGCCAGTGGAAGTGTACAGGGGATCGTACAAACAGGTTCGGTCAAACAGGACAGAACATTCCTTCCCGATATCACGGTGGAAGTGCTGATCAACGAATCAGGTTCGTTCCGGGCTTTGTTCTTTTACCGCGAGAACACCGATTATCTCACCACTGCCTCATCCACAAAGACACAGAAAAAAACAGGTGTAGGTCTTTCTTACCGTAAGGACTTTGATCATATCGGCGATATCTTCCGGAGAAAGAAAAATAAAAAAACAACGCCCCCGCCACCTCCTGTAGAAGAAACAACACCTGCCGGTAAAACAACAGAAGAACCCAAAAAAGAATAACGCGCTTGACCGTTATTGCTTACCGGAACGACCGGGCATGATCTCGTGACCGAGTTTATCTCTTTTGGTCTCAAGGTATTTTTCATTATGAGCATTGGATTGAATTTCGATCGGGATGTTTTCCACGATCTCCAATCCATAACCGACCAGTCCCACTCTTTTCTTGGGATTATTGGTCATCAGCCTCAACCGGGTGATACCCAAATGACGCAGCATCTGTGCGCCGAGTCCATAATCCCGCTGATCCATCTGGAAACCCAGGTGAAGATTGGCTTCAACAGTATCCATTCCCTGTTCCTGCAAACGGTATGCTTTCAACTTATTCAGTAAACCGATACCTCTTCCTTCCTGGTTCATATAGAGTACGGCTCCCTTTCCTTCGGCCTGTACCATCTGCATTGCTTTTTGTAATTGTTCACCGCAATCACAGCGCAATGATCCCAGTATATCCCCGGTAAAACAGGAAGAGTGCACTCTTACCATCACGGGCTCATCTTTTTCCCAGGTTCCTTTTAATAAAGCAAGATGTTCGTTGATGGAATTCTTTTCTTTAAACGCCACGAGTTGAAAATCGCCATACCTGGTCGGCATATCCACCCGCACTACTTCTTCGATGAGTGAGTCGCTC
>DASYLC010000050.1:0-3111 GCA_036009775.1 Chitinophagaceae bacterium
TATTAAAAAAACTCTGCAGGATCAAAGGGAAAGAAATTCATATCCCGGTAAAGCAATTAATGGCGTATAATAATAAAGCGCTGGTCTATGAGATCATTTCCGGTCATGGATTCCAGGAGAAACAAATTGAGGAACTGATCAAACTCGCTGCCAGCGATTCCGGTAAATATATACAGTCTCCCGATGGCAGGTACCGGATCGTCAAACACCGTCACTGGTTTATCATCAGCCCGGTGGTTGCCATTGAATCCGCGAACATTGTTATTGAGCCCACGGATAAGGAGATCAGCTTTACTTTGGGAAAGCTCAACATTGAAACAACCAGCAACCAGAATCCAGAATCCAGCAACCACACCGCCCTGCTCGATGCTAAACACATCAGTTTCCCCTTATTGCTCCGCAAATGGAAGACCGGCGACTATTTCTACCCGCTGGGGATGAAAAAGAAGAAGAAGGTTGCCCGTTTCTTTATCGACCAGAAATTATCCAAAACAGAAAAAGAAAATGCATGGGTCATTGAATCCGCCCAGCGCATTATCTGGGTGGTCGGTCATCGTATCGATGAACGTTTCAAACTGACCGATGCAACAAAACAGGTGATCCGGTTCGGGTTATCGTCTTCCCGTTAAGCTCGGATGTTTCAGATTCTCCAGGATGACGTCGAACAACCATGGTTGCATCGCGGCGATCAGCGCGATGGTGAACCCAAGACCAAACAGGGAACCCCATAAGTGCGCATCATGATTGATATTATCGCCCCCTCTCCGGGACATCGTTACACAATAAATGATATACAGTACAGCATATATCAGAGCAGAAAGGCTCAGTACCCCATAGATCTGGATCTCTCCCCATGGATCAAAAACGATGGCCCCGAATACCACGGCAGAGACAGCGCCGGAAGCACCCAGGCAATGATAATTATAATTATCCCTGTTCTTGAAATAAGTAGGCAGGTCCGATGCGATCAACCCGAGGAAGTACAATGCCAGGTACGCGATATTCCCGCCTAATCCTAAGGTGGAGAACGCCCCCTCAACGACACCGCCAAAGAAGAAAAGCGTAAACATGTTGAAGAACAGGTGGAAATAATCGGCATGTATAAAACCGCTGGTGATAAAACGGTAGAACTGGTTGTACCGCTTCACACCATAAGGCCACATAAGGGCTTTGGAGAAAATATCCTGGTTGTTCATGGCAATCAACGATACGATTATATTGACAACGATCAGACCAATAGTAAACGGGTGCAATTCGAGCTCATTCATGCTTTAAAAATAGGACTTTAATTTATTCCGTGCACAGGAGTTAGAAAGAGTCTAACCGCTAAGGCGCAAGGACGCGAGGGTTCACAAAGAATTTCTTAGCGCTTCTTCGCGACTTAGTGTCCTTGCGGCTAAGCCTATTAGTAGATCAACTGTGATGATATTTTTCATTACGCAGGATCGTACAGGCCCTGTATACCTGTTCGGCAAGGATCAGCCTCACGAGCTGGTGCGGAAATACTAATTGGGAAAGGCTCCACCGCTGATCGGCCCTTTTTAATACGGCTTCATCGATACCGTAAGCGCCCCCGATCAGGAAAACGATCTGTCTGGTTCCCTGGTTCGCTCTTAACTGGATAAGTTCAGCCAGTCCCTCCGAACTCATCTGTTTCCCTCTTTCATCCAGCGCCACGAGCCAATCATCCTTATCGAGTCTTTCGAGTATTGCTTCTCCTTCTTTTTTCTTCATTTCCGCTTCAGGGAATGAGCTTGCATTTTTAGGAACAGGGATGATCTGCCAGTCTGCTTTAAAATACCGGCTGATGCGTTTGGTAAATTCTTCCACTCCCTGTTTGACATAGGGTTCGTGGGTTTTGCCGACGGACCAGAATGAAAGCCTCATGATAGATAAAAAACTAAAAGATGATAGATAATAATTTTCGGTTCAAAGACTCAAAGCTAACAGCTGTACATTTCATCCATTAAAGATACTTCTTGCATGTTTCCCTGATAAAAAAACCCCCTGGCCGGGGAGACCAGCTTTTATCTATCAGTTATTATCTTTTATTTGATTTCATAGTCTTTCTTAAACGCCGTCAGCGCTAACCGGTATAAAATATTCATCGGGTCAAGGATTGCTGCTTTTAAATAATAGGGATATGCTTCTGCAAGATAGTGAGCGTTTTCCAGCATGAAAGCGAAACGAAAAGCCTGCTGTGCCGGTGCTTCTATCCCGGGTTGCTGGCTGATCAGTTTCACTAAAAATTCATCGTAGGTTTCCGGCCCTACATAATTTATTATCTGGAACCCACTCTCTCCATCAGGGGAACGGACATTCCAGTAAAAAGTTTCGCCCTGCTTTATGTTTTGTGCGAGATCACTCAGGAGTATATGATCCTTATTTAAAGTAACATGGAAAAAAGGAGTAGCTGTATTACCAGGACGATACAGTTCAAATTCAAATTGGGTCGACCGGTACGATTTCCAGGACAATGGCAGGTCCGCGGTACTGGTATAATTCAATGTGTCAAACATCCGGTTCACCCAGGGTTCACGCAAACCTGTTACGGCGCCGATCGTATTCATATACATTTTTCGCATGTTGCCGGAACGGTCAGAAGGCTTTTCAGCGCAGGTTCTTAAATACAATGCAAAATTGGTGGTGATACCTGTTGCAGGAACCGCGCAGTCAATATGTATTTCATCGGTCACATAATTCCCGGTGTCTGCGATGGAGATCATAAAACCTTTCTCACATATAAGAGTAATGCCGCCGCCCTGCCCGACATGGAACATAGTTTTTGCCGGAACCAGTTTGCCTGCTATCGCGAGGCTTTTGTCATTGTTGCTTTTTACAGAGACATCACCGGCCACACTGTAAATGACAAATTGTTTCTGTGCGGTCAGCCCATAAGAAGCCAGGCAGAAGAATATTGCTATCGAAGTTTTTTTTATCATAATTAGACGGACATATAGCGTATTCGGGTATAAAAAAAGCCTCCCGCTTAAAGGAGGCTAACTATTATCTTTTATCTAATCACTTTTAACTATCATCTATGAGTTATCATCTATCCACTAACATCTATTTGATCTCATAATCTTTCTTAAACGACATCAGCGTCGACCT
>DASYLC010000051.1:0-9797 GCA_036009775.1 Chitinophagaceae bacterium
GCAGAAGGTGATGATGGTTACAGGGTCTTCATGAATGGCAAATCAATGGTGGATGCCTGGCTGCGCAATCGCTGGGGTGCAAAGCAATTTATATTACCGGTGAAAAAAGACAGCAGTTACACTCTCGTGGTGGAACATTACCAGACCGAAGGACCGGCGATGATGCGTTTGCATACCGGGCATTTTGAAAAGACCGATATGGTTCCATTACTTATAAAATGCGCTGACGCGGATGCGATCGTTTTTGTGGGAGGTATTTCGCCGCAACTGGAAGGGGAAGAGATGCCGGTGACGATTCCGGGTTTTAAAGGGGGTGACCGCACCAGCATATTATTACCTGCCGTGCAAACGGAATTGATGAAGACATTGAAAATAAGTGGCAAGCCAGTCGTATTCGTGATGATGACGGGAAGCGCCATTGCGACTCCCTGGGAATCAGAAAATATTCCGGCTATTGTGAACTGTTGGTATGGCGGTCAAAGCGCAGGAACGGCTGTGGCGGATGTTTTGTTTGGCGATTATAATCCGGCGGGAAGATTACCGGTCACTTTTTATAAAAGCGATAGCGATCTCCCCGATTTCAAAGAATATGATATGACCAACCGGACCTACCGGTATTTTCAAGGTGAAGTATTGTACCCCTTTGGGTATGGTCTTTCCTATACAACTTTTATGTATAGCGGGTTGAAGGTCCCGGCCTCACTGGCCAGGAATAAAAAAATGACGGTCAGTATCACGGTAAAGAATACCGGTAAAAAAGATGGTGAAGAAGTCGTGCAGTTATATGTGGCACATGCTTACATAAAAGGAAGGACGCCACTCAGAGCCCTCAAAGGATTCCGGCGGATCTTATTGAAAGCAGGAGAAAGCAAACTGGTAACATTTACCCTGGCACCCGAACAGTTATCGCTGGTCAGTGAAGAGAACGGGCAATTCTACCAGCCTGATGATAAAATAACGATCAGTATTGGCGGTGGCCAACCGGGAGTAAAGAACAAGACCACATCGAATGTTATAAGTAAATCTTTAATTGTCCGCTGATGAAAAAAATATTCCTGGTACAGGTTATAATGCTTGCAGTGCTGCAATCAACTGCACAATTGCCCCCTGTGTCTATCCCCGGATCTGAAATAAGGACGATCATTTCTTCCATCGCCGGAGGCCAGGAATATGAATTACAAATACTGTTACCCGGTAGTCATGCAAGCAGCAATAAAAAATATCCTGTGGTGTACCTGATGGATTCGCAATGGGATTTCCCGCTGGTGAAATCCATCTATGGACAACAATACTACGATGGCTTTATTCCCGAACTGATCATTGTAGGGGTGACATGGGGAGGAGAAAGACCAAACGCTGATAGTTTACGTGCAAGGGACTATACGCCTACCAAAGAAGGAAGACTGAAGCAAAGTGGCGGTGCCGACCGCTTTCTTTCCTTTATGAAAAACGAACTCTTTCCCTTCATTGAAAACAATTACAAAGCCGATCCATCCAACCGCACACTGATGGGATGCTCACTTGGAGGGTTGATAACATTATATACGCTTTTTACACAGCCGGGGTTGTTCAACGGGTACGCAGCCGCAAGTCCCGCTATCGGCTGGGACCGGGAAGTACTGTATAAATATGAAAAGGATTTCTTTACTAAAAAATTATCCCATCCTGTCCGTGTCTATATGACCATCGGGGATGTGGAAATAAGCAGGCCTGGTTACGAAAAATTCGCATCTACCCTTGTGAATGCCAATTATACCGGCCTGTTTGTTCATTCTAAAATCCTCGAGAACACGGGTCATTCAGGTACAAAAAGCGAAACCTATAGCAGGGGACTACAATATATTTTTGAACGACCCGATCTGCAACCGGACGCATCCTTTTTAAAAAAATATACTGGCGAATACATATTCCCTGACAGGACAAGATTGCGGATCGATCCCGGGGAGAACAGTCTTATTGCTTATATGGGCAGTAACTTTCAATACGGTTTACGTGCGGCATCACCCACTGATTTTTATTCGGTGGCTCAATTTCTGAATATCCGGTTCATCATAAAAGACGATAAAGTGGAAGGATTGACAATGGAGACATATGGCAAGACCCTAACCGGGAAAAAGCTTGATTAATATGAGGAAATTATTTTTATTGTTGCTCCTGGCGAATACGAAGCTACACGCGGAAGTAAAACTTCCCCGGTTGATCAGCAACGGCATGGTATTGCAGCGGGATGTCCCGTTGAAAATATGGGGTTGGGCAGCACCGGGTGAAAAAGTCTCACTTCTATTCAGCAGCAACAAACAAAAAGCTTATAGTGCCATTGCAAATGAAAAAGGGGAATGGTCCGTCATCTTATCCAAACAAAAGACCGGTGGCCCTTATTACATGAAGATCGAAGCCGGCAATCATCTTGTCATTGAAAACATACTGATCGGCGATGTCTGGCTTTGCAGCGGACAGAGCAATATGGAACAAGGGATGGGTGCCCGGTTGAAATATAAGTACGCGGAAGAGATCGCCACGGTCAACAATGATCATATCCGTCATTTCCTGGTGCCGGACAAGTGGAATTTCAGGGATCCTCAAACCAATGTGGAAAGCGGATCCTGGAAGGCTGCTACTCCGCAAAACATTGCCGAGTTTACAGCTGTGGGCTATTTTTTTGCCAAAGAATTGTATGCGAAATATAAGATACCCATCGGGCTTATCAATGCCGCATTGGGTGGTTCGCCCGCCGAAGCATGGATCAGTGAAGGATCGCTGAAGAAATTCCCGGCTTACTACGACGAAATGCAAAAATGGAAGGATGATAAACTGATCGGGGAAACAGAAAGCAGGGACCGTATAGCCGGCAGTGCCTGGATCAATGAACTGAACAGGGCCGATGAAGGGATCATCCATAACTGGAAAGCAGCAGGATTGAATGATGATGACTGGCAACAGGTAAACATTCCAGACTGGCCTGGTAAAGAAAAAAAAGCTTCCCCGGGCGTGCACTGGTTCCGGAAAGAGATCCTGGTCCCCGCTTCTATGTCGGGCAAAGCAGCAAAGATCGAATTAGGCCGCATGACTGACGCCGATTCTGTTTTCATCAATGGCCGGTTTGCAGGTACCACTACTTATCAATATCCTGCCCGGAGATATGAACTGGATAAATCCTTTTTAAAAGAAGGTCGCAATGTGATCGTGATCCGTTTAGTAAGCAACGGTAATACTGCAGGTTTTGGACCCGCTAAACCCTATGAACTCACATGCGCCGGTGATACCATCAGGCTGGCAGGAAACTGGAAATACAAACAGGGTGCTGTTGCCGCCAGCAATTCTCCCGCTACCACATCTGTACGCAACAAACCCGGCGGTCTTTATAACGCGATGATCGCCCCCTTGATCCCATATTCTATTAAAGGAGCGATCTGGTACCAGGGGGAGACCAATGCGAATTACCCGGATAATTATCAATCGATCATGGAAACCCTGGTCCGGGACTGGCGGAATAAATTTCAAAATAAATTCCCTTTCTTATTTGTACAGCTTCCCAATTATATGGAAGCTAAACAAGAGCCCCAGGAAAAAAGCAACTGGGCCGTATTGCGCCAGCAACAATTACAAACACTTGCTGTTCCTTATACCGGGATGGTAACCGCCATTGATATCGGCGAATGGAATGATCTGCATCCTGAAAATAAAAAAGAAGTCAGTCACCGGCTTTTCCTGCTGGCAGTGAAATTGGTTTATGGCGAAAAGAAACTGGTAGCATCAGGTCCTCTTTACCAATCGATGAAAGCCGAAGGGAACAAATTCATTATCCGTTTTACCAGCACAGGGACCGGTCTTATAACAAAAGATTGCAATGAGCTGAAACAATTCGCCATTGCGGGCGCGGATGGAAAATACAAATGGGCGAAAGCAATTATTAAAAATAATACTGTAGTAACCTGGAACGATGAAATAAAGGAACCGGTTTCTGTGCGCTATGCATGGGCCGATAACCCTGAGGGCGCAAACCTGTACAATAAAGAAGGTCTGCCCGCTTCACCATTCCAGGCTGGTAAATAATATATCATGAAAAAACAATTTTTACTGGCAGGCGCTTGTTTTTCTTTTCTTTTTGTGTCCGCACAAAACAATACACCATGGCGCAATAAAAAAGCGGCTGTTGTTCTTACCTATGATGATGCCATCAACCAGCACCTGGATAATGCGATCCCTGTCCTTGATTCACTTGGGTTGAAAGCTACTTTCTATATCACCGGCTTCTCTGCCTCGATGCAAACCAGGCTGAATGACTGGAAAGCACTCACTGCAAAAGGCTATGAGTTAGGCAATCATACCTTGTATCACCCCTGTATTGGCGGAAAAGGAAGAGAATGGGTAAGACCGGAATATGATCTGGACAATTATACGATCCCCCGGATCGTGGATGAAATAAGAGCTACGAATGTGTTGTTGCAGTCAATGGATGGCAAAACAAGAAGAACATTTGCTTTTACCTGTGCCGATACAAAAGTGAAGGATTCTTCTTTTGCCGGTCTTATTAAAAATGATTTTGCAGCTTTGCGCAATGTAAGGGCTGAAATGCATCGTATCGACCAGGTCAAACTGGATGATGTTGATTGTTATATGGTGAGTGGACAAACTGGTCAGCAAATGATCGACTGGGTAAAAAAAGCCGTGGAAACAAATTCATTGCTTGTTATTCTTTTTCATGGTGTAGGTGGCGGGAACGGACTGGATGTATCACTGCCGGCTCACCGGGAGCTGCTGATCTATTTAAAACAAAATGAAAAAGATATCTGGATAGCCCCGATGATCGATGTGGCAGATCACGTCAGGGACTGGCAGAACAAGCACCCGGCCGGTAACTGACTTGAGCTATCTATTGAAGCACGGTAAATTTAAATGATCTCTTATGGCGGCAACAACGCGTAGAAAATTTTTATACAACACGGGAATGGCGGCACTTAGCGTACCATTACTACCCGCTTATATGAATTGTAATACTGAATCTTCAAACCGGTCAAACATGCAGGACAAAAAAAAGGGCAAGTTGGGTATTGCATTAGTTGGATTAGGCAATTATGCCGGAATGCTGTTGGCTCCTGCTTTGCAGGAAACAGACAATTGTTATCTCGCCGGTATCGTCACTGGTACGCCTTCCAAAGCCGCGACATGGAAAGAGAAATACAATATCCCGGAAAAAAATATTTATAACTACGGGAATTATGATTCGATAAAAGACAATCCCGATATAGATATACTATATATAGTGCTCCCCAATTCCATGCATGCCGAATACACGATCCGTGCTGCCGAAGCCGGGAAGCATGTTATCTGCGAAAAGCCTATGGCTCTCACTGTAACGGATTGTGACAGGATGATCGCTGCCTGTAAAAAAGCAAAGCGGCATTTATCCATTGGTTATCGTTTGCATTTTGAACCTTATAACTTAGAAATGGTAAGATTGGGTACCCAGAAGATATACGGCGACCTGAAGAAAATAAGCGGGGGCTTTGGTTTCAGGGCAGGCCCTTCACAATGGAGACTTACTCAAAAATATGCCGGTGGTGGTCCTATGGTGGACGTCGGTATCTATGTGATGCAGGCCATGTGCTATATCAGCGGGATGGAGCCCATTGCTGTAACGGCCAAAGAAGGCCCGAAAACGGACCTGGAAAAATTCAAAGATGTGGAGCAGTCATTGACCTGGACAATGGAATTTCCCGACGGGTTGATTGGTGAAGGGAAAACAAGTTATGCCGATAACATGAATTTTTTAAAAGCAGAAGCGACTAACGGGGTCTTTGAGTTAACTTCTGCATTCAATTACACCGGACAAAAAGGTAATACACCGGAAGGCGCCATGGATCTCCCGCATATCAACCAGCAGGCGAAACAAATGGATGCTTTTGCATTGGCGATAAAGAATAACAAGACCAGTATTGTTCCCGGCGAGATGGGGCGACGGGATGTAAAATATTTGCAGGCGGTGTATGAAGCGATGCGAACAGGAAAGAGAGTTGAAATAAAAATGGGGAATGGCTGGTAGCTAGTGACTAGCGGGGATTGGAACGGGAAATGAGGATGCCAGGCCCGGTTACGTTGCGCCCGTTGCCCTTTACGATCGTTGCGGGAAATAAAAACAAATGAATAAGTTCATCATATATTTTACGGTCTCATTTATGTTGCTGTCGAATATTTCCTTAGCACAATCACCTTTTAAAAACTGGCCTCCCGGGAGATCGCCACAGGAGATCGGGCAACGGGTGGCTGATCGTTTTCTTTTATCACCGCATGGAAAGTATGGTGGAAAAGAAAAACCACATGTCCCCTATTTTGAAGTTTGTACCTGGTATGGGGCTTTGACCTTTGCTGATGAAACAAATAATAAAAGCTTACAGAAAAAACTGATCGAACGTTTTGTTCCGCTCTTTGATAAGGATACCGCATTATTGCCGGTTCCGGACCATGTGGATTATAATGTGTTTGGTACAGTTCCAATCGAGATCTACCTGCAAACAAAGGAGGAAAGGTATTTTACGCTTGGGAAAATTTATGCTGACACACAATGGGGCAAACCCGCCGGACCCCGCGTCATTCCTGCATCGTGGGATCACTACAATAAAGGTTATACCTGGCAAACAAGATTGTGGATCGACGATATGTACATGATCACGATGGTACAATCACAGGCTTACCGCGCCACGGGTGATAAAAAGTATATCGATCGTGCTGCAAAAGAAATGATACTCTACCTGGATTCCCTGCAAAAACCCAATGGTCTTTTTTATCACGCTCCCGCTTCTCCTTTTTTCTGGGGAAGGGGCAATGGCTGGATGGCGGCCGGGATGACGGAATTATTAAGGACCCTGCCGAAAGATAATCCTTACAGGCCCGCGATCATGCAGGGGTATACAACGATGATGCGGTCATTGCTCGACTACCAGGCGGAAGACGGGATGTGGCGGCAACTGATCGATGACAGCACATCATGGAAGGAAACATCCTCGACCGGCATGTTCGCATTCGCGATGATAACGGGTGTAAAGAATGGCTGGCTGAATAAAATAATCTATGGTGATCCAGCCCGCAAAGCATGGATCGCTTTGACAGGATATATCAATGATAAAGCAGAGCTGACCGATATCTGTGAAGGAACAGGTGCGGGAAATAACAGGCAGTATTATATAGACAGGAAGAGACTGACAGGAGATTTTCATGGGCAGGCGCCGGTATTATGGTGTGCGAGTGCATTGCTAAGAGAGAATGAGAAATAAGGAATAAGAAATAAGTAATTAGAAAGTGGTGAATCAATGACTCAACGCCATCATTGATTCATTGAATTCTCTCTCTCCTTGAGAAAGGGAGGTAGAGGGAGAGGCTAAAAATAAAAAATATGAGCAAAAAACTAAGAAGCCAGGATTGGTTTGGCAAAAAAGATAAAGACGGAATTATTTACCGCAGCTGGATGAAAAACCAGGGGATGCCTACCGATATGTTTGACGGAAGACCGGTGATTGGCATTTGTAATACGTTCAGTGAACTGACTCCCTGCAATGCCCATTTCAGGGAACATGCAGAAGCAGTAAAGAAAGGTGTGCTGGAAGCAGGAGGTTTCCCGGTAGAATTCCCTATTATGAGCCTGGGTGAAACGTTGTTAAAACCAACAGCTATGTTATTCAGGAACCTGGCAAGCATGGATGCTGAAGAAAGTATTCGCGGCAACCCGATCGATGCTGTGGTGCTGTTAACGGGCTGTGATAAAACAACGCCTTCGACCGTGATGGGCGCCGCAAGTGTTGGTTTGCCTACAATTGTTGTACCCGGCGGACCGATGCTGAACGGAAGATATAAAGGACAAACGATTGGCAGCGGTACGCATGTCTGGAAGTTTGATGAGGATATGAAGACAGGCAAAATGACACAGGAAGATTGTGAGTTTGCCGAAAGTTGTATGAGCCGCAGTATCGGTCATTGCATGACGATGGGCACTGCCTCCACCATGGCGGTCATGGTAGAATCATTAGGATTGACATTAAGCGGTGCATCAGCAATACCTGCCGCGGACAGCAGGAAGAAAGTAATGGCACAGCTCAGTGGAAGAAGAATTGTGCAGATGGTAAAAGAAAATCTGACCATTGATAAAATACTGACAAGAGAAGCATTTGAAAATGCTATTATAACCAATGCCGCAGTTGGCGGCTCTTCCAATTTTATCATTCACCTTACCGCCATTGCAGGCAGGATCGGGGTTGATCTGCAACTGGATGACTTTGATACCATTGGCAGTAAAATCCCGATGCTGCTCAACCTGATGCCATCAGGCAAATATTTAATGGAAGATTTTTATTATGCCGGCGGCTTACCTGTTATTTTAAATGAGTTAAAAGAAAAGTTGCATAGAAATGTAATTACTGTTACCGGGAAAATCATGAAGACAATATAAAAGGAACTACTGACTGCTATAATGAAGACGTGATCGCAAAATATGACACTCCCATCCAACCGGAAGCCGGCTGTGTGGTCGTCAAAGGAAATTTAGCCCTCAATGGCGCCGTGCTGAAACCGTCAGCAGCAACACCTGCTTTACTGAAACATACCGGCCGGGCAGTTGTATTTGAGAGTATCGAGGACTACAATCAAAGAATTGATGACCCGGACCTGGATATCGACGAAAACTGTGTGATGGTATTGAAATATGTCGGCCCGGTTGGTTATCCCGGCATGCCGGAAGTTGGCAATATGGCCTTGCCTAAAAAAATATTGCAGAAAGGAATAAAAGATATGGTTCGCATCAGTGATGGCAGAATGAGCGGCACAGCCTATGGTACAGCAGTGCTGCATGTTTCTCCTGAAAGTGCTGTTGGCGGCAACCTGGCGTTGGTACAAAATGGTGATATGATCGAACTGGACGTTGCAAAAAGATCATTGCATTTGCATGTAAGCGATGAAGAACTCGAAAAAAGAAAGGCCGTATGGGTACCACCAAAACCTGCTGCTCACAGAGGCTATGTGAGTTTATATATCAGGCACGTAATGGGTGCAGACAAAGGCGCTGACCTGGATTTTTTACAAGGAAGTTCCGGCAGTGTGGTAACAAGGGATTCGCATTAAAAGGCCTCTCCCTCTCAAGGAGGGAGAGAATTCAAAGGGGCAATGACTCATTGACTCTTTGAATTCTCCTTTCCTCTTTTGGAGGAAAAGAGATAGAGGATAGGAGGCCGTAAATAAAAAAAGATAAACATGAAACATATTTTCCCAGGGCTTATTTTTTTAACGCTGATCAGTTGTAACAGCACTAAAGAAAAAAAGAAAGAGATGAGTGAAAAGAAAACATTTCAAACGACGGGTACAATCGAAAGAATAGACCCGGCGCTGGATTCGATCATTTCGGCCGGGGCAAAGGCGGAGATCATTGCCGGAGGTTTTGAATGGAGTGAAGGGCCGCTATGGATAGAAAACGAAAACATGCTGCTGTTCTCGGATGTACCTAAAAATATCATTTACAAATGGACCGCGGAAAAAGGGAAGGAAGTGTACCTGCAGCCAAGTGGTTATACAGGCACAGAACCTTCTCCCTGTAAAGAACCGGGAAGTAATGGTTTGTTGCTCGACAAAAACGGGGATCTTGTATTATGTCAGCATGGGAACCGGCAAATGGCCAGAATGGATGCACCCCTGGATAAGCCGGAAGCAAAGTTTATCACACTGGCTGAAAAGTTTGAAGGAAAACGCTTCAGCAGCCCGAATGATGCAGTATATAACAGCAGCGGTGAATTATTCTTCACTGACCCTCCGTATGG
>DASYLC010000052.1:0-19559 GCA_036009775.1 Chitinophagaceae bacterium
CAGTGGTAAAAAAGTAACCAGCCGGAAACAAGCGATCGCTATAGGTCTTTCCGAAGCACGCAAAGAAGGTGCAAAAGCACCTAAGAAGAAAGCGGCTAAGAAAAAAAGTTCACGGAAAAAAAGCGCAACTAAGAAAAAGGCAAAGAAAAAAAACTGATGTGGATTTTTACGATGAACAGCGGTAAACGGGTTGCTATTCCGGGGTAAAATCATGGTATAATAATAGTTGAACAAACCTGATTATTTTTTAAAACTTCATCCATGCAATTATGAAACAATACATTTTAATCTTTCTCGCTGCTGTCGTCTTTACTGCCGTAAGGAGCAATGCACAAAAAGGAATGCCGCCAAAGGATATCGTCAATGCTTCGGTAACGACCAATTATGCGCAGCACGAAGATTTTAAAGAATCGATGCTTAGCCGGCTGAATACCGCACCCGGCTATACGGTAACTATTGCGGCAACCGGACTCGGTAAGCCAAGGATGATGCTCGTGACAAATGATGGCGCATTATATGTTACCCGGCGCGACCAGGGGGATGTACTATTGCTGACCGATAAAGACAAGGATGGCCGGTTCGATGATATGAAGCCTGTGGTTGCCGGCTTTAAAGGTGTACATGGCATTGCGGTGCAGGGAAAATTTCTCTACCTCTGTTCAAACCGGGAGCTAAAGCGTTATACTATCAATCCGGACAATACACTGAAAGACACCATGGCGATCTTCACTGACCTGCCCGACGGCGGTCAGCATGGAAACCGTACAATGGCCTTTGGCCCCGATGGGAAACTGTACCTGAGCGTGGGCAGCGATTGTAACGATTGTAACGAGAGCAACCCGGAACATGCTACCATGCTTGTCATCAACCTGGATAGCAATTCCCGGAAGATCTATGCAAGAGGATTGCGCAATACTATCGGGTTCGACTGGCATCCGCAGACAAAGGAACTTTGGGGAGCAGATAACGGAACCGACTGGCGGGGTGATGAGATACCACCTGAAGAGCTCAATAAGATCATTAAAGATGGCAATTACGGATGGCCATTGATCTTTGGTAAACAGCAGGTCGATCCGACGCGGGAAGATCCTGCCGGAAGTACGAAGGCGGCATATGCAAAGACCACTCAACCGTCTGTTATGGAATTCCCGGCACATAGTGCGCCCATCAATTTAAAATTTTTAGGCAACGATGCCCTGGTGAGCTGGCATGGGTCCTGGAACAAAACCAATCCGGACGGGTTCAAAGTTCAGCGCATTCGTTTTCTGAATGGAGTACCCACCAAAGCGGAGGATTTTCTAACGGGTTTTTTAGCACGAGATGGAAGAAGCCGGTTTGGAAGACCTGCAGGAATCGCTGTTTCCGGGAACGGAAGTGTGTATGTGTCTGATGACGCCAATGGCGTGATCTATAAAATATCTCCTAAATAAACGTTATGAAATACTTGTTATACCTCGCCGTGTTATTAAGCAGCCAATTATCCGCGGCCCAAACTGAGCGGATCAATTTCAAGCTAAATGAATTTTACCCCGAAGGCATTGCCAGCAATAGTAAAACAAATTCTTTTTTTATCGGCTCCGTAAAAACAGGTACGATCGTCACCGTGGACATGAACGGCGAAGCAAAAATATTTTATGAAGACAGATCATTGAAGTCAAGTTTTGGAATGAAGGTTGACACAATGCGTAATCTTCTCTGGGTGTGTACCGGCGATCCTAATTACAGCGTTTATGCTGACCCGGCTACTCATAAAAAAAGCATTCATATCGTTACTCTCGACCTGGACAATGGTAAAAAGATACAGGATCATGACCTGTCAGGACTGTATGCCGGGAAGCATTTTGCCAATGACCTTACACTCGACAATGCCGGCAATGTATATATTACTGATAGTTATTCCCCGGTGATCTACAGGATCGATAGTAAAGGCAAGATTGGTGTATGGGCAGAAAGTGAATTGTTCAGGGGATTGGATATTGGTCTGAACGGGATCACCTGGCATCCGGGTGGTTTCCTGATCGCGGTTAACAACGGCAACGGCAGCATATTAAAAATTGCTACCGATGTTCCGAATAAGGCAGAAATAGTAAAAGTGAGCAACTTTTTTCCAGGAGCCGATGGGTTGTTGATCAATGCGGAAGGCCATCTTGTACTGGTACAAAATAAAGGTGTAAATAAAGTTTTTGAACTCGGCAGTGCCGATAACTGGAAATCAGCCAGCATCGTAAAAGCAACAGCCAGCGCCGATATGTTCCATCAACCTTCAACTTGCGCACAACAACAGGGCAAGATATACGTGGTCAATTCGAAGCTGAATGAATTGCAGGACCCGGGCATTACCCCTTCTAAAGAATTTTCTTTGCAGGTAGCAGTGTTGCGGCCGGTACAATAAGTTGGTGGGTATGATGTATTGTCAGGATATTTTAAAACAATAAACTATGGAAGCATCAAAATATAAGAAGAGCATACAGTGGTTAAAAAAAATTTCTCCTTCTCCCGGACGGGAAACTATCCGCTGGGTATGGTTACCTGTCAGCTTGTTTTTGTTTGGCTTGCTTTTAATAGCCATGATCGAAAAGGTCTGGTGAATTTCCGGGATCGCCGGTATTTTTATGCAGTGTGACGTTTGTTATATTCCTTCACCATCATTAAGGAATGCTGTTCTTCCTGTACTGTACGCCGTGCCTGTTCATGCAATGCTGAGTTGCCCTCCCGGATCCGATCTAATACCAGCGTACATTCATGAAGAAAAAGGGGACCGAAGTCCGGATCATGTTTTGCGATCCCGTTACAGTTATCAATGATATCCGCGTATTTTATCGTTTGGGCGCCGGCACTGGTTCGTCCCAGCCGTTGTGCCTCTTTCTGTCTTCTTTTTTGGCGATTCCATCCGGGATAATGTGCTTTTGTATAAACATCCGTCAGTTCCACAACAAGACCCAATGTACGTACAGCATCTTCGGTTCCGAGGACCGAGTGCAGAAATATTTGCATCTGTTCCAGCGTCACATCCGTATCCTCCAGCACATCATGAAGCAATGCAGCATATTGTATGCAACGATCAGCACCATGAAAAGCGCAGAGCTCCATCACCCGGACCGGGTGAACAATATAGGGATCGGGGGTATAGCGCCTTTGTTGTCCTTCGTGAGCTAAGGCCGCGAAGTCCCTGACCAGGCCAAGTTTGCTGTCCATGTACATTGCACCACAAACCACAGGCCGATATCAGGCGACAAGTTTCTCCTGGCAGAAAAAGACAGGTTATGTCAACCAATATGGCATATCAATTGAGTGGATTATGATGATACTTTTATGACCTCTCAATTTTAATCTTATGAAAACAATTCTAATAGTGCTGTTAACAGGGATCATGGGTTGTTACACCTCCAAAGAAATAGAAGTGGAAATGATACAGGCCGAACTTGTCCGGATCGACACCATTACCCGTCACCCGGATACCCGGAAAATGCTTACCTGGCGGGATCAGGATGATATTAATTATGTCAGCTATGCGGAAATGTATGAAAATTATTCACTCGGTTTAAGAATGATGGTCATGAGGAGACGCTGAATTTTATAAAACCGGGAAAAAAATTCTGCATAATAGCCCGGCTTTCATTTGAAATTTTTTAAAGCATATTAATCGGGGAAAAATTTGCATGAATTGAGGTTCTGCAAAATTCCATTTTTTTTCATAAAAAAATGCAGCACGCGGGCAGCGAACAACCGGGTGGGGGTGTCTTTTTGGAAATCATCCCGACCGGATAGCCTCACTAACTGCAATGACCGGCTACTGCTTATTTTATCTTTTATAAGCTCCTGCATCTTCCACCAAGAGCCAGGTATCGGATAGTATTATTTACACTTAAACAATTTAATGTATGAGCACAAAAACTCTACTTTTGGTGCTGTGTGTATTGTTGTATACAACAGTACATGCACAGACCCCGCGTACGGTCACTGGCCAGGTGCGTGATTCGGCAGGTCCGCTGCCTTTTGCAACGGTCACTGAAACAAACACCAAAAATGCGACCACGGCTGACAACACCGGCAACTTTACGTTGCGTATCACCGGCAACCAGCTTACTATTTCTGCTACAGGTCATCTGGAAACTACGATCACTGTAACAGGAGACGTAGTGAATGTCACCCTGCTCAATGAAGAGAACAGGTTGCAGGAAGTGGTGGTAACAGCGCTGGGTATCCGGCGTACCCGCAACCAGGTCCCGTATGCTGCACAGCAATTGAACGGGGATGAGGTCAACCGGGCACGCACCAATAATTTCATTCAGAACCTGTCAGGTAAGGTGGCAGGGCTGGATATAAAGCAAACCAATACACTGGGCGGCTCTACCAATGTTATCCTTCGTGGTACGAAGTCCATTGCAGGTGATAACCAGGCATTATTCGTCGTTGACGGTGTGATCTACAATAACTCGAACACCAATACAGTCAACCAACGCACCGGCCGGGGCGGCTTTGATTATGGTAACAGTGCTGCCGACATTAACCCCGATGATATAGCTTCCTTAACCATTTTGAAAGGCGCGGCAGCCAGTGCGCTTTACGGATCACAGGGCGCCAATGGTGTGATCCTTATCACGACCAAAAAGGGGAGAAGCGGTCTGAACGTAACGCTCAATTCCGGTGTCACCATGGGAAAGATCGACAAGTCGACCTTCGCTACTTACCAGAAACTATATGGTGCAGGCTATGGAGCTTTCTATGAGGATCCTACGAATTATTTTCTTTATCGCGATATCGACGGTGATGGGGTCAATGACCTGATCGTACCCTTCCTGGAAGATGCATCGTACGGGGGCGCCTTTGATCCGAACCTGATGGTATATCACTGGGATGCTTTCGATTCTACCTCACCGAATTATTTGACCAAACGCCCATGGGTGGCTGCTGATAACGACCCATCCGCATTTTTCCAGACCGCCTGGTCGTCCAACCAGAGTATTTTTGTAGATGGTGCTTCTGAAAAGGGAACCTTTAAATTAGGGTATACCCGGAACGATGACCGAGGCATACTACCCAACAGCCATGTAAAGAAAAACCTGGTCAATTTCGCGGGGACCTATAATATCACTTCCAAACTGACGGCAGGGGCTACTGTAAATTTCTCCAATATCGAAGGGCTCGGGAGGTTCGGCACCGGGTATGATGATAAAAACCTGATGACGAATTTCCGTCAATGGTGGGAAGTGAATGTTGATATAAAGGATCAGAAAGCAGCCTATTTCAGGACGAGACAAAATAAAACCTGGAACCTGAAAGATCCCGATAATCTTGTTCCCAATTTCTGGGACAATCCTTACTTCACCCGTTACGAAAATTATGAGAATGATTCCCGCAACCGTTATTTCGGAAATGTGAACCTCAATTATAAGATCGCGAAATCCCTGAACCTGCTGGGAAGGATCTCGCTGGATTCTTATGATGAGATCCAGGAAGAGCGGCAGGCAGTGGGCAGTGTGACGACTTCTTCTTATCAGCGTTTCAACCGGTCATACCGTGAAACCCATTATGACCTGCTGGCAACATTTGACAAGGACATCTCAACAGATTTCAATCTGAAAGCGTTGCTGGGTTTCAATCTTCGCCGGCAATATACGAACAGTATCCGGGCGGCTACCAACGGCGGGCTTATCGTTCCAAAAGTATATGCGCTCAGTAATTCACTGAACAATCCCAATGCACCTGTAGAATTCGATGGCACAAGGGAAGTACAGGGCATTTTCGCGGGCGCTACCGCTACATGGAAAGATATGCTGACGCTGGATGCTACTATCCGCAGGGATAAATCATCGACCTTGCCTGTTGACAACAACGTATATTATTATCCATCCGTATCAGGCGGTTTTGTTTTTTCAAAACTGTTGTCTACGGTGAACTGGTTGTCCTATGGAAAGCTAAGGGCCAATTACGCACAGGTGGGTAATGATGCGCCGCTTTTCAGTGTATACGATGTTTACGCCGTCGTTACTCCTTTCGGTTCCAATCCCCAGTCCTCCGTGGCCGGTACCAAGAACAATCCCGACCTTCTTCCCGAAAGAACAAGAAGTTTTGAAGCGGGTCTTGAGGTCGCTTTCTTTAAAAACAGGCTGGGCTTCGACGCGAGTTATTACCGTACTGAATCAGTGGACCAGATACTGCCCGTGATCGTATCAACAGCGACAGGCTATAATTCCAAATTCCTGAATGCAGGTACCATTGAAAATAAAGGGATAGAGGTCTCGTTGTTCGGATCACCTGTTCTCAAAAAGGATTTTACCTGGAACATCAATATCAATTTTGCCCGCAACCGGAATAAAGTGGTAGAATTATTTGAAGGCGCGAGCAATCTCGTACTGGCCGATTTCCAGGGCGGGGTTTCCCTGAACGCAACGATCGGCCAGCCTTACGGAACGATCCGCGGTTCCAATTTTGTGTACACGATGGATGGAAAAGGTGTGCCGCAAAAGACCGTAAGCCAAACTACGGGCCGGTACCTGCTTTCCCCGACATCCAATGAGGTGATCGGTAATGCAAACCCGGACTGGACAGGCGGTATCAGTAACTCGCTTCGCTTCAAAGATCTGACCTTCAGTTTTCTCGTGGATACAAGACAGGGAGGTGATATATTTTCACTCGATATGTACTATGGACTGGGCACAGGTCTTTACCCCGAAACGGTGTTGCCGAATGACCTTGGAAATCCTTCCAGGAATACGATCGGAAACGGAGGAGGAATAATTTTACCGGGTGTGGCACCCAATGGAACAACAAACACTATTCGCCGCGGTAATACGGAAGGTACGCTGGGTTACCGTCAGCCGGCAGCCGGATTTATTTACGATGCGAGCTATGTTAAGTTGCGTGAAGTAGCGATCAGTTATGCTTTTCCCAAAACATTCGTAGACCGGATAAAATATTTCAAGGGAATAGAACTCTCGCTGGTGGGAAGAAATCTCTGGATCATTGATAAGGATCTCCCGTATGCTGACCCTGAAGAATCGATCAGTTCGGGTAATCTGCAGGGATACCAGAGTGGTGCTTACCCGTCAACAAGAACATTTACCCTCAATGCCAAAATCAGGTTTTAAAAGATGTACATCATGAAAAAAATAATATATGCTCTTGCAATCGTTGTTGCGGCCGCAACAGCCTGCACCAAAAATGTCTCGGACCTGAATATCGATCCGAAAAATCCTACAACGGGTCCTTCTTATGCTTTTTTTACCAATGCACAGCGATCACTCGCCAACACGGTCACTTCCGCGAATGTGAACCTGAATATTTTCAGGCTGATCGTGCAGCATTGGCAGGAAACACAATACCCGCAGGAAAGCCAGTATGACCTCGGCACCCGCGAGATCAACGATAATACCTGGACTGCCTTGTACCGCGATGTACTCCGCGATCTGCGCGAAGCAAAAAAACTGATCCCGCTGGATGTAAAAGGTGCCGACCGTCAAACCAATGAACTGGCCGTAACGGAAATAATGGAGATCTATACATGGTATTACCTTGTTTCGACCTATGGCAATATCCCTTATTCCGAAGCGCTGGACATTGATAACCTGTTTCCAAAGTACGATGATGCTAAAACTATCTATACTAACCTGCTGACCCGGCTGAACGCCGCCATTACCAGTATCAATACATCGGCACCTGGTTTTGGCAATGCCGACCTGGTGTATAACGGGAACATGGTCTCCTGGATAAAATTTGCCAACTCGCTGAAATTAAAAATGGGCATCCTCATCGCTGATGATGATCCTGCCCTGGCGCAGACCACGATCGAGTCCGCTGTTGCCGCCGGCGTGTTCACATCGAATGATGATAATGCGGAGTTAACGTACCAGATAGGTCCTCCCAATACAAATCCTATATGGGTTGATCTCGTGCAAAGCGGCCGGGATGATTTTGTGGCAGCCAGTACACTGGTGGATTCAATGGTTATCAAAAATGACCCGCGCCTCGATAATTTTTTTACTCCTGATCAATCCGGTGTGAGCTTTTCGGGCGCACCTCCCGGCGTTCAGTCCGCTTTTGCGCAATACTCGCATGTAAACCCGCTTATTACCCAACCGACTTTTCCTGCCTTGCTGCTTGATTATTCAGAAGTAGAATTTTACCTGGCTGAAGCAGCGCAACGGGGATTCGGTGTAGGGGGTACTGCTGCTACACATTACAATAATGCAGTGGCCGCATCGATCCTTTACTGGGGAGGTACGGCCGGTGAAGCGGTTGTATACCTTGCCAGGCCCGATGTTGTATATGATCCCGTGAACTGGAAAAAAAGTATCGGTGTGCAGCAATGGATCGCATTCTATAACCGCGGATGGGATGCATGGATATCCTGGAGGCGGCTTGATTATCCTGAACTGCTTCCGGCAGACGGCGCACTCTCCGATATACCTGTCCGGTATCCATACCCGGTCAATGAACAGAATGTGAATACGGCCAACTATGAAGCTGCCGCGGCAGCGATCGGTGGGGATGATGTTGATACGAAATTATGGTGGGATAAATTTTGAGTAGTTGATTCGTTTGAAAAAGGATTGCGCTATTGCGCAATCCTTTTATTTTTTAGAAAGATCCGGCGATCTATTGGAAAAATATTTTTTGATGTTTTTCACGGAAGAAGGGGACGGCATGCCTGGCATTGATGTAGTTTTCAGGCTGCTCCATTATTAACCCGTATAAAATACCGTAAAAACTACGGTACAAGATCCATTATTTACACGGGGTGGTTTCTATTATTTATACGGTATTTTAAAAAAAGTATCAGGCAGGGTATATTGAATTTGTTTCCGGCTGATTGTAAATACACCCTTTTACTGTATTGGGTTCCGGGGATTTATAGAAAATATCCTATCGTAATTGCCGGTATGGTAAACTGGTAAAAACACAATCGGAACAGAATAGTAATAATACGGGTTCTTTTTTTGTTACTATAACGGGTATTGCATTTTTATTTTTTCCATTTTATTTTTATACAGACTTCGCTTAACCAACCAACAAGAATCCAAACACTACTTTAGGGTTTTCGACCTTATTAACTAACTATTAATTAAGCTCAACGTCTATGAGAACACAACGCTGCCGGGTACCTGCTGCCCGTATCGCTACAACCATTTTTTTTCTTTTAGGATCCCTCACAGTGTTAAACGCTACCAATTTTGTCGTCACCAACGGCAATAACGCAGGTGCGGGTTCACTGCGACAGGCTATCATGGATGCAAATGCTGATGTGTCTGCACCGCATAACATTACGTTTACGGTAACAGGAGTAATCAATATTACGTCCTCCCTTCCAACGATCACCAGGCAGGTAACCATCGATGGTGCTAACCTGGTTACGATCAGCGGGCCGGGAGGTGATAATACCGTTGCGCTTTTTGTTTTAGGAAGCGGTTCGGGAGGCAGTACCATCCGCAACCTGACCATGCGGAATACCGGCCTGGAACCCGTCCGGTTGTCAGTAGCATTGAGTGGTGTGACGATTGAGAACATGATCTTTACACAAACAGGGGCACATTACATGAACAGGGGTATACTGGCCAATGCTGCTGTTACCAATCTCACGATAAGAAATGTACAGGTACTCAACCTGCAGGATAATGTGCAGGGATTATATTTTGGAGGGGCTGTCACGAACCTGCTGATAGATGGTTATAAGATCTCCGGAGGTGGAGGCGGAACAGCAACAGGTATTTATATCGTGGGCGCAGCAAATGGTGTAACGGTTAAGAACAGCGTTATCGATATGGATGATATTGCTACGGCCGATGATGGAAACAATGGTATTTATTTTGCCGGTACTGCCAGTAATGTCACGATCGATAGCTCGGCCTTCCATGATTGCGAATCTTATGGTGTGCTTTGCGGCGGTGTGACTACGAATTTCACCGTCAAGAATTCTGTATTCGACAATCTCGACGGAAGCTCCGCCGCACGACTTATTTATTTCAATTCCAATACGAATACCATTCTTATTGATAGTAACGTTTTGGATGGCGATCTCCGCAACACGATCAACGATGCTGATTATGCGATCAGGATGCCGGCTGTTAACAATCAGAATGTGACCATATCCAATAACAGGATCAATGAACATGACCAGTACGGGATATATATCGGCGCCAATCATGCCAATAACAACGATAACTTTACCATCAGGGGCAACAATTTTACCAATAATGGTTTTACAGGAGATGCCTGGGGCGCCTTGCGTTTCGATGCAAGGAATACAACTTCCGATGGCGGTCCTGTACTGGTCACTGAAAATACATTTGTCAATACTACCGGGGTAGCTATCGCTGTTTTCCCGGGAAATACTGCTTCTTATATAATTCCCAATTTCACGATCAGCGAGAATATCATCTACAATACTAAATCCACCTTTGGTGCTATACGGGTCAACTATGTCGATAAAGTAGTTATTACCGCCAACAGTATATATAATAACCAGGGCCTGGGTATAGAATTAGCAGGGACTACCGGAGCCAACTGCGGGTATGAAGGTGTCAATACGCCACAGATACTTACGTCTACTGAAACCAGTCCCGGTGTATACGATGTAGCGGTGAAAATGCCGGCTATCTGCGGTTCGGGGAATTGTTCTGTTGAGATCTTTTCAAATGAGGCTGGCATCAAGGGTGTGGGAGGTCAGCATTATGTTGTAACGAAAACAGGAGTAGCATCCGGTAACCAGACACTCACAGGCATAACCGGGGCCTTTCCTGAGATAACAGGAGCTCCTTATGGTACCTGGACCGCTACGTTAAGAATAAATAATAATTGTGGTACTTCCGAGTTCAGTAATAAAAAAGCGATCAAACCAAACGGACCTGCCGGTATCAGTAATGGTATTGCTGTGTGGTTGCGCGGCGATGAACTTTCCGTTAATAATGCAGAGCCCACCGCCAGTGGTCAAACCATTACAGGGTGGGAAGAATTCAGTGGAGTAGGTCCTTCTGCTACAACGATCATCAATAATCCGCTCACCAAACTCAGTGGGATCAATTTCAATCCTGTAGCAGATATGGATGGCGATGGTATAAGAGGGATCTTCCCCGGTGCTCCGTCATGGATCACGACACCCACTACAACCAGTGTCGCCGTATTTAATCCTTTATCTATCACGGCGAGCAATGACCGTTTTTATTGCCTGTTCTCACAGGCAGGATCAGACTTTAATACCAATTTTGCGCAGATAGAATTCTGGCGCACAGGTAATAATATTAATGCGTACAGGGGCAATACATTACTGAATCCTGCTATACCTGGTACAACGGGTGTAGCCGCATTCGATAAACCCGGCGTGTTCTCTTCCCTGACGAGCGCTACCAGTCATAGCTATAATTATAATGGGCTCAATATGGGTACCAGTAATTACAACAAAGGTAATTTTGCGATCAGTCAGTGGTTTGTGGGGACGGGCTGGAATACGACAAATAGCTGGCAGGGTGGATCGGAAACAGATTTTGCGGAAGTGTTTACCTATAACCGTGTGCTGTCGGCTACAGAGCTGCAGAAAGTACAATCCTATATGGCAATGAAGTATGGTATTGCCATCAAACAGAATTATGTGCTGAGCAGCGGTACACAGGTATGGGATGTAACAGCTAATGCCACGCACAGTAAAGAGATTGCCGCACTCGTAAAAGATAATCTATCCGTATTGCACCAGAAACAGGCAAGAGCATTCCAAAGCGATGAAGTTGTTACGATAGGATTGGGCAACGCGATAGCTGTTACCAATAACACTAATGACAATACCGTCACCAATGACCTTTCCATTCTGATCTGGGGTAATGACAGTTTATCGACTGCTTATACGCAGCCATTTACTGCGGGTACATACAGCATTACGCGTATGCCACGTGTATGGAAAGTAGGGAAGACCAACTGGACAGACCAGGATATTACTCTTCAATTAAAGAACGGAAAGACCAGCAATTATTTACTGATCAGCACGGATCCGGCCTTTGCGACGATCACCCAGGAACTGCAGTTAAGCAATACAGGTACTATCACGATATCTTCATCATTGCTTGCATCTGGTATGTACTTTACGTTCGGGCGACAACAAAAAGCGCCGGGCGGTGTATTGAACGGCCTCGGGGTCTGGACAAAAGCAGATGAAGGGGTTGGGCTGACTGGCACGAATGCAATTACCTGGGAGGACCAGGGTCCGTCACAGCGCATATGGTCTAAAGTAAATACCAATACGCTTACATGGAACAACGCTGCGATGAACTATAACCCGGCTATCCAGTTTCCTGGTCCGGGCGGTCCTGCGAATTATTTTAGCTATAGTCCTCAATTTACTGCCAGCTATACACAGGGTGAAGCATTCTCTGTACAATCATCAACCGTCAATACTGTAGCCGGCTTCCCCTGGCATTTAGGAGGCAGCAGCGGTGCCACTACCATCTATTACCGTTTTACGGATAACAATATGTACCTGCATTTCGGTACCAATGCCCGCCGGAGTTTTTCGTTCGGAACGAAGAATATGGCCTTACCTGTTATCCTGAACGTAAATTCGGCAAGCAATTCCTGGACGGCCTCCCTCGATGGAAGAGTATATAGCGGTCCGGCAGCTTACCCCACCAGCTTTGCACAGGTAGGTACCACCAATGCTATCGGTGTGGGATGGGGTTCCTATTTCAACGGACCTGTTTCAGAAGTGATATTATATAATCGGAAACTGAACGCAACAGAGCGTCAGCAACTGAACAGCTATCTCGCTATCCGGTATGGTATCACTATAGAGCAAACTACTCCGACAGATTATATTGCCAGCGACGGTACCACCATTATGTGGAAGGCATCAGATAATACAGGCTTTAATAATAATATTGCCGGTATAGCACGCGATGAGATCGGGGCATTGTACCAGAAACAAAGCCGCAGCATCAATACGGCTGCGAGTGGTAATCTTATCTCTCTTGCCATTGGAAATGAAGTAGCAGTGAGCAACGCAGAGAATACCGATAGCATCACGAATAATAAATCCTTCCTGGTATGGGGTGATAATAATGGAGCGATCACTTATACTACCAATACAACAGGTGCTAACGCGACAGTGCGGATGCCAAGGGTATGGAAAGTGGATAAACTTAACTGGGCCGATAAGAATATCACGATCAAATTGCATGGCAGTATCACCAATACCTACCTGCTGATCAGCAACAGCGATGCAACCTTTGCTGTCATTGACCAGGAACTGGCAATTAATTCAGACAGTACTGTTACACTTAACAGCAGTTTGTTGCCGGACGGCGCTTATTTTACATTTGGCAAAGAGATAAAAGGGCCGGGTTATGTGAATACAGGCGTACAGTTCTGGTTGCGTGCGGATGATAATATTTCCGCCATTGATCATTGGCTCGACTACAGTGGTAATGATAATGATGCTGCACAACCAACAGCTGCTAACCAGCCTGCAGCCATACCCAGCAGCACGAATTTCAATCCTGCATTCAACCTCGATGGCAACAATGATTTTATGAACTTCGCTACCAATGCAGGCATATCGGGAACCAACCAATTCACGATCTTAAGCGTGACACGAAGGACTTCAGTCGGAACAACCGATGTTATCCTGGGTCAACAAACTGATGCCACCAACTCATTGACCAATTTCTTTTCAAGTGTCAATAAGTATGGTACAGGTCCCGTCAATGTGGGTTCTGTAGCCAGTACCGGTACCTATAGCATAGCTAACATTCCTTATATCAATGCTACAACCAGGTCTGCAGGAAACTTATTTAACCTGTATACCAACGGCGCCGGAGATGGGTCGGGCACGCAGCCTTATACTTTCCTCACCAATAACCTGCGCATCGGTACACGCGGCGGTGGGGGTGCTGATTTCTTTGGCGGTCATGTGAATGAACTGGTAGTGTACAACCGTGCGTTGAATGCGCCCGAATTGCAACAGGTCAATTCCTACCTCGGCTTGAAATATGGCATTACGCTCGCAAACGGCACCGTGAATTATGTGGCTACCGATGGCACGACGAATATGTGGACCGTAGCCAAGAACCCCGGTTATACTAATAATATCGCAGGGCTTGGTCGTGATGATAAAACGGCATTGAATCAAAAACAATCCCGTTCGGAAAGCGACAGTACGATCACCATTGCTGCTGGCACGACAGTAGCCACGGATAATGCATCGAACAATTCGACTATCGACGATCTTTCTTTCTTTACCTGGGCGGATAATGGGAACGCACTTACATTCTCGGTGCCGGTTACGGGTGTGCCTAATGCCACAACCCGTATGGCCCGTGTATGGAAAGTGGACCGGACCAACTGGACCGACCAGGATATAACCATTAAAGTGATACAGGGTGGCGAGCGGTACCTGCTGGTGAATGCAACAGATCCGAATTTTGGAGCAGGAACTACAGAATACCCGATCTCGGTCCTGGCAGGAACACTCACAGTAAATTCTTCCAACCTGCCCGATGGAGCTTACTTTACACTCGGAACTAAAATAGTGGGACCGGGTTGTGTGAATGCAGGCATTGCTGCCTGGTTCAGGAGCGATTACGGGGCAGGGGTGAGCAGCTGGATAGATTTCAGCGGCAATCAAACCAACGCTACACAGGCAACAGTTGTCAACCAGCCCGGAATGACAACAAGCGGTTTAAATTTTAACCCGGCGCTGACCTTTAACGGCAGCAATCAATTCCTTGTAATCCCGAATGCGTTAACCGTTGGCAAGTTTTCCTTTGGCAATGCTGCCCGTACGGTCATCGGTGTGGGTGCTACTTCGATTGCGGCCCCGGCTACCAGCAACATGATGTTTACATACGGTGCTAATGGCTTGGGTACGGGTACTTTTGTAGGCCAGTCGAGTGTACTGAACGGGGCTGCCGTATTTGGTGCATATAATAGTGGGACTTACAATGTCATCGGTGCGACCGGTACCATTCCTCTCAATAATACACGCATCATTGGCGGAAGATATTCCGGCACAACCGCCAGTTTGGATGTAAACGGCCAGCCCGGGGGATCGTTGGTAACTACATGGAATACCAATTCGGCGCAGAATGCTTTCATTGGCGCCGGTGCACCCGCCACAACCAATTACTGGAACGGTAAAACGGGTGAAGTGATCGTGTACAACAGGGAATTGAATGCTTCCGAATTGCAACGCGTCAATTCATATCTCGGAATTAAGTATGGTATTACTATCAATGGAGGAACGGGCGATTATCTCGCCAGCGACGGAACAACCACGATGTGGAAAGCCTCGGACAATGCAGGATACAGCAACCGCATTACCGGTATCGGCCGTGATGATTGCACTGAACTATATCAAAAACAAAGTTTAAGTGCAGACGCAGGTATAGTAACAATAGCTATCGGTGATGTGGTGGAAGCAACCAACCTGGCCAGCGCAAATGCCATTGCTAACAACAATTCTTATTTTGTATTTGCCGATGATAACGCTGCTGTGCAGTACAATACACCTATCAGCGGCTTGCAGGATCTTACTGCCCGCATGGCCCGTGTCTGGAAAGCAGATAAGACCAATTGGGCGGATGCAGGTGTCACCTTTAAACTGACAGGAGGTAATGATAAGATCCATATGATCGTGAGTGCCGATATTGTCTTCGACGGTTCGGATGCCGCCTACCAGCTGGATATAAATGGAAATGTTACCATACCAACCGATGATATACCCGATGGCGCTTACTTTAGTTTTGCCAAGGCATTGAACGGCCCGGGATATGTGAACGTGGGCGTGCAGCTATGGATGCGTGCGGATGATAATTTATCCACTATTGATTCATGGCTTGATTACAGCGGCAATGATAACCATGCCACACAACCGACAGTTGCCAACCAGCCGGTCGCCGTTGCGAATTCAGTGAATTACAACCCCGCATTTGATTTTGATGGCACCAACGATTATATGGACTTTGCAACCAACGGAAGTATCAGTGGCACCAATCCTTTCACTGTAGTCGGTGTGCAGGTAAGAAATACCGTTGGAACGCATGATGCTGTTCTTGCACAAGGACCTCCTGTTAATGGTTATCTTAATTATTATACGAGTACCAATAAATATGGTGTAGCCGCTACTGGTTCAACTACTGTTCAAAGTATGGGTACTTATGCCACGGCTAATGTACCGGATATCGGAGCGCATACAAGATCCGGCAACCTGTTTAGTTTATATCATAATGGTAGTGCAGATGGAAGCGCAACGCAACCTTATAATTTCCTTGCCACCAACCTGCGTATAGGTAACAGGGATGTAGCAGCCGATGTGGCTTTTGACGGCCATATTAATGAGGTGATCGTTTATAACCGGGCATTATCGACTCCTGAACTGCGACAGGTTCATTCCTACCTGGCGCTGAAGTATGGTATCACTATGGCTGGTGATTATATCGGTACCGATGGCACCACTTCATACTGGACGGCCGCAAACAATACCGGCCACCTCAATAATATCGCCGGTATCGGCCGCGATGATAACACCGGATTGAACCAGAAGCAAAGCCGCAGTGTCAATACGGCCAGCAATGGAAATATGGTGGCGATCGGTTTGACGACGATCGAAGCAATTAATAAAGACAATACGGCTACGTTTGATGATAACCTGCAATTCCTGGTATGGGGAGATAACGGACTTACAGGTACAAAGACAACGGAATATCCCGTTGCTCTTGATCCTGGTGCCTGCAGCAAGATCACCCGTTTGCAAAGAGAATGGAAAGTTCAGAAGACAGGTAACCCGGGTGAAGTGCGCGTGCAGGTTTACCTGGCTGGCCTGGTTCCTTCCAGTACCGGGGCCGGTGACCTGAAGTTATTAATAGATGATGATGGTGATTTCAGCAGCGGTGTGACGACCATTGTAAATCCAACTTCATACGATGATGTAACACAGGTAGTCTATTTTGATGGTATCAACTTTGCCAATGGCCAGTACTTTACCGTTGTAACAGATCTTACCAACCAGGCACCGGGTGGCGTTATCACGAATTTGTATACCTGGCACAGGGCCGATAAAGGAGTTACGACCGCAACCGGCGTAAGCACCTGGGCGGATCAAAGTGTTTCGCTGAAAGATGTTGCCCAGGCTACTGCTGCTTCACAACCAGCCTATAACACGACCAGTAACCTGATCAATTTTAACCCCAACCTTGGTTTCGACGGTGTTAACGATGTGATCGCCAACAGTACGTTGAGCCATTCCGCAACTGCCAACGGTGAAGACCTGTTTGCAGTCGTAGTACCGAATGCGGTGGCCGGTTTCCATGACGTGATCGGTATGGGAACACTGGCAAGTACGAATACTGCTACGGAATTACGTTTTAATACAAACAGGCTCGAATACCTGGCTAACAATGTAACGCCGCAATTCATTACCAACCCCGCTGCAACCACAGGTCTTGTTCAAATAGCCAACGGTCATCGCAGCAATGCGGGAGTGGCGAGCCTGTTACTGAACGGAAATACGGTAGGGTCAGGTACCATTGCGCAAAACCCGGTAGCCAATTACCTG
Source organism: Chitinophagaceae bacterium (assembly GCA_036009775.1). Taxonomy (GTDB): domain Bacteria; phylum Bacteroidota; class Bacteroidia; order Chitinophagales; family Chitinophagaceae; genus JJ008. The sequence goes on from DASYLC010000052.1 coordinate 17,534, forward strand.
AATATCGGTGCAAGAAGAGCCGCAGCTGCCAACAATTTCTTCTTTAACGGGCGGGTCGCCGAGGTGGTGATCTATAACCGGCAACTGAATACGACGGAACGCCAGCAGGTAGCGAGTTATCTCGCCGTGAAATATGGTGTTACGTTGCCACATAATTACCTGGATCCATCAGGTGCTATTATATGGGATGCGACAACGAATACAGGGTTTGGTAATAATATCACCGGTATCGGCCGTGATGATTGCAATGGCCTGCACCAGAAACAATCGAAGAGTGTGAATGCAAATGAAGCACTGGTGACAGTGGGTAATTATACAGGAATCTATACAACAAATGCCGGTAATCCGAATACGCTGGAGAATAACAGCTCCCTGTTGTTTGGAGATAATAACGGCAACCGTACGGTATGGACAGCAACCGCTGCACCAGCCGGTCGTGAAAGACTGGCGCGGACCTGGAAAACCGAAGAACACGGAACACTGAGTACGATGACGATACAGGTACCTGCCAACAGCAGTGCCAATGCAGTAAAGCTTCCATTGGAAAAAGATGGAATTGTGTACCTGCTGGTGAGCCCGACCAATGATTTTGTGAATGATGTTACAGAAGTACCCATGACGCTGAACGGAACGGATTGGGAAACGACCTTCGATTTCAGCAGCGGGCAGTACTTTACATTCGCGACCAATGATGCCTGTGTATCGACGGATGCATTGCTTGCCAATTATAATGCCGTCACCACATCATCGCTGGATAAATGTTATGTCAATGGATGGATATACTTCAAAGATCCGCTGGATGTGACCAAGTATATCGCTGCGATCTATGATCCAACGGCGATCATCAACCGCGCACAGGTAACAGCGACAGTAAATGTGAATACGCCATTCGCCGAACTCGGTGAAGGTAATTCCCTGCAGGCTTCGCGACTGATGCGTCGTATGCTGCAGATCGATTGCAATAACTGTTACGATGCCGGTGCCAACCCGAATCCCAATTTTACAGTACGCATGTATTATTCGCCGGTGGAGAAAACGGATGCGGAAAGCGTGGAGACTAATAATATGGAATCGATCAAAACGGCTAACGGCATTACCGATCCGCATGATTTCAAGTGGTTCAAAGCTTCGGGTCAGAATGTGGCCCAGGTGGTTGCCGGTCTGAGCCCTGCTGGTCTTACATCCGCAGGCCAGGAATGGAATGATGGTGTTCTGCCCACGGGCGTGGAGGATGGCGTAGATTATATTGATTTCACAGCCATCAATAGTTTCTCTGTTTTCGGGGGAATATGGGTGGTGAATGTTCCGGCTGTACTACCGGTGACATGGTTAAATGTACAGGCTATTCCATCAGGACCTCAGACGATCACTGTGAAATGGAAAACGGTGCACGAGATCAATAATGCGGGATTCGAAGTGGAGCGAAGTGAAGACGGGATCAATTTCCTTTCGATCGTATCGGTGATGCCTCAGCCGGGCAACCCGGGAGATCCGCTGTCTTACTCGATAAATGATAACAATGTTGTGCAAGGAGTAACTTATTATTACCGGATCAGGCAAACCAATACAGACGGCCGGTTCAGCTATTCACGGACCGTAACGTCAAAACTAAAAGCCGGTACTATTCAGTATGTCCAGGTAGCACCCAATCCGACGCAGGCAGAAACTCTCAAATGGGAAGTATACGTCTCAAAACAACAGCGTTTGCAGGCCAGTATTATCGATATGAGCGGGAAGCTGCTGAAGACCCGGTCGCTGAATGCCCAGGCAGGTGGTAATACTTACACAGTGGATATTAATGGATGGAAGAGAGGTACATACCTTTTACGGATCGAAGATGAAGATGGATCGGTGAGCATCGGGAAGTTCATTGTACTATAAAATACTCTTCACTGAAATTAGTTGTAACACATTAAATGAAAAACTGAAAGGCCCTGTACCCGGGGCCTTTCTTATTTTGATCGTGTTTTTTTGTAAAAGGATAGACGATCAGCTTAGTCTTGAGGAACGACTGGGAAATCGGAGG
>DASYLC010000053.1:0-8204 GCA_036009775.1 Chitinophagaceae bacterium
TGTTATGTCAAAAATGCGCTATCATTTTACCGGCTCCAGGTCCTTTCTTAAAATATAGCCACTGGTAAAATTGCCCTTGCCGTCGTCGTAACTGATCTCGATAAAGTTCTTTAATTGGCGAACGCCTCCGGCCATATTACCTTTCAGCAAATATGCTTTCCGGGGTTTGGTTCCGAGTTTCGGGCTATCATAGAAAAAGGTCTTTGCAGCCTTTACTTTCCAGCTACTTTCTTCATACCCGGCCTCGTAGTCAAACTTTTCCAGGGGCATGATGCCGGCTTCTGCCTCGCTGATCTCAGCTGTTTTTGTGGTCGCTTCGGGGTCGCCTGCATGAAAATTGGTCTGCGTTTCTTTTATAAGATACCAGTTTTTTGTTGCAGGGCGATATACAAAGTCATACCGATAGGCCCAGCGCCAGCTGCTGCCACCGTAAAATGTCAGCGTGAGGCTGTTGTTCTTTATACTCACTGCTTCATAAGGATCGCCAAATGAGCCGCCGCATTGACGGCACATGATCGCCCGGTCGTTTTGCAATGCCTTTTTCAGTTTGCCATTGGCCTGACGGATCAGCAGGAGCATGGGCCGGTTCGGTGTTTCTTCGGTAATAGAATCTTCACCGGAAATTTTTAAGACAAGGATCGCGTCAGTCTTTTTATCACCATTCAGGTCGCCGGTCTGGTAGTCGAGCACCTCGTAACCTTCCGGGATAAAAGGTTTGGCTTCGGCTGGAGTGGCAGGTGGTTGTGCGTTTGCAAGCGAAACAGAAAATGCAAATGCCAATACGAACGAATATTTCATGTGGTTTATTTATTAACTAAAATAGGAAGAAATAAGGATGCATAGAAAACCAGACTCCGGCAAAAGGGGAAGGGTTGTCACGCCAGGGTTAATAAAATACTTATTCTTTATTACCAGCCGCTTCTTTGGCGTTACGGAAATACTCTTTGAAATGAATTATATAGTTTGTTGCGGGTCGCATTCAACCAGAGCCGGGCGGTATTTCTTTCCTCTTCGTTGCGCATGATGCCCATGGCGTAATAATTTGCTTTTGTTTGAGTTTGCGGAAAGAGAAAAGGCCAGGAAGTCGGGGCTCACCGGCCGCTTTCTACCATGAAAATATGGCTTTGAAAACACCGGGTTCTTTCGCCGGCGGGGTTTGGGTAAGACCCAATTTATCTCTCAAGACGGCGTAACCCTGGATTTTAAATGTCTTAATTTCATAGTAAGTTCATTCTCAATACCCTTTGTGAACTTTTTTTTAGTTTTTGTGCGCAGGCACAAAGTTGTGCCCATTACAATTTCAAAATAATTTCGGGCACAAAACTGTGCCTGCTCACAGGTATTTAAATTTTTGGGCACAGATTTTATAGGGCTGGTATGGCCTTGAGTGATATCGTGGATGGTTTGGGAAAAAGGACAGGGCATGATCCCGGACCTTTCTGAGCCTTCTGATCATTCGCTATAGCAAATCCGCCATAAAGCATTAAAAAGACTTCTTTTTTCCAGCCTTTCTTTTTCCCGGGGCTGGTTTTTATTTTTTTCGGCGGAGCCGGATCTTTTATTTCTTTGACAGAAGCGATGGTACCCGCTTGTAAACGGACAATAGAAGAAGATGCTACGGCTTCCGTTATATCTGTATTGACAGAATTGCTATCGCATCCTGTTAACAAGCCCGAAAAGCAAATAAATAAGGCCGCTAAAAATTTTTTCCATAATGGGATATCCATCGTCAATATGCCAGGAGAGATATATACTAATGGCCTGTTCAATTGGCTTTGTCTAAACCTTCCGCAGGACGGTTGAAACTGTTGTAATGCCAGGTGATTGATTATTTCCTTATCACTCATGCCCGAAAAGTCCGTGACCTCTTTTTTGCATGCACTGCAAAACACACCTTTTTCTACAGGCGTCATCCGGTCTCATCTTTCATGCCAGGGTTCTGGTATGTTTAAACGTAGCATCCCGGGTGCATTTTTGGGGCCTAATTTGCATAAGTAAGATAGGATAGTTTAGCTATTTTTGAAACCCAAGGTTGCTAATAAATGAATAAGATCATCTTCACCGAAGAATTTTGCCAGCCGGAAAACCTGCATCCCTTTACGCTGACCCGGCAGATACAGGATATCCGTGTCGGCATCCTGACCATCCGCGAAAAATGGGAACGGATGCTGGGCCTTACTTCTTTTGACAAAAAGGAAAATGATTACAAAGACCTGGAGCGATCCGTCAATATTGATGAAATTGCAGTTGACGGGGTTTGTTTTATGATCCATGGGAATCTATTGCCTACACCCAAATTGGTAAAAGCGGTCGGGAAACTAAAGGACGGAGAATTCATTGCCACCCAAACGGGCACAGGTATCGTATTCCGGTTCACCAAAAATGAGATAGAGGACCGGCATAAAATAAAAGTAGGGAAAGCCATTCCGTTTAAAGAAGACGTCAAGACGATCCAGTTTCCCTGGGATATTTTTCAATTGAACGATTGGGCCATACGGGAAGATTTTGAATTACTGACCCGGAAGAGAAAATCACGATCCATTTCCAAAACAAATAAGGTCACGAAACCTTCGCAGGTGTTCCTGGAGAAAGGGGTGAGGATAGAACATTGCATCATCAATGCGTCTACGGGTCCGGTATACATTGGCAAGGATTCAGAAGTGATGGAAGGATGTATCATCCGCGGTCCCTTTGCCATGGGTGAAAATGCCTGCCTGAAACTGGGCACCAAAGTGTACGGAGCCACTACATTGGGCCCTCGTTGCGTGGTGGGTGGTGAAATAAAGAACAGTATATTATTTGGCTATAGTAATAAGGCTCATGATGGTTACCTGGGAGATTCCGTGCTCGGTGAATGGTGCAATATGGGTGCCGGGACAACGAACTCCAATATTAAGAATAATGCCAGCGAGGTAAAGATCTGGACGCCGAAAGGAGAGATGGTTGCGGGCACAAAATGCGGGGTGATGATGGGGGATTATTCCAGGACCGCGGTGAATACGGCGATCAATACCGGAACAGTGATAGGTGTGAGCTGCAACGTGTTTGGCGGAGGATTGACCCCGAAATACATTCCCAGTTTCAGCTGGGGAAGCGAAGGGGTTAAGCGCTACGAACTGGATAAAGCATTGCAGGATGCGGAGGACTGGAAAAAATTAAAGGGGCAAACTGTTTCGGAAGAGGAGAAAATGGTTTTGAAGTATATATTTGAGAAGTACTAGCGGTTAGCTGGTGATAATAGCCCGGGGTTTAAACCCCGGGTGCGAGGTGTTGATATTGAATGAAAACGGTTTTAACCGTTTGCGTTTTTATAAGAGATCTATCCATATAAAACCATTAAAATGGTTTGCGTCGGCGTCGTTCCCGTATAGCCCACGGTTTAAACCATGAGCTATGACGAACCCCGGGCTTTGAGACTATTTATATTATTGAAGAACGGTTTTAACCGTTTGTTTTAAACTATAAAGAATATTATGAGAAAACAAATTGCAGCGGCAAACTGGAAAATGAATTGCACATTCCAGGAAGGAGAAAAATTATTGTGTGAGATACTGGACGCGGATATAAAACTGGCCGATCACCAGCTGACCATTTTTGCTGTTCCGTATCCCTATCTCCTGATGACAAGAAGCGAAGTGGAGGAAGAATGGAATTATATGGTGGCGGCCCAAAATTGTCATCATAAAAAATCCGGTGCCTATACCGGTGAGGTATCCGCCGGGATGCTGCATTCGATGAATATCAAGTATTGTATCGTAGGACACAGTGAAAGAAGGGAATATAACGGGGAGACCAATGCCATGCTTGCCGATAAGGTAGATCTTTGTTTCAGTAATTTTATCACCCCCATTTTTTGCTGCGGTGAGCCGCTGAATATCCGGGAAGCCGGCACGCAGAATCGTTTCGTGGCGGCTCAATTGAAGGAATCCTTATTTCACCTGCCGGCCGATAAGATAAAAGAGATCGTCATTGCATATGAACCGATCTGGGCCATTGGTACGGGCAAGACAGCTACCACGGAACAGGCACAAGAAATGCACCGGTTTTTACGTTCTGTAGTAGCTTCTCAATATGGTGAGGCCGTGGCGGATGAGATCCCTATCCTTTACGGGGGAAGTGTAAAAGCCAATAATGCCCGGGAAATATTCGGCTGCCCGGATGTGGACGGGGGGTTGGTAGGGGGGGCTTCATTGATCGGCGCTGACTTTATTGAGATCATTAAGGGTTTGAAGTGAGGCGTGTGAATCGTGAGACGTGAGGCGTGAGTTGTGAGACGCGGCCTTTATGAATTGAATTTTAAATTGACGGATAAACTATCAATGCTCCTTACCATATCGTCATTGCCCGGAAAAACCAGGCCCTGCTTAGCTTCCTGAACATCAAAGTCATTGTTAACGGGAAAGAGATCTACCCGCTGCTGAACACAAAGCCCATTGTTATCCCGGTCATGCAAAACAATCCAAAGATCGTTGTTACAGATGGGTATCATATCACCAAGCCGCTAAAGCTGGTGTATAAAGACCTGCACACGTATTGTTTCAAAGTGGGCTGTGCCATCAGCGACCGGCAATTATTGTTTGGTTTTATCCTGCTGGCCGGTTTGTACCTCGCCGGAATGTTCTCCGGTATGATCGAGTTGAAAGTGTTGAGTTTCGTGCCGCTTATTTATTTGCTGGTCTCTTACTACCTGAACAGGAAAGAATTTATAAGACTTGTTCCTGTTTTGAATTAATGATTGCGTACGAGCTTTCAAAATTCCTAAAGAAGTAAGCCACGGGATACCAGGGAACAGCGTAACACAAAGTTGCTTTTTGTGCAACGCAGTGGCTTTCTGACTTTGTGGTTCAAAAACGCCAATTTTGCCGTCAGCACTTACTGCTCTACTTTTATCCCTCCATGACGCGAAAAAAAATACTCTGGCTTTGCAGCTGGTATCCCGGAAAGACGGAGCCTTTTAACGGAGATTTTATCCAGCGTCATGCCCGTGCTGCTGCTCTTTACAATGATATTTATGTCATCCATGCGATCGAAACGGATTCGGTGAAAATAAAAGAAACAACCGGGGAGATCAGTCAGTCCGCCGGACTTACTGAAAAGCTGATCTATATAAAAAGAAAGAATTCCTGGTGGAGCAGGATGATGGGTCATTACCGCTGGTTGTCCATGTTCCGGCAGGCAATCAGGGACTATATCCGGGAGAATGGCAAGCCCGACCTGGTACATGTCAATGTTCCCATGAAAGCAGGGCTTTTTGCCCTATGGATGAAAAGCAAATATGGTACACGATTCATTGTTACCGAACATTGGGGGATCTACAATGATGTAGAAAGGCTTAACTATACAGGTCGTTCCGAAACCTTCAAACACTATACAAAGAAGATCTTCGATAAAGCCGTGAAATTCATTTCTGTTAGCCGTTACCTGGGGGAAGGAGTGAACAGGATGGTGATCCCGAAGGAATTTGAAATTGTCCCGAATGTGACGGACACGGATCTGTTCTTTTATAAAGAAAGATCAGCAACCCCATTCCGGTTTATCCATGTTTCCAATATGGTAGCATTAAAAAATGCGGAAGGGATACTGGAGGCTTTTCAATCCCTGCAAGGAAAATATAAAGATGTTGAGCTGATCATGGTAGGTGATACGGACCCTGGAATAAGGGATCATGCGAAAAGGATCGGGCTGCAGCCTGGCTCTGTTTTTTTCAAAGGGGAAGTGCCGTATGAGCAGGTAGCCCGCCAAATGCAGGGATCCGATTGTTTTATACTGTTCAGTAATATTGAAAACTCTCCCTGTGTCATCGGCGAAGCCTTATGCTGTGGTCTGCCGGTGATTGCCAGCAGGGTGGGAGGGGTGCCCGAACTTCTTGATGAGAGGAATTCGTTACTTATTGAAAAAGGAGATACCGCTGCTCTTACTGCAACGATGGAAAAGGTGATCAGCGGTCGTACGAACTATAACCACAAAAAAATAGCTGAAGATGCGCGGGGCAAATTCAGCTACATGGTTATCGGTAAAAAGCTGGACGAAATTTATTCGGGGGTAATAGCGACCAGTTAATTCTTTAATTTCTGCACCAACTCTATATAGTCGGTCATTGCATCACTCGTTGATTTTCCTTTCAATGCAGCCCATGCTTCATATTTGGCTTTCGCCACAAAGTCAAAAGGATTGGCAGGCGGATCCGTACTGACATCGCCCAGGCTACCCTGTTTGTACAGGGAATACAATAGCAATAAGGTCTCGTTGCTGGGTTTTTCAGACAGGTTCTTGCTATCAGCTGCGGCTTGTTCGAACAGTTCTTTCAATTCCATGGATTGTTTTTAATTATATGCAAGCTAAGAGTTTTATTGCGCCCGGAAAGTTGCACTCCGGAATAAATTATTTGGATGCAGCCTCCTGCGGGGGCGCAGCCTCCTGTGGACTCTATTGTTTTCTTGCATTGTCGATGAATATAAACTGCACCTGTTTCTTATCATTGATCGTTTTATAGAATTCTTCCAGGTACTCCGTTACCTCTTTTTTTGACCTGGATTGCAAATAAGTGCAATTGTTTATCACACCCATGATAGCCTGTTTCTTATCCCGGAAAATAGCAAAGGTCTGCTGCAGTTCTTCCATACTCCTCGGGAATCCGCGGTACACTCTCTCTGTTACCGTTTCAGTGCCCAGCAATTCATTGGGCAGGGCATAACTGGCATTTACAAAACCCGAGTGGTCGAAATCATACGGGACCACATACGGTAAAGCTCCCGGGTTTTTCTTTTCATAGATCAGCCGGGTATTATGATTATTCGGAACAGACCAGTCGCCATTGCTGATCAGGTATTCAAATACGGCTACTTTGGTCATCAGTTCCCGGTCCGTGTTCTCGGTAAGATATTGTGCTTTGGCTTTTTTGATACAACCATTCCTGGCTGCCATATCATTATCGTCTTCGATGAGGAAAGCATATTGGGAGAAAGCTTTCATCTTGCTTCTCGTATCACGGTAACTGACCTTTACCAATCGAACCCGGAAGCTTTTCGGTTCAAGTATATTATAGATCTTATAAGCCAGGTATTCCCGGATCAGCAGTTGTTCATCATTGCCACTGGTACCGCAGCCGATCACCAGTTTTAGTTTACCCAGGGGAGAAAGCTTTGGCGACCCGGCATTACTGAAGTCGATCATGACCGGCGGTATATTACAATATTCTCTTCTGAAATGTCCACGGGCTGCTACCATCACCGGTTCTTCGATGACTGAACTGTCCGGAAAGCGGCAACTGACCGATGCTTCCTGGAATACATCCTCTCCTTTTTGATTTTGTAGTTTGCGGATATCGGTGGTAAGGGTGATATCGATCATGGCCTGGTCGGTAAAGAACCGGACGCTGTCGATCTTTTTTGACTGCGCGGTTGTAAAGACGGGGAAAGCGCCCATGCATAAAAGCAGGAGCCATGCTATTTTTTTCATGCTGGTGGTGTTAACGGTTTAGTTGGTCACGGAAAATACAAATAAAAATCATACCAACCTGTACCGGGTCTCCTTACTTTAACAGCTCCGTGATCACCGTGCCTACACAACCCGAAGGCATTTGTACCCGCAGCATAGCGGCAATAGTGGCTGCCACATCTGTCATATAGGTCTCCCGGTTTGTTTTCCCGGGTTTAACACCCCAGCCATACCAGAGCAGGGGGATATGGGCATCGTACGGATTCCACAAGCCATGCGTCGTACCGGTAGCACTCCAGGCATCAATATACCCTGGTTTTAAAATTACCTGCACTTCGCCATTGCGACTGCGGTAATAGCCATTGTTCAGCATTTTCCGGATCGTGGAAGGAAGCGGAACAGTATTAAGATCATTTAAAGAGAAGACCCTGTCGATACCCGGCTCGGTCTGTAAACGTTTTACCAGCCAGCTGATCACTTCCTGTTCATCTATTTTAGCGGAATCAAGTGATGAATGGTTAAGGTGTAACTGATAATTCTCATCGGAAACAACGATCGTTTTGATCCCGTATTTCTCAGCAAGGGCCTTGTTGAGGTTACCAGTTACGGTGGTCATATAAACACGGCCACCCGGGAGTTTATTTTCCTGCATGAACTCAGGTGTATGCGCGGCGCCATGATCAGCAGATAGGAATACGGTATACTGACCCTTTCCCACTTTGCTGTCGAGAAAGTCAAGCAGGCTGCCGAGTTCTTTATCAAGACGA
>DASYLC010000054.1:0-11670 GCA_036009775.1 Chitinophagaceae bacterium
GTGGATTACAGGTATCAGCAGTTCATGCATCACCTTATACCGCACACCGGGTATTTTTTGGAACCAGTAATGGAGCAACAAGCAGGTTGGTTCGTCTTGATGCTGCAAACACCCCAGCTCCTACCAGCACGATCATTACACCCGCCGGCTCTTCAGGTTATTTGAATTGTGTAGTTACAGGTTCGGATGATCAACACCTCATGGCTTGTTACTCCAGTTATGGTGTTACCAATCTGTGGGTATCGGCGAACGGTGGTACAAGCTGGACAGCCTGTGATGGTAACCTGCCCGATATGCCTGTACGATGGGCGCTCTTTCATCCTGATGATAATGGTAAAGCCTATATCGCTACCGAAACCGGCGTATGGGAAACAGATCTCCTGAATGGCGCGGCTACTGTCTGGAATGCCAACCCTGGCTTCCCGAATGTAAGTACGCATATGATCAAATACCGTGCGTTGGACCGTACGATCGCAGCGGGTACACATGGAAGAGGAGTCTGGACAGCCCAGATCCCAGGGGCCGCCGGTGGATTTAGCTTTAATAACCCTGCACCTGCCGTATCAACCTGTCCGGCACCAGCCACGATGGATATCGTTCTTGGAACAATTGCCGCCGGCGGATTCTCCAACCCCATCACGCTTACAAACAGCGTTCCTCCTTCCGGAACGACTGTCAGTTATATTCCAAGTAATGTTGTTACGCCAGGTAATAGTGTTACCGTTCGTTTAAGCGGAACCAATACCCTGGCAGCAGCATCGTACACAATTACTATAACAGGTACAGCAACTGGTGCGGCTACCCAAACAAGGGATCTCACGTTTACGATCAACCCCGGAACGGGTCCTGCGATCACGGCACACCCGGCCAACCAGACCGTTTGTGCAGGAAATAATGCTTCCTTCTCTATTACGTCTGCCACGGCAACTTCTTTCCAGTGGCAGGAGAGTACGGATGGTGGTGTTACCTATAATAACGTGACCAATGGCGGCGTATATTCAAACGCAACAACTGCTACGCTGAATTTAACCAATGTAACAGCAGGTATGAATGGTTTCCGGTACCGTTGTATTGCCAGCACACAATGCGGCAATACCGTTTCTAACCCGGCCACGCTTACCGTGAATACGGCTCCGGCCATTACAGCACAACCCACCGGTACCACTGCCTGCACCGGTTCCAACCATACATTTACAGCAGGCACAACGGGTACATCACTTACTTATCAATGGGAATTCAGTACGGATGGGGGGATAATCTATAATAATGTACCGGCCGCACCGCCTTATACAGGCACTACTTCGGCAAACCTGACTATCATCGGTATCACAGCAGCGTTGAATAATAATCGCTATCGTGTGGTGGTAACGGGAGTATGTCCTCCTTCGCCCATCACTTCCAATCCGGCGATACTCACCGTCATTACTTCATTGAGCATAACCGGTCAGCCTGCTGATGTGACGGTCTGCGCCGGAAATAATGCCAGCTTTACCGTAACAGCCAACGGAGTACCGGCATATCAATGGCAGGAAAGTACCGATGGCGGTGTTACGTATAATAATGTGACCAATGGCGGTGTGTACTCAAATGCAACAACCGCTACACTGAATCTAACCGGTGTAACAGCAGCAATGAATGGTTACAGGTACCGTGTTAATCTTACCAGCAGTTGCGGTAATGCTACTTCTGGTCCGGCATTGCTGACAGTAAATACATTGCCGGCCATTACAACCAACCCTGCAGATGTAACCGCCTGTACAGGTACCAATCATACATTTAGCGTTACTGCCACGGGTACGGGGATCAGTTATCAATGGCAGCTCAGTCTTACGGGATGCGGTGGTCCATGGAACAATATTACAGGGGCTACATCATCCAGTTATACATTGACCGGCATCACCGTTGCTCAAAATAATACTGCGTATCGTTGCGTGGTTACCGGAGTTTGTCCGCCGCCGGCTATATCGAACTGTGCAGTGCTGACCGTATTGACTGCTGTAGCTATTACCAGCAATCCCGTCAGCCAAACCGTCTGTGAGGGAACCAATGTTTCCTTTACAGTAGGTGCCACAGGCGGAGGCCTGGGTTATCAATGGCAGGTGAGCACAGATGGTGGCATTACTTATAACAATGTACCGGCTGCAGTGCCTTATTCCGGCACTACTGCGGCGACATTAACGATAACAGGTGTACCGCCGGCTTTCAATAATAACCGTTACAGGGCTGTTGTGACCAATGGTGCTTGTACCCCGGGTATTTCAACCGGTGCTATATTGACGGTAAATACATTCCCGGTCATCTCTGCGCATCCGCAATCCGTGACTATTTGTGAAGGTGGGAATGCCAGTTTCAATGTTACTGCAACAACAGCTGTCGGCGCATTGACCTACCAGTGGCAATTTAGTACCGATGGTGGTGTGACCTGGTCGAATATAGCCGGTGCAACCACTCCTACTTTTGCTCAAACAGCTATACCGCTTGGACAGAACAATTATCGCTTCCGGGTGATCGTTACTGCGGGTTGTGGTTCGTCAACTTCCAACCCGGCCACCCTGACGGTGAATGGATTGCCGGTCATTGCATTCAATCCAACACCGGTGATGTGCTTTACTGATCCGTTGACAACGCTGATAGCAACTCCTCCGGGCGGTGTATTCAGCGGTCCGGGAGTGACAGCTGCAGGCGTGTTTACACCATCCGTTGCGGGTCTCGGCTTAAAAACAATACAGTATACCGCTACCAATGCCGGTTGTATCGCGGTACTGTCAAGATCGATCCTGGTGAATGAATGCGTGGAACGTCATCTCAGGCTGCCGGACTTTAATGCAGTATTCATCTATCCCAATCCCAATAACGGAAAGTTTAGTATCCGGATGAACACTGACCTGTATACCAGGCTGGGCGTGAGGATCTTTAACAGTTTGGGTCAGCTCGTGAAGTCAGAAGTTATCACGGGAGCAACCTACGGAGCGGTGTTACCTATCACTCTCCCAACTGCAGCAGCTGGTGGTGTGTACCGGTTATACCTGTATAATGATGAACATGGCTTTGACAAACGAAGTGCGAGTATTATTGTATTTCGTTAATCAATAGAAATTCTTTCAACCCCGTGTTGCTAAAGCGGCACGGGGTTTTTTATTTAAATTGGGAACGAAAGCAATGAGAAAAATATTTCGTTTACTATTATTGAAGCCGGTTTTGTGGGCCTCTGCAAAATTTTCCTCTAAACCTGACCGGGAAAAAATATTTACCGCGCTGACCCGGTTGTCAGGAGATATCCTGAAAGAGCCGGGTAAAAAGGGCCTGGTCATTCCTTTTGAATACCATGCAGGAAAGTTCATCATCTTTTCCGATCAGCACAAAGGAACGAGGAACGGTGCCGATGATTTTAAACAGGCGGAAACAAATTATCTCGCGGCGCTGAACTATTACAGCGATAATGATTTTTGTTTTATCAATCTCGGCGACAGCGAAGAATTATGGGAGAACAGTATCCGGAAAGTAAAAAAGAAGAACCGGCTCACATTCGAAGCAGAGAAGAAATTCCTGGCACATAATAATTATGTAAAGATATTCGGCAACCACGATCTGTATTGGGATACCAGTCCTCTGTCCTGGTGGCACCTGAAAAGTATGTTTGGCGAAGTATTGAAAGTGTATGAAGGGGCGATCTTAAAGACACTGGTTGGCGAACAGGAGCTGACGATCTTTCTCACTCATGGTCACCAGGGTGATGGGCAAAGCGATGGCAACTGGTTCAGTAAATTCTTTGTGGCCTATATCTGGGCGCCATTGCAGGGTTTACTCCGTATCAATCCCAATACGCCGGCTTATAATGCGGAGAAGAAGACACTACACAACAGTATCATGTATGAATGGGCATCCCAGCAAAAAGATATGTTGCTGGTGACCGGCCATACGCACCAGCCGGTATTTACGTCACTGACACATTTGGAAAGATTATATAAACAATTACAACTGGCAGAAAAAGTGCAGGATGAGAAAAAGATCAAAGAAGTGCGATCGGAGATATTGATAAGAGAGAAAGAGTTTACCGCGGTTGCGGTTGATTATATGACGATGAAACCCTCTTATTTCAATACGGGTTGTTGTTGTTTCAGTGATGGGGATATTACAGGGATCGAGATAGAGGATGGATGTATAAGGCTCATTAAATGGTCGTCGACGAAACGGGAGGCATTGGAAAAAATTTCGCTGGAGGAATTGGCAGGACAGTTATAACGGAACGGATCAAGGTTTACTGATCGGCTTTTTCTTACTATCCATTTTACATAAAAAAGCCCTCCGTGTTACGAAGGGCGATTTATTAAAATCCTTTTTTCTTCCATGTATTATTATCCCGGCTCCACTCCGGTAATTTTTTATCAGGGTCCAGTATCACTTCTTTTATTTCACTGGTGGTCGGTACGCCAAATGTCCATTCAGCGCCGCGCTGCCAGACCTCAACCGGGAGATCTATCCTGTGTTGTTTGCCATTGGCTTCTTTAATGAGTACTGTTACCGGCATCACCATCTTATCCATGTTCTCAATGGTTATCTCAGAACCATTCTCCGGTTTTTCATCGGTGTAAACAACTCCTTTTACAGCCTGGTCCAGTTTCCACGTATTCAATACCCAGCCTCTCCAGAACCAGCCCAGGTCCTCACCCGAAACATTTTCCATGGTATGGAAAAAATCCCAGGGCGTTGGGTGTTTGAAAGCCCAGCGGGCCACGTATTCACGGAAAGCCGCATCAAAACGTTCTTTACCCAATACTACTTCTCTCAGGGTATTCAGCATCTGGGCAGGTTTTGAATAGGCAGCATTGCCCAGGTTGTCCTGCTGGATCACTTCGGGAATATTGTAAAGTCCATCCATATCCTCACCGAAATTCCTTCGTACGTTATCCTGGGAATTGACATCGGGAAAGTAACTGGCATTATTAAACTCTCCTTTATTAAATGCTTCGCCGGAAAGACCATTGATAAATGTATTGAAGCCTTCATCCATCCATGCGTATTTTCTTTCATTGCTTCCCACGATCATCGGGAACCAGGTATGACCGAACTCATGATCCGTTACACCCCATAAGCCCCCGCCTGAAGAAAAAGCGCTGCAGAATACGATGCCCGGATATTCCATACCACCCACCGCACCGGCTACATTGGTTGCCGCGGGATAAGGGAATTCAAACCATTTATTGGAATAGTGTTCGATGGAACCTTTCACCATTTCAGTAGAACGCTGCCAACCGTTCTTTACGATGGCTTCCGCGGGATATACACTGATGGCCATGCTTTTTTTCCCACTGGGCAGGTTAATCTTTGCTGCGTCCTGTATAAATGCTTTACTGGCGGCCCATGCCACATCTCTTGTATTCTGAATTTTAAAATGCCAGGTACAGTTCGCCTGCTTCGGTCTTGAATTGGGATCGGTCACTTCCTTTTCACTGCGGATCATTACGGTCTTATCACTATTCTTTGCAGATGCCCAGCGACTCATCTGTGTGGCGGTATAACAATCCTGCGGATTCTGCAATTCACCTGAACCCACTACGATAAGGTTGGCGGGTGCGGTAACCGAAAAGTCAATATCACCATATTCCAGGTAAAACTCACCGGCTCCTAAATAAGGAAGTGTGTTCCAGCCCTGGATATCATCGTAGACGGCAAGGCGCGGAAACCACTGTGCAACTTCATACACGATGCCGTTCTTTGTGTTCAATCTTCCCATCCTGTCCGTACCCCGTTCGGGAATAGTGAATTCAAACTGGATAGATAGCTTCACTTTACCACCGCCCGCTTTTACAGCATCCTGTAACCAGATCTGCATACGGGTGTCGGTAATAGTATATTTCGGGGTAAATGTCTTTCCATTGTATTCAACAGAGATGGACCTGATCTTATCGCCATCCGTAAAATTCGGATTGGCCCATCTTCCGCCTGCTTCGGTAGTGGTAGCGGAGCCCCGGGATTCTTTTCTGTAGATATTCTGGTCGAGCTGCAGCCATAGGAATTTTAGATTGTCGGGGCTGTTGTTGGTATAAAATATATCGACATCACCACTGACACGGTGCTGCGCGGTATCAAGACTGCTGGTGATCTTGTAATCTGCACGGTTTTGCCAGTACCGCGGACCCGGCTCGCCACTGGCACTGCGAAAATCATTACCGGGATAAGGGTAGAATTGCGGGTTAAATGCTTCTTTCTGATCATAAGTTGACTGGGCAAATAAATTCATGACCAGGAATAACCCTGCAAAAAGGAAAACGGATCTCTTCATAATAAACTTTATTTAAAGTCTCTAAGTTAGCTCAAAAGGATGCAAGCAGGCCTACCGTTCAAAGGGTATTTGCAATATTTTACAACTGAGTAAGGGATGCCACAGTCCGGGATTTTACCTGTCAGAACATCGATTCCGCAATAGCCACGGATTCAGGCTTTCCCACATCCACAAACCGGTCGCCGGTATGGTCATATCCCATGATGCGGTGAGCAGCAGCCAGTTTCAGGTAGACATCAATTAATGAGAACTTACCTGAAAATCCCGCTTCTTCCATCCTGTTGAAAATTTCATACCCGAAAACAACAACACAGCTGTATGCTTTCTCAACAAAAGCAATACCGGGAATAGAAATTTTTTCTTCCCCTGTTTTATTGTTTCTCCAGCCAACTAAACGGTCATCTTTATCAAATAAAAGGTTGCGGGATGTGGAGCGGTTGCTAACGGCAAAAGAGATCAATGCATTTTTCTCTTCATGAAAGCGGAGTAGTTTGCTGATGTCAAGATCGGTAAGGATATCCACGTTGCAAGTGATGAAACGTTCATGGGGTTCAAACAGCTCTTTGGCTTTCAGCAAGCCGCCGCCGGTGTCCAGTAGTTCATCCCGCTCATCGCTGACCAGCACATTGCTTCCCCATCCGTCATTTTCGATAATGGCCTGGTCTATCTGGTCAGCGAGATGATGGGTGTTAACAATAACATCTTTGATGCCCTGTTGCTGCAGGTATTCAATATTGCGTTGCAGCAGAGATCTGCCATTGACGATGGCCAGTGCCTTGGGATGTTTGTCGGTCCAGGGTTTGAAACGGGTTCCGAGACCGGCTGAAAAGATCATTGCTTGCATTCCGCGATATTAAACTGGTGAGTAGCGAACAGAACGATGAAGAGTGCGACGCAACGGAAGACCCATCAGGGAACTGCAGCCGGGTAAATTATTTTTTTTCAGGTAATGGATTCTGCCAATTTTTCTCATCCTGCACACAATGCCTCAACTTTATTTTCACTTTGAATTTATTTTTTAAATGCCTTGCCATAGCATCCGCCGCATACACACTCCGGTGCTGGCCGCCGGTACAACCAAAGCTGATCATTAAACTTTCAAAATCCCGTTTGATATATTCTTCCACGGTGATATCCACGATATCGAACACACTGTTCAGGAACTCCGGCATTTTTGTTTGCTGTTCCAGGAAATCCATCACTTCTTTATCACGACCCGTTTGTGTTTTCATACTGTCGACACGACCGGGGTTTAAAATACCGCGGCAATCAAATACAAAACCGCCACCATTATCGCTTTCATCAACAGGGGTTTGTTGCCGGTACGAAAAGCTGCAGATCTTTACGATCAGCGGCGTTTCATCTGTCGCTCTTGTGGGAGTGAATTGTTCTATGATCTCATCGGCAACACACATATCCAGCACTTTCCTGAATTCAGGAACAGTGATACCGATGCTCTGGTGCTGGAAAAAATCCCTGAGATTTCGTAAGGCCAGCGGGATGCTGGTCAGGAACTGTGCCTTGCGTTCAAACAAGCCACGAAAACCATAGGCGCCCAATACCTGCAACAAACGGATCAGCACATACCCATTATACTGGCTGCGAAAAACGGCCCTGTCAATTGGCAGACCAGTGATCTCTGAGATGCTGTTCATATAGTCTTCCAGCAAACCATTTTTCCAGGTGTCAGGAAGATTGGCTCTTGCCTGCCATAACATCGACGCCACATCGTATTGAGGAGCCCCTTTCATCCCTCCCTGGTAATCGATGAAATGAACAGATTCATCTTCTTTGACCATGATATTCCGGCTCTGGAAATCGCGGAACATGAAATATTTGTATTCCGTATGCGTGAGATAGTTACTCAGCGCTTCGAAATCATCGATCAGTTTTTGTTTATCATAAGGTTTGCGTAATGCATCGAGGAAGTAATATTTAAAATAAAGCAGGTCAGCCATGATCGCCTGTTTGCCAAACTCCGTATTGGTCAGGCAATGGGTCGTATAATCCAAACCCTCGTCACCCTTTACCTGTAACTGTGCGAGTGCTTCCAAACTTTTTTTAAAAAGTCCGTATACTTTGTCGGTGAAGCCTTTTGATTCAAGATGATCGAGTAAGGAAACGGTGCCGAAATCTTCCTGGAGATAGAACATGCCATCATCACTGATCGCTAATATCTCGGGTACGGCCAGGTTTTTTTCACGGAATTGCTGGGAGAAATAAACAAATGTCTCATTCTCTTTGATATTGGCCCCATAACAGCCGATTACGGTTTTATCCTTTCCGTGTAACCTGAAATAACGGCGTTCACTGCCGCTTTGCGGAAGCAGGTCGATGGACAGTGCTTCGGTTCCTTTCCACTGTTTATAGAGGTTGCTGACCGATTCAACAAGTTGCTGCATGGAGCAAATGTAGTTAACAGACTGCAATCCAGCGAACTGACCTCCTAACACCCATTCGTTTTTTAAGCTAAATTTGTCCTATTCTTACAACTATGAGTTATACGCCAGTCAATAAGGTCCGGATCGTGACGGCAGCCAGTCTTTTTGACGGGCACGATGCCGCTATTAATATTATGCGCCGGATCATGCAAAGCAAGGGCGCCGAGATCATTCACCTAGGCCATAACCGGTCCGCAAAAGAGATCGTGGAGACTGCTATTGAAGAAGATGTACAGGGGATCGCCATTACGAGTTACCAGGGTGGTCACGTGGAATTCTTTA
Organism: Chitinophagaceae bacterium; assembly: GCA_036009775.1. Lineage (GTDB taxonomy): Bacteria > Bacteroidota > Bacteroidia > Chitinophagales > Chitinophagaceae > JJ008. Next base: position 9,007 of record DASYLC010000054.1, read on the forward strand.
AATACATGAAGGATCTCCTGGAAGAGAATGGTTGTGGACATATCAAGATATTCGGCGGTGGCGGCGGAACGATCCTGCCGGAAGAAGTAAAAGAGCTGCATCAATACGGTATTACCCGGATCTACTCACCAGATGACGGGCGAACACTGGGCCTGGAAGGAATGATCGAGGACGTGATCAAACAATGTGATGTACAGCTGAACGGTAAAGCGGATTATAAAACTGCGATGAAACTCGAAGAAGCGAAGGATGTACGGGTGATCGCGAGGAAGATAACGAATGTTGAAAACGGAGGGAAGCAGGGAGCCGGGAGTCGTGAGCCGGGAGTCGGAAGTCGTGAGGCGGGAGTCGGAATTCGTGAGTCGGGAGTCGTGAGTCGTGAGTCGGCAGTCGGTACCATTCCAGTCCTGGGCATTACCGGAACGGGTGGGGCGGGTAAATCCTCCGTGACCGATGAGATCGTAAGACGGTTCCTCAATAATTTTTTGGAAAAAACAATAGCTGTTATTTCTGTTGATCCTTCGAAGAAAAAAACAGGCGGAGCCTTATTGGGTGATCGTATACGAATGAATTCCATTTCTCATCCGAGAGCTTATATGAGAAGCCTGGCAACGAGAGAAGATAATACTGCATTGAGCGGCGCTGTGCAAGAAGCGATCGATATCTGTAAGTCAGCCGGGTTTGATTTTATCATTCTTGAATCTGCGGGTGTGGGACAAAGCGATGCTTCGATCCTGGATTATTGCGATGTAAGTATGTATGTGATGACACCGGAATACGGCGCGGCATCACAACTGGAGAAGATCAATATGCTTGATTTTGCCGACTTGGTCTGCATTAATAAATTCGATAAAGCCGGTGCACTGGATGCATTGGCGGATGTAAAGAAACAATACAAAAGGAATCACCAGTTGTTTACGGCCAAGGACGGGGATTTGCCGATCGTGGGAACGATGGCCAGCAAATTCAATGATGACGGCGTAAATCATTTGTTTGAATTACTGCTGAAAAAGATCGAAGCAAAAACAAAAACAGTATTTGGCACCTACCAGTTTGCGGAAACGGCAAAAGTAGGCCAGGCGGTCATTCCGGCGAACCGTATTCGTTATCTCGCTGAAATTTCCGAGAGCAACCGTGGTTATGATCAATTGGTAAAAGAGCAGGCGGCGATCGCATCCAAATTATACCAGTTGAACGGAGTCTTAGATTTGCTTAAAGAGGAAGCATCTAAAAGATCTGGCAGCGACAGGACCGGCCTGACAGAAGATGCAGAAACTATTATTGCACGGCAAATCGTTTTTTATACCGAGCAATTAACGCCGGTCAGCAGGAAATTAATTACTCACTGGCCGGAAAAGATTAAAGCTTACCAGAAAGAATTCTATGGGTATAAGGTCAGGGATAAAGTAATCAAACAGGCATTGACAACGACCAGTCTCAGCGGTACTAAAATTCCGAAAGTAGTTTTGCCTAAATATAAAGACTGGGGTGATCTCTTAAAATGGCAGGCACAGGAAAATGTGCCCGGAAGTTTTCCTTTTACCGCCGGAGTATTCCCATTGAAAAGGGAAGGCGAAGACCCGACCAGGATGTTCGCTGGTGAAGGCGGCCCGGAAAGAACCAATAAACGTTTTCACTATGTAAGTGTGGACCAGCCGGCAAAAAGATTATCAACAGCATTTGATTCAGTGACATTATACGGAGAGGATCCGGATCATCGCCCTGATATTTATGGGAAAGTGGGGAACAGCGGTGTGAGTATCGCTACAGTCGATGATGCAAAAAAATTATACAGCGGCTTCGATCTTTGCGATCCGAAAACATCGGTATCTATGACCATCAATGGCCCGGCACCGATGCTGCTGGCTTTCTTTATGAATGCCGCTATCGATCAGCAGTGTGAGAAATATATCATCGAGAATAATTTGAAGGAGGAAGTAAATAAAGTCATCGAAGCAAAATTTAAAGCGGGAGAATTACCAGCTTACGCAGGCACCGATGGAAAACCCGTGATACCAAAGAAAGGAGAACTACAGGGCGCCTTACCTAACGGAAACAACGGACTGGGTCTTCGTTTGCTGGGTCTGTCCGGCGCTGATGTCTTACCCCGAGATGTGTATGAAAAGATCAAAGCATCGGCTTTGACACAGGTTCGCGGGACCGTGCAGGCGGATATCCTAAAGGAAGACCAGGCGCAGAACACCTGTATCTTCTCTACCGAATTTGCATTGAAGCTGATGGGAGATGTGCAGCAGTTTTTCATTGAACAGAAGGTCCGGAATTTTTATTCGGTATCCATCAGCGGGTATCATATCGCTGAAGCAGGGGCCAATCCGATCACGCAACTGGCATTCACCTTGTCCAACGGTTTTACGTATGTGGAATATTATTTAAGCCGGGGGATGAACATCGATGACTTCGCTCCCAACCTCTCTTTCTTTTTCAGTAACGGCATGGATCCTGAGTACAGTGTGATCGGTCGTGTGGCCAGGCGGATCTGGGCCAAGGCAATGAAATATAAATACAAAGCCAATAAGCGGAGCCAGATGCTGAAATACCATATCCAGACATCGGGACGGAGTTTGCATGCACAGGAGATCGATTTCAATGATATCAGGACCACATTGCAGGCATTGTATGCGATCTATGATAATTGTAATTCTT
>DASYLC010000055.1:0-29413 GCA_036009775.1 Chitinophagaceae bacterium
CATAGCAGGATTCCCACCCCTCTGGATAGCGCTGATCCAATCTAACCAATTATTAAAAGGCTGATGTATGCTTAAAAGGACCCTCGGTCGTTCGCTTCTTGCGCTCCTTGTTATTACCGGGTTGGCAGGAACTATTAAGGATAATTCGATCTCCAAGAAAGAGAGGAAACATGGTCTCGGGATATTAAAGGATACCCGTGATGATGCTACACAGGCCTGTAAAGGACTCTCTGAAGCGCAGCTGAATTTTAAAGCCGCCCCTGACAAATGGTCGGTCAAAGAATGTATGTACCATATTGCCGGGGCGGAAAAATTATTGTGGGGGCTGTTCGAGGCAACAATGAAATCTCCTGCTAATCCCGAAAAACGTTCCGAGATAAAAGTGACCGATGAACAGATCGTAAAGATGATAGAAGACAGGTCGGTAAAAGCGCAGGCGCCTGAACCCATACAACCCAGGAACACGGGTTTTAATTCGCTCGACGATGCCCTGGAAGATTTTAAGAAGAACCGCGGCGATCATATCAAATACCTGCGGACCTCTACCGAAGACCTGCGTAACCATGTGATGCAAATGCCGTTTGGCTATATCGATGGTTACCAGTTCCTTTTATTTATGGCTGCGCATAGCAACCGTCATACCCAACAGATCAATGAAGTGAAAGCCGCTGCCGGTTTTCCCGCCAAATAGTTTTCAACGGTTGAAAAACCTGGGCCCGCTGTTCCCGTAAGAACTCCGGGGTCTTTTGCTTCAGCTACGCCCCGCAATGACGACGGGCGGGAAATTCAATGAGATGATAAATCATTGTTCACTTGTAGCCTCTCTTTCAAGGAGAGGGAGAACTCAATGGATCAGTGACTCATTGCTCCTCCACTTTCTCATTCCTTATTCTTTATTTTAAAACCCTTTAGTACCCACCACTTTCTCTATCATCAGCATCTTCCCGTCCAGCGTCATTCCCTCTATCACAATGCGATAGCTTTTTGTACGGTCGCTGTTATAAAAAGTGACAGGTATCTTAGGATTTATATTATTAATAAGGATATCCGGGCGCCAGGCCAGCGTAATGCGGTTATCCGTTTTATTCTTTTCCGATGGATTGGCTTTGTAATCCGGCTCATAAAATTCCTTAGTCACCGTATAACCATTGTAGGGGATCATATCCGCGGCGTTCACCATCATGTCATTCATGTCGGCACCCTTTTTTGTATAGATCGCCAGTACGCCGCCGGCACCGTTGCCCCCGGCACCTACAAAAGTACTGTATACTTTTACCATCGCCACCTGGTTGGCCGGTATATTAGCGATCACATCTGCATCGGTTTCTACTTCATCCAGGTATAACACCATCGGGATGGGTCCCATAGAACTTACCGATCCACTCATTGATTGTCTGTAATACAGCTTTATACTGGAGGTGGAAGAAGCGGGTCCATCACCAAGAACTGCATTCGCATCTACAACCGTCAGGCTGGGCAATTGCATTTTTAAATAATCGAAAATATTATTATAGGGCTCTGCTCCTTTATTGTTTACCAGGTCAAATACCTTGTTCGCATCGCCCTCAAAGGCTCCTTTTGCATATTTTTCATCCAATTGTTCAACCAAGGTCTTTTTCCTTGTTTTTACCGTAACTCCTTGTAACATCACCCCGTTCGCCTTTATGATCGCATCGAAATCAATTCCCATTTTACCCTGCTTCTCGTAGACGATGGGCTGAAAAGGATTGACCGGCACTTTGGGCAGGGAGAAAGAACGATTCAATGAATCAGCCGAGAGATGTATATCGATATACTGGCTTTTCTTTCCTCTTATATCACTGAGGAAAACTTTTGACCGGCCAAAGAATAACATGGAGTCCAGTTTGAAATAGCCCAGCTGGTCGGTACTGATCATTTGTATTCTTCGGGTAGAATCGGCCGTGATCAGCATCAATAATAAGGGCTTAAGAGCAAAAGGTTTTTTACTGTCACGCAATGTCACTTTACCCGATAGCGTAATGTAGGAGGGATCTTTAAAATTGGAAGGAGGCAGTTTGGAAAGCTCTATCCATTTGAATCTTCTCCAGCCATTGGTCATCATCACCAGGTCCAATGCCGTTTGCACCGAATCATTGTCGGCCGAAAAATAATACGCCGGTTCGTGTATATAACCTTTCAGATCGGATGTCAGTAATAATGCCGAAAATATATTCTCTTCCCGCATCGGTTTCAATGCGTAGTCCGCATCGCTGACCGATACCGAAAAACTTCCCTGTACCGTATCCTTTAACTGGATGCTGATACGGTTCCTTGCCTTTCCCTGGAAGCTGATCGTATCAGTGATCAGTTCGCCCCGCTGGAGGTATTCTTTATTGTTAACAAAACATAACCGTTCTGCCAACGGCTGGTTGTCCTTGTTGAAATAAGTGATCTGTAAGATCCCCGAATGAAGATTCCTGGTGTCGATCACCCCCTGGAACTGTTCCTTGAATGTTTTGAAGTCCTGCCGAAAGACCAGATGGTGCTGCATCTGCCCGACCATATACGAGACCTGGAATGCAGGATCATCTTTTTTCTGTTTTAGTTCGAAGAAATGTCCCTGCGGATGGGGTATCACTGTCAGTGCAATGCCTTTGCTGGTTGGTACGGGTAAACTAAATTTCTGCGGGTCACCATCGGTCATTGCGTAATAGGTTGAACTGGCAGCCGCCGGAAGGTCGAGCAATCCCATGCCGTCATGATAAGTTGTAAAACCCGTTACCTTTTCATTCTTATCATTGAAGACAGAACCATTCACTGCTACGGGCATTCCATTTTCATCGGTAGCTTTAAAAGCCAGTGTATTGGTAAGACCGCTGACAAAGTTTCCTCCCTCCGGGAAAAATTCAAGTCGTAATTTTTTTTCTTTGGGCGACTGGATCGTATTCTTTCCATATACAAAAATGCTGCGTTGATAAATAAAGGCGGCATCGTGGTTCAGCATTGTGGGTGTATAGGCCCTTACCGTATAATTACCTTTTGTCAATGTAGCCGGCATCTCCAGTTGACCGCTGGCAGTACCCAGCAATACCGGCAGGATGGAACGGTTGATCACCCTTCCTGAATCATTGACCAGTTCCGTGTACAAACTTGTACTGATCGTATCGGGCTGGTAATCGGAATACAGGTAAGCTTTGAACCAGATCGTTTCTCCTGCGATATAACTATCCCGGTCCAGGTGCAGGTATATTTTTTCAATGGGTGACCGGGCTGACCAGTCGTTGAGCAATTGTTCAGGACTTTGTGACCGGCTGTTCAAACCGGTAAGGGTGATCATTATAAAAACAGCAAACTTTTTTTTCATGGCTCTAAAAAATAAAATTAAGACTTATCGGGGGGCTGATTATCTGCAATTTCAATCTTTTTTCAGCCCTGTTGCGTATTTTAACTGTTTGGTAAACTGGTATATATGTGTATTTTGTGAACGATTAACTGAAATATGAAAAAAATCGCTGCTTTTGCTTTGATCATATTGCTGACCGGGTGTAAAAAAACCAAGGAGGCGATACAGGAGGACCTGGTGATCAAAGCCATGACCGATGGAAAGTGGAAGGTTTCGATTTTTACACTCAACGGCATTAATATCACTGCTGATTTCGCTCCTTACCGGTTCAAATATTACAGCAACAAGACGGTGGATGCCATCAATAATACTACGGTTGAAAGAACCGGCAGCTGGGATGGTGATGCATCAAATATGACCACCTCGGCTCAATTCACCGGCGCCACTTATCCCCTGATCCTGATCAATGGGTCCTGGCATATTGACCGCAATAGCTGGACGTATGTAGAAGCTTCGCAGACAATTCCCGGAGGAGATACAAAGACCATGCGTCTCGATAAAGAATAAAAGATCTCCGGTCAATTTTTTCGTTGATGGAATATGTCCTTTACCCCAAATGTACCTTAACTAATTTCTAGAATTCCAGCTCCTTCAACTGGTCTGGGAACCTTCATGGATCCAGACCAGTCCCCGTGATCATCTATCCTCTTTTTCTATCATCTATTTATCATCCGAATTATTCATATTGAACACGAGTGCCGCTATTATTGCTCCGCCAAAACAACCTACGAGGTAGATCCAGATATTGGCCCATTCAAATCCTTTCATCACGGAAGCCCCGACTGCAACCGCCGGGTTGAAAGCACCTCCGCTGTATTCGCCAAAACAAAAAGCCATGGCCAGTACAGTAAATCCTATTGCGAGACCATAATAACTATTCCCGGCATTGCTTTTAGCTGTTGCCACGTTCAATACCACGTATGCCAGCGCAAATGTTCCAAGCACTTCGGCAAGCAAAGCTTTGGTGATCACTAATGTTGACTGATCAGCAGCAGCAGGGAGTTCTTTAAAAACTCCTACAACGAGTGCCGCTCCTACAGCGCCTGCCAACTGGCAGCCCATATACACCATTGCGTCGCCGATAGAGATACGACCCCGGATCAGTACGGCCAATGTAACCGCGGGGTTATAATGTGCACCCGATATATGGCCCCCTGCATAGATCATCACCATTAATGCGGCGCCGACGGCCAGCGGGTTGCCGGTAAGACCGATCGTCAAAACGAGGAAGAAAGCTCCGATAAACTCGGTAATATATTTTTTCATATAGCGTTGGTTTTAGCCTGCCCGCCTGTCTTTAGTTGATTTTGGAAAAACAGGAATGGCAAACGGTTAAAAAGACAAATAAATTCAAACTCTTTAAAAGGTTGTTTGTTTCTTTGAGTGTACACTAATGTACGATTATTTGAATTTTCTCTTTTTTAAAACTTATATACATGCCCATCATAGCCGGACAGACCGCTCCTGATTTTACGCTGTATGACAGCGAAAAAAAACAAGTCACACTTTCTGATCATCGTGGACAAAATGTGCTGTTACTTTTTTTCCCGCTGGCTTTTACTAAAACCTGTACGGAAGAACTGTGTCATATAAGAGATAATATCAGCTGGTACAATGATGTCCATGCAACGATCTTCGGGATATCGGTAGATGCATTGCATACCCTGGCAAAATATAAAGCGGATCAGCAACTCAACTTTACTTTGCTGAGTGATTTTAATAAAGATGTTTCAAGATCATATGATTCGATCTATGAATTATTCGGTTATAATATGAAAGGAGTATCCAAACGCTCTGCTTTTGTGATCGGTAAAGAGGGGATCGTACGCTACGCCGAGGTTCTGGAGGACGCTTCCAGGGTCCCTGATTTTGAAGCGATCCGCAAGGTGTTGGAGGGTTTAGACTAAGTTTTAGTTAAAATCCTTCTACGAAACGGCTACAATTCAATGATTTATAACTTTTTATAAATTATAGTAATTTTACGTTGCGCAGATAAAAAATTCGGCCTACTTTTCGAATAATAAAAGTAAATTTGTTTCGTTGAGACGAATTCTACCCATACTATCCTTTATTCTCCTGATTGCCACCCATTCACAGGGTCAATCATCCAGGACAATTCCTTCATCGGAAACGAATGACAGGATCATCAAGTTATATCCCAACCCCGCTACCAGTTATATCACTTTTGATCTGCAAAAAGGTTACCAGCAGGGAATGTCTGTACAGCTTTATAGTTTTTTAGGAAAGAAAGTGATGGATGTACCAACATCCGGGTCGAAGACAATGATCAATCTTACCGATTTCAACCGCGGCATCTATATGTACCATTTGCTTGATGCAACCGGAAAATTAGTGGAGTCCGGAAAGTTCCAGGTCTCTAAATAATTGCTTCGCTCCGCTTTCAATGACGATACTTCGCTTCGCTCGCAATGACGACGCTTCGCTACCACTCGCAATGACTTTACTTCCTGTGTTCGCAATGATTATTGCACCTGTATCACCAGGAATTTGAGGTATTGTGTATTGTCCATTCCCCGGATAACGGGATGGTCACCGGATTGTGTCTGGAATGTGACCTGTCTTATTTTGCGGCGCGCATCTTTAGCCGCCATATCGATCGTTTGTAAAAAAAGGTCAGGGCCAACAAGACTGGTACAGGAAGACGTAACAAGAAATCCTCCGGGCCTAACGAGTTTCATGCCCCGCAGGTTGATCTCTTTATAACCGGTGATTGCTTTCTGGATCGTTTCCCGGCTCTTGGTAAAAGCAGGCGGATCGAGCATCACCACATCGTATTGTCTTCCGTCCTTTCCCCATTGTTTTAATACATCGAAAGCATTAGCTGTTTCAAAACGACAGCGATCCTGAACGCCGTTCAAGGCAGCATTCTTATTCGCCTGCTCTACAGCATTCGCGGAAATATCCAGTCCCAGTACTGACTTCGCCCCATAACCTGCTGCATGAATTTCAAATGTGCCGGTATAGGTAAAGGCCCCGAGTACATCGGCTCCCTGTACAATATTCCGGATGGTCCGCCGGTTATCCTGCTGGTCAAGAAAATAACCCGTCTTCTGTCCGTTCTCAATATCAACGTGGAATTTAAACCCGTTCTCATTAATGATGATCTTTGTATCAAAAGGTGCTGATAAAAATCCTTTTTGTTGTGGCAAGCCTTCCAGTTCTCTTACCGGCACATCATTGCGTTCATAGATACCTTTCGGCTCAAATATTTTATTGAGTGCAGCTACAATTGCCGGTTTCCACCGGTCGATCCCCAATGCCAGCGTTTGAATAACGAAATAATCATTGAATTTATCAATGATCAGCTGAGGTAATGAATCCGCTTCTCCAAAAACCAGGCGGCAGTTCTCGGTATAGCCGAGTTTTTTCCGGTACTCCCAGCATTGGAAGAGCTGTTTAAAGAAAAATTCTTCATTGATCTCCTCCGACCTGTTACGGGTAAGCAAGCGGACCAGTATCTGCGATTTCGGGTTGATGTATCCTTTACCAATGAATTTATTATCATGGGTAAAGACCTCAGCGGTCTCCCCTCCTTCCACCTCACCCTCGATCTTTTCCACTTCATTATTGAATATCCAGGGATGCCCATTGAAAACCCGGGGAGTGATCTTTCGTTTCAGGTACACTTTATTCATAAAGGCTGCAATGTACTATTTAATATGGAGCCCGGCCCGTCGCCAGCACCGCAGACAGGAGGCCTGCTTTGCCCGGAAGCTGCTTTTACAAGTCTATGCCAACCCTGCCCGTAAAGACGTAAAATCCGGCCAGTTTGTCCTGAAATCCGCTGTTGGCAATATGTTTGACAATCTTACCTTTGCTGCCCGAAACGGACAACCGGTCCGGGCGGTTACTCAATTTTATAAAAATGGCAGAAAACGATATGAAAAAGAACCAGGAAAACAGCGGGATAGATATCAATACAGACGAAAACCAAAGCGGGTCTACCCACCTGAATGAGCCAGTGGCCGAAGAAAGTGAAATGGAAAAATTAAAGGCTGAGCTGGAAGATGCGAATGACAAATACCTGCGTAAAGTAGCGGAATTCGATAATTTCAAGCGCCGCAATGCCAAAGAGAGGATCGACCTGATACAAACGGCCGGCCGGGATGTGATCACCAGTATGCTGGATGTACTCGATGATTGTGACAGGGCGCAAAAACAACTGGAAAGCAGTGAAGATATAGCTGCTGTCAAAGAAGGAGTGATGCTGGTATTTAACAAACTACGCAATACCCTTCAATCAAGAGGTGTGAAAGCCATGGAAACACTCCATGAGGAATTCAATCCCGATCTTCATGAGGCCATCACCGAGATCCCGGCTCCTGCAGAAGAATTGAAAGGCAAAATTGTGGATGAAGTATTGAAAGGTTATTACCTCAATGAAAAGATCATCCGTCACGCAAAAGTGGTGGTAGGAAAGTAACGTATAGCCGTTAGCCATGAGCCGTTAGCTGTGAGCCGGTTCCTGGTTTTGTTTGCTCACAGCTAAATGCTAAAAGCTAATGGCTAATAAGAGAGATTTTTACGAAATATTAGGTGTCGCTAAAACAGCGAGTACGGAGGAGATCAAAAAAGCTTACCGGAAAGTAGCGATGCAATACCACCCCGACCGAAATCCCGGTGATAAAGTAGCGGAAGAAAAGTTTAAGGAAGCAGCTGAAGCATATGAAATCCTAAGCGATCCTGATAAAAAAGCACAGTATGACCGTTACGGGCATGCCGGTGTAAGCGGACAGGGACGGGGCGGGTACAGTGGTGCCGGTGGCATGAACATGGAGGATATCTTCAGCCAGTTTGGTGATATTTTCGGGGATGATCTGTTCGGGAATTTCTTTGGAGGAGGGCAGCGGGGTGGCCGGCAGCAACAAAGAAACCGCGGAGTGCGGGGAAGTAATCTCCGGGTGAAATTAAAACTCACCTATGAAGAGATCGCAAAAGGCGTTACCAAGAATATCAAAGTAAAGAAACATGTGGCCTGTACTACCTGCGGTGGCAGTGGTGCAAAAGATAAAGGAAGCGTACAGACCTGTTCAAGCTGTAACGGAAGCGGGCAGGTAAGACGGGTGCAGAATACTTTTCTCGGGCAAATGCAAACCGTTACTACCTGTCCCACCTGCAATGGGGAAGGAACAACCATCACCGCGAAATGCGGGAGCTGTAAAGGCGAAGGAAGAGTATATGGTGAAGAAACAGTAAGCATCGATATACCTGCGGGCGTACAGGAAGGAATGCAGATGAATGTAAGCGGAAAAGGCAATGCAGGCGAAAGAGGTGGTATGACGGGTGACCTTATTATCCTGATCGAAGAAGAACCGCATAAAGAATTGCACCGTGAGGGTCTGAATGTTGCTTTTGAATTGCATCTTTCCTTTACGGACGCCGTATTTGGCACCCAGGTAGAAGTACCGACGATTGACGGACGGGCCAAGATCAAGATTCCTTCGGGAACACAGAGCGGGAAAGTATTCCGGTTAAAAGGAAAAGGGTTCCCGGCCGTGAACAGTTATGAAAAAGGAGATCAGCTGGTGCATGTAAATATCTGGACTCCGCAACATGTGAGTTCGGAGGAAAAAGCGATACTGGAGAAATTAAGTCATTCTCAGAATTTCAAACCGCACCCGGATAAAAACGAAAAAGGCTTCTTCGATAAGATCAAAGATATGTTTTCGTAATTTAAAAAACCAGCGGGAAATAAGTATCATCATTCCGCCACCCCGCCTTTTTTCTTTTTCACTTTCAGGTAAAGATCCCTGGCGTGTTGCACCAGTACCAGGAACTCCTTTTGTAAAAGATCATCCCGGCCGCAGGAAGCTTCTGCCAGGCTGATGATCTCATTCCACCCGAAATTTTTTGCAAACGGAGATGTGCGAAGCAGGGAGCCAAACATCGCCACCGCGGCGGAAAAATGATAGATCTTTTCAAGATCGGCAAAAGGAACAAAGTCGAAACGGCAGCTATGATCATACCCAAACTGTTCCTTACCGTTAGGAAGATGATATTTTAATTTTATATCGGCAAATTTCCCCGTTGTAAAATTATCCTTGATCGCTCCTTTATTGATCTCGGTCGGAACGATCTCGAACAGCCCCACCATCGAATGCCCGGAACCGATCTCTCCCCCTTCTATAATGGAAAGAGAATCCCGCAAGGCCCCTACCTTATTATCAAAACCGATCAACCGGTATTCCTTTACATATTCAGGATTGAACTCAACATTCATATATACGTCATCAGCCACTGAATACAGGGTCTGGGTAAATTCTTTCAGCAGTACTTTCTCCGCCTCTTTAAAATTATCCAGATAGGCAAAGTTGCCATTCCCTTTATTGGCCAGTGTCTGGATCTTTGAATCCTTATAATTACCCATGCCCACACCGAGACAGGTAAGATAGATACCCGATTGCCGCTGCGAGGAGATCAGTTCATCCAGTTCCGTTTCTGTTTTCAAACCCACATTAAAATCCCCGTCGGTAGCCAGTATCACCCGGTTATTCCCGTCCTTTATAAAATGGTTGCGGGCAACGCTGTAGGCAATTTTGATCCCCGATTCCCCGGGAGTGGATCCACCCGGTTCCAGTTCATCGATGGTCTTTAATATCTTTTCTTTTTCTCCTCCACTGGTTGTATTCAGCATCACCCCGGTCACACCTCCGTATACAACGATGGCAACCGAATCCTTATCCCTTAGATTATTGACCAGTAAACGGAATGCGGATTTCAATAAAGGCAGCCGGTTGGTCATATCCATTGAGCCGGATACATCGATCAAAAAAACCAGGTGACTCGGCGGAAGTGTGTCAAGATTTAATTTCTGCGAGGAGAGGTTGACATAGAACAACTGGTTGTCCGCGTTCCAGGGACAGGTACTCAATGTTGTTTTGATACCAAAAAGTTGACCAGGAGGAGGCCGTTCATAGCTGATGTTAAAATAATTCAGCATCTCTTCGATACGCACGGCATCGGGTGGCACCATTGCTTTTAGCGTGATAAATCGCCGGATATTACTATAAGAGGCTCTGTCCACGTTCAGCGACATGCCGGTGACCGGGAATTTTTTTGCATTCACAAAATGGTTCTCCAGTATGCTGGCATAGGTCTCATCACCGGTGAACCAGGTCTTCTGATCTTCTTTTTCGAGATTTTTTGTTTGCGAGCAAAGCTTATCTCTCCGGGCATTGGCTGCGGAACCGGTGGTCTTTTTCAGTTTTATGCTGGTGTATTTTTCGGCATCGACTACTACTCTTTCCTTCTCGAAGCCTTCAAGATAAAAGCTGAGGGTATCCATTTGCTGTTTAGCCACGATCCCAAAAGTACCCGAAGAACCACTGCGGAAAATATAACCGGTATTGAGCTGGAGAATGGTGACGTTTTGCAAAATATTACCTGCTTCGTCCTTTACCTCGCCCCGCACATAATATTGCTGGGCAAATACGGGCGAACAGAGTAAGAATAAGATTGCTATATGACAAGCGGTCTTCAAATGGATATTTTACCCCGATAAATTACAAAAAAAGACGGAGAGCTTCACCGATTTTATACTAACTGGTGTATCTCCTTCAGATTACGGCCAAGACCGTCATAATCAAGACCATACCCCACGACGAACTTGTCCGGGATATCAAATCCGACATAGTCCAGTTGCAGCGGATATTTCGTGGCTTCTGACTTGTGCAAAAGAGTAGCGATTTTAAGTGATTTTGGTTGCTGGTGGAGCAGTTTCGGAAGGAAATTATGCAGGGTCTTGCCCGTATCCACAATATCCTCTACAATGATCACTTCTTTCCCAAAAAGGTCATCCTCCAGCCCGATAGAAGTGACCACGTTCCCGGAAGATTTCATCCCTTTATAGGAGGCCAGTTTGATAAAACAAAGTTCGGCTTCGATAGTAAGATGCTTGAACAGGTCCGCAGCAAACATAAAAGAACCGTTCAGGATCGCGATAAACAGAGGCCGCCGCCCGGCATAGTCAGTGCTGACCTGTGCTGACAATTCTTTTACGCGGCGGAGGATGGTTTCTTCTGAGAGATAGGTTTCAAATGATTTGTCATGCACTTTAATGACTGACATAAGTTCTTACTTTTTTAATGAATCCCCTTTTTACCGGTTGCAGGATGCAGCGAATAATTGTCCTTCACCGTTAGTTTGGGTATGGAGGTGGATTTTGAGCGCATGTTCAATGTTTCACCGATCGCCGGTTCATCATTTTCTTTTAACCAGTTCAATTCACGCAGGTTTTCCATGCGTATCCCTTCCTGCTGGGCAATACTGTAGATTGTCTCGCCCGGTTGCACGATATGGAATTCATGAGCACCTGTTTTTCTTTTCCGTTGCAAATAGATCAGCTGGTCTTTATCGGCAAAGTCAACTCTTGCCTTTTCGTTGAACTCAAATATCTTGGAAAGGTCAATATCGTATTGTTTGGCGATACCCAGGAAAGAAAGTCCTTTTTTTACAAATACCACTTGGGTATCGTTGATCTTAAACTCACCGGCAGGGTAGACCACCACCTGCTTTAATTCAGTTTCTCCTGCTGTGATGGGGATCGTCTCTGCCATAGACGGTTTTTCTGCAACTACGATCCCTTCCCCACCCGGTTTTCTTCCCAATGCGGTCATCGTGTACTCCTGCAGGTTATAATCCTCGATCAATTTGATCAGTACCTGCGGGTATTTCGGGTTGGTTGCATAGCCGGCCTGTTTCAAGCCATTGGCCCAGCCTGCATAGTCTGTGGGATCAAGCGAAAATAAAAAAGCATAGCGTTGTCCGTTCTTCAGGAAATCGGAGTGGTCCTTATATGATTCTTCTGCCAATGTGTATTTGCGGAAACATTCTCCTTTGGCATCATCATCGTGCCGGACGAATTCACCCGTCCAGTTGGATTTGCACTTGATACCAAAATGATTATTGGATGCGAGTACCAGTTTACCGGCGCCGGCACCTGATTCATGTATTCCCTGAGCGAGGGTGATCGAAGCCGGTACTCCGGTCCTCTTCATTTCAGCGATCGCGATATCCTTATACGTAGTGATATAATTAGCGATCAGCTCCTGCTTCTGTGCCTGGCAAAGATGACAGGTCATTATTAATAAAACAATAAAACTGTTCCTTCGTTTTTGCATGATCCTCTTCAGAGTTTCCGTATCAGTAAAAGTCCGTCACGGATGGTTAAAACTGTTTTTTCTATATCGTTCCGGTCCCGGATGTAATTATTGAACGCTTCGATCCCTTTAGCGCTTTTTCCCTTCACCTCTTCTTCCAGCACCTGCCCGTGAAAGAAAATATTATCTGCTAAAATAAACCCGTTTTTCCGCAACCGGGGCAAAACGAGGTTAAAATATTCTATATAAGCGGGTTTGTCAGCATCAATAAAGACAAGATCCCAGATTTCTTCCAATTGAGGTACAATATCAAGGGCATTTCCTGTGTGCAGGAATAACTGATCAGCGTAAGAAGATCTTTTAAAATAAGACAGGGCCGTTGAAGCATCAGTCTCTCTCAATTCGATAGTGTGCAGTTGGCCATCGGCGGTCAACCCTTTTGCTAAACACAAAGCGCTGTAACCGGTAAAAGTTCCGATCTCGAGGATCCGTTTTGGCTGTATCATACAGCTGATCATCTCAAGCACTTTGCCCTGCAGGTGACCGCTCAGCATGACAGATTCTGTATGATGCTGCATAGTGAAGTCATTCACTTCTTTCAGCAATGCATCTTCGGGCGAGGAATAGCGTTCTGCATAATCCTGTACCAGGGGGTGAATCAGTTCCAAGGATGAAATTTTCAGCAAAGATAAACTTCTTACACTGCTTGCAGGCCGTGTCTTGTGGTTTGAGTTTTTGATGAAATAAACCACAGACCCAGGAACGTAAAGAGGCCATTGATCAGTATCAGCTCATTTCCTATCTTATAACCATGAAAGATAGTTTCAGAGAGGCCATTCAGCCCCAGGCTTTTTATATGCAGCTTGGACTCATAAAATGCGGGATTATTGATCATATCGACAACCAGCAAAAATAATGGCGCAAGAATGCAAACCGTCCAGATCCATTTTTCATTCAGTTTTCGCCTGGTGAGTATTCCAAAAGCAAACAGCCCAAGCAATGGCCCGTAAGTAACGCCTGCGAATTTCAGGATAAAGTCGATGATCAATTTATCATTCATCCATTTGAATAGCATGACCATCAGGAAAAATACCGCGGCAAATGTGAAATGAACTTTCAACCTCGTTCTTTTCTTCGCTTTTTCAGATGCATCAGATTCCTTCAATCCCAGTATATCGATACAAAAACAGGAAGTCAAAGATGTAATGGCGCCGTCAACACTGGGAAATAATGCGGAAATGAGTGCGATGATAAATATGATACTGACGGCCTGGCCAAATTCATTGCTTAAAGCTATTGTCGGGAAAAGATCGTCAGGAAGTGTGGAGATTCCATTGGCATTGGCGTACAGATAAAGCACCCCACCCAGAACCAGGAACAGGAAATTCACGATAATCAATACCGTCGTGAATGTCATAATGTTTTTTTGCGAATCCTTCAGTGTTTTTACGCTGATATTCTTTTGCATCATCTCCTGGTCAAGCCCTGTCATCGCAATGGCGATGAACATACCACCCAGAATATGCTTTAATGCAAATGAACCTGATTTGTAATCCCAGTTGAATACCTGGTTGTATCCTTTTTCACTCATCATGTGCCAGGCTCCTCCGAAATCCGTGCCCAATGCTTTGGTTACGGCAAAAACACAAACTACCAGCCCAACCAACATTCCCGTTGTTTGAAGCGTATCTGTATAAACAATTGTTTTAACGCCGCCTTCAAATGTATAAAGCAGGATCAGGACCAGGATAACGAGGGATGTCAGCTCAAACGGAATATTGAACTTATTAAAGATGAAAGTCTGTAAAATGCTTATCACGAGGTATAGTCTTGCTGTTGCGCCAAATACCCGGGAAAGAATGAAGAAGAAAGCACCTGCTTTGTGGGCATTGATCCCAAACCTTTTTTCCAGGTAGGTATAAATGCTGGTAAGGTTCATTTTATAATAGAGCGGGATCAGTACAAAAGCAATGACTGCATAGCCAAACAAATAACCTATTACAATCTGGAAATAATAGAAATTACCGGTCCCTACTCCTCCCGGTACACTTACGAAGGTCACACCTGAAAGCGATGTACCGATCATGCCAAAAGCCACCAGCATCCAGTTACTGTTCCGGTTGCCGATAAAGAACGATTCATTATTTGAATTACGGGAAGTAAACCAGGCTACTGTCAATAACAGAACAAAATACCCGATCACAAATGAGAAAAGAACGACTGGTGACATACAGCAGGATTTCTTTCGTTAAATAATGATTATTTAAGACAATGTGCAATAAAGAGTTTTGAAGATAAAGAATTTTAGTTTCCCTTTGCCCCTATTTAACAGGAACTATGGCAATACGATCATTAGCGGTATTCTGCGGCTCGAAAAAAGGAACCAATCCCCGTTATACAGAAGATGCAACCAGGCTGGGTCAGTTAATGGCCAAAAACAATATCCGTTTGATCTATGGCGGTGGCAGCGCGGGTATCATGGGTACTATCGCCGATAGTGTGATGGAACATGGCGGGCATGTAACCGGTATCATTCCCAAAATATTACTCGAATGGGAGGCACAGCACCAGGGCATCACCGAACTGATCGTATCGGATGATATGCATGTGCGGAAAAAAGCATTGTATAACCTGTGCGATGCGGCGCTGATCCTTCCCGGCGGTTATGGCACCCTTGATGAATTGTTTGAGATCGTTACCTGGAACCAGCTTTCCATCCACGACAAACAGATCTTCATCCTGAATACAGACGGGTTCTACGATCACCTGATCCTGCACCTGAAAAAAATGAAAGACGAAGAGTTCCTGTATGAAAAACCGGGGCAATCCATCATCATCATCAATGATCCCGATGAACTAAGTGCCTGGTTCACTACCTGATCTTAATCATCTCTCTTATTCCTTCCCTGGCCCTGGAACAACGGCACCTGCAAACCAGCCCGGATGATCGGGATCGTACGGCCATGCGCATCGGTATAGGGTGAAAGAAGATCTCCGCCTACATCGAACAAAACAGCAAGATAATAAAACGGGTCACCGCCTCTGCCGTCCCGGCCGCTGGTATAACCGCCACCGATGAGGAAACTGTTTGCATTGTATTTGACCTTTTCAGGAAGATAAGAACCATTAGGAGCAGGGATATAGCGTTGCCGTATGATATTATGTTCTACCTGTGCCTGTGCAAACAGAAAACGAACAGGATATAACTTGACAAACGCTCCACCGCCATATACGGTCTGGCGAAGCCGGTCGTTGAACTCGGTCACATCTCGGTAGGAAGTATAGTTATAATTCACAACGACACCTGCATCCGCCCAATTGGTAAGACTATAACCAAACACGGGGCTTGCGCCTACAAGAAAAGTATTATTATAAAAAGCAAGGGATATGCTCCCGCCAGTGAACAGGTTTTCCTTAAATGGTCTTTTTTCTTCTTCTTCCTTGTCCTGGGCCAGGGTGAAAAAGGATACACTCGTTAATGAGAGGATCAAAAGGGTTCTTTTCATACTACGGTTATTTAAATTAACTATTTTATTCCAGTTCCTGTTGCTCTTTCCAGTCCAGTTCCAGGTCAGCAATTATTTTTTTTCGAAGCGGTAATTTCAACATCATGACACCCAGCATCAGTGCTGCTATGATCAACAGCCAAAAGATTCCCGTCATAAAAAAAGCGATTATGGCAAAAAGAGCTGCTCCCTCACAGGCTGCCAGGTAGGCGATCAGCGTGGACCGGTAGCGGGTTAATCTGCCGGTCAATGCAACCTGGCTGTATCCACTGCTCTTCATTTTTTTGAAGATTCTTATAGCCGCCATACAGGAAAAAAAGCCGATACCAGCCGCAACATAACTGATGATCTCTTTAAAAAAAGGCTCCTGACCATCCATAACAGGTCCGCTTGTAAAATGTACCATCACCATGACTCCCGCAAAAACAACCGTTCCCAGTATGATCGTTAGGGAAAACACCATCATACTCCTCATTATCTCCTTTGGTGTTCCGGGTGAGCCCTGTTCCTGCATCACAGATCGAATATTTTCCCGGCGTTCAAAATATTATTCGGGTCAAATATTTTCTTGATCTCTTTCATCAGCCGCATCGAAGTGGGATCAAATACGATATCCATATATTCCTTTTGTACCAGCCCGATACCATGTTCACCGCTTAATGTACCCCCCAGTTTTTTTACCAGTACAAATATCTCTTTTATCCCTTCTTTTAACGAACCGTTCCACTCTTCATCTGTTAATGTGCCCTTAATAATGTTGACATGAAGATTGCCGTCGCCCGCATGGCCATAACAAACGGAATGGAAGCCGTATTTCCGGCCGATATCCTTTACCCCTTTTAATAATATGGGTAATTCGGCCCTGGGCACAACGGTATCCTCTTCTTTATATATAGAATGGGATTTTACAGCTTCCCCCACCCGTCTCCTCATTTTCCATAATTCTGCCTTCTGTTGTGCATCATCGGCAAAGAGAATATCACCGCAATCGAATTGCTGGACAATAGCTGATATCCCTTCCATTTCCTGCATCAGCACGTCCATGTTATTACCATCCACTTCGATCAGGAGATGCGCCTGTACGTCATCTCCAATGCTCACGGAACTGCTATCGAGAAATTTGCTTACCCATTCCAGTGCATCCCTTTCCATGAATTCCATGGCGCTGGGTGTATAACCGGCCCTGAAAATGGCGCTCACAGCGGCGCAGGCGTTCTCTGCCGCGTTAAAGGGAACCAACATCAGCAGGTCATGCTTAGGCAGCGGAATCAGGCGTAAAACAATTTTTGTAACGATGCCCAATGTTCCTTCGCTGCCTACGATAAGTTGTGTCAGGTTATAACCGGTTGCATTTTTCAGCACATTGGCGCCGGTCCATATGATCTCACCCGAAGGCAGTACGATCTCGAGGTTGAGCACATAATCTTTTACAACACCATATTTAACGGCTTTGGGTCCGCCGCTGTTCTCCGAAATATTCCCCCCGATAAAACAGGAGCCACGGCTGCTGGGATCGGGTGGATAGAACAGGTGTTTTTCTTTGACCGCATTCTGCAATACTTCCGTGATCACACCCGGTTCGGTGGTGACCTGCAGATTCCGTTCGTCGATGTCAAGAATGTTATTCATTCTTTCGGTTGACAACAAAACGCCGCCGAGATGAGGTAATGCACCACCGCTTAATCCTGTACCGGCACCCCGTGGAGTAACGGGTATCTTTTCTTTATTACAAATTTTTAATATAGCGCTGATCTCTTCTGCGGTCCGTGGTTTGATCACTACTTCAGGCGGATAGTGAAGGTCTTCAGTTTCATCATGCGAATAATGGTGCAATGACTCTTCATCGGCGAGTACATATTGCTCACCGACTATCTTTTTAAATGCCCCGAGATGAATAGCGGTGATTTGGGAAGTAGCTGTTTCCATGGTCAGTTGTGAATGATGAACTGTAAAAATCGGAATAATTGGGGATATGGGAAAACGGGAGATATGATCTCACTGTTTTCCTTGCCTGGTAGTTACTATTTACTTCTTTTTCCTGCCAACAAGTTTAAACCCGATTGGCGGTCTTGGTTCCTGTGGTGGGTTTATTAGTTCTCTTAGGGCGACGAAGATGTTATGGATATCATCACTGTTTTGAGTTACTTGTTTTTCCAATTGTTCCAGTTTCAATAAAATATCTTTATGGGTAAGCAATATCTCCCGCAACTTGGCGAATATCCTTATTAGCCGGATATTCATTTCAATGGCTGTATCGCTATTTAGTACCGCTGATAACTGGGATACCCCTTGTTCGGTAAAAGCATAAGGTTTTTTTCTTGTTCCACCCCTGCCCGGGTTTGATATTCCAAATTGGAATATCAAATCTTTATATTCTTTTTCAGTAAGCTGGAACATAAAATCACCCGGAAATCTCCGCAGGTTCCGTTTAACGGCTTTATTCAGGTTGCCGGTGGTTACATTGTACATATCCGCCAGGTCTTTATCCAGCATCACTTTTTGACCTCTTATGAAGTATATTTTATTAATAATTACTTCATCCGGTATTATTAATAATCCCCTGGATCCTGACATTTTGGAAAACTAGAGCACGCGGTCCCGATCAACAATGGGAAAAAAACATTTTTTGCGTCTTTTTTCTGAACGACAAATCCTATTAAGTTTTACTTAAACCTTTACGGGGGGAAGAATTATCAATATGTCTTAAACGAAGGACACATCGACTCCCTTCTGTTACCATTATAACGATCCACCATGCCCTGTTTGATCAGCGAGAATTCAAAGGCACCGCGGCCATTGTTATAGGTCTTGAGGGTTGACATTGTAGCATCATAGGTAAACGTGAACGTAAAATCTTTGTAGCCCAACCCGATCATAGGCACCACCGCATCTTTATAACGGTAATAGGCACCGGCGATCAATATTTTTTCACCATCACCGGACAAATTATAGTGCGCATTCAACCCTCCCACGATCTCGTAGGATTTGGCCTGCAGCGAAGCATAGACGTTCGGGTTCACGATCACCCGGTCATTCACCATGAAACTGCCATTCAAAAAACCGGTATAGCGCACAGGAATGCGGTTGTCAACGCCCTGCACCGCGTCGAAGAAAGATTCCCGGGGACGGTTCACATGCATAGCAGAAAAACCGGCATTGAGGTAAACCCTGTTCGTGGGGAAATAGGCATAATTGGCTCCTACCTGTATATCGAGGTAATTGATATTATTGACATCGAGCTTGGGAGCAACGGTGGTATTATGTACATCAAAGAATTTTCCGTTCCACTGGCTGGGGAATGTAAGGTTCGAAGTATTGATATTCTTATTCGCCCATCCCACATTAAAACCCAGGCTCACCAGGCTTCCGGCATTTACCATCTGGTGATAAGCTATCGATCCATAGATCTTGGTGGAAGTAAGTGATCCCGTGCCGGCCACATCTCTTAATATCACACCGCCCAATCCCAGCCAGCCGGTATTATCACTGTTCTGCATGGTCTGCACATCGCCAAAAGCGCTCATGGTCTTATAAGGAAAAGCCGTGATGGTTGACCACTGGTTACGGTAATTGATACCGAGCCTGTAATCCCCGTCAGGCAGGAAACCTGTATTAGCAGGGTTCGTCAGCAATGGAGAATTCATGTACTGGGAAAAATGGAGATCCTGGGAAAAAACTGTTAGCTGTAAGCTATTAGCTGTTAGCAGCAGGACCAGTAGCCGTATATTTTTCTTTACATTCATTTTATTTATTATTCTCACTCTTTACGCAGTATGCACTGGTTTCTCTGAGGCGCAGCCGAAGCAGCCTCTCTCTTTTCCTCTTTTTAGTCTCTTAGCCCTATCTTATTAACGTTATATCTCCCTTCTTAGTTGTTTTCGTGCCATCTGAAAATTCAAGGCTCAGCGTATAGGCATATACATCCATAGGTTGCACCACCCCCTTCACTTTTCCATCCCAACCCTGGAACCGGTTATTCGTCTCAAATACTTTCTGTCCCCAGCGGTTCCAGATGATAAACTGCATTTTCGCTATACCAAAACCCCTGACATAAACGATACTATTACCATCGCCACTCTGCGGTGTAAAGGCATTCGGTACATCCACGACCGGCACAATTATTATTTCAACAGGTTTGCAGATCGTACTGTCACAACCGATCAGGTTATAAGCCGTCAAACAAGCGGTGAATATGCCGGTAGCATTATACTGGTGCGTTACCGGTAATCTTGATGCAGTCTCCAAACTATCGCCATCACCAAAAACCCATTTGAAGCGGATGGCATCCGGGGAGGACAGGTTGACGAATGTCGTTGGCGTATTCTCAACAGGCGGACTGGGTGAAAAACTAAAATCAGGTATCGGCGAATCATATACAATTATCTTAAAGGTAACCGTGGATGTAAGATTACAGGTATTCGGGTTAGTCGCTGTAAGCGTTACCGTATAAGTGCCGGCAGCTGAATATAAATGCGTTGGTTCAAAATCAGTGGACGTATTATTAGCTCCGCTCGCCGGATCACCAAAATCCCAGGCCCAGGTCTCACCCGCATCGGACGTGTTTTTGAATTCAGCTGTATACGGCAAGCAGCCTGATGAAGGCGTGGTGAATTTCGCTATTACATTGGTTGCGACACTCAATGGACGGGTGATCGAATCCGGGGCATTGCAATAAGTAAGATCCTGCAAAAGTAAGGTCACATTATATGTGCCGGGGCCGGGAAACGTATGAAATACAGGGCCACCGCCGGCTGTTACACGGGGTGAATTATCACCGAAATCCCAGACAAAAGAGGTGGGACCAAAAGGACGCGAAGGTGGCGGTACCGAATTATTATCAAAACGGTAATCGAATGCTGTACAGGGCGGCAGTTTTACAGGAGTGAAGGCGGGCAAGGCCTGCAGATCACCCACCTTGATCGTCACGAATGAACTATCTCTTACATTGCAGGTATTGGGATCGATGGCTACAAGCATTACCAGGTAGGTACCGATAGCAGTATAAGGTGGACTTGTGGCAGTAGGAACAGTAGTGACCAGGTCGGGTGGGTTGCCGGGGGCATAATTAAAATACCATTCATAGTTCGGTGCTGTTCCGATCGTATCCCGGAAATCAACCGTAAGAGGTACGCACCCTGCCGTATCCCGGGGTGTTCCATCGATAGCTGACTGGATACCGCCATCCACACCGGCCAGGTTCATGGCGATCTTCACCATCGTGAGGTTACAATTGGGAGAATTATTTGTGGTGGACCATGCACCGGCAGTTACAGGGTAATTAAGTGTTGGTAATCCTAATTTACAATTACCGCAGATAGCCTGGTAAATAACACCATTGGCATCAAATCGGCTGGTTCCCCCATCTACGTGGTCACAACCTCCGTTGGCAGGATTGTTCTCTCCGAAGAAACTGCCAAACAATTGTTGTGTCGCGTTTTTCTTCAGCACAAAAAAATACATGTCCTTACCATCGGTCGTACTTTTCAACGCATCGGGTGTTACCGGTAAGCCGCTGGTTCCCGCACTGCTGAATTCATTGTTCGAGAAGAAAAATCCCCCCCATCCCGATATATATACATTCTCACAACGATCAACCAGGAAAGCGATCGGGGAAATATTGGGAGTAGCAGCGCCTGAACCAAATGCTGTAGAATAAACATAAGCGGAAAGATCCGGTTGCAGTTTGGCGATAAACTGTTTGCCGTTCGGGTTATTATAAGTTGCATTGATAATGGGCCAGTTACCTGTTGTTTGTCCCATCACATAAGGAAAACCAAGGCGGTCAAACTGGATACCAAATACCTGGTCGATCTGGCCTGTACCAATATACGTTGTGCGGGTAATCGCTGTACCGGCATTATTAATGATGGAAACAAATCCATCGATCCCTCCGTTATTACTGGCACTGATCGTACCAGCCGTATTACCGGGAAGGTTACCACTTTCTGTTCCACCGGCAACATAGATATCACCGCCGGGACCCATGGCCAGCACATAAGCAGCATCATTAGCAGAGCCTCCCAGGTAACTGGCAAAACTCACAGCACTTAATGTAGGTGTTAGCTTAATTACCACTCCATCCTGTTGGCCACCGGATGCTGCCTGGAAAGCACCAGGCGTAGTAGGAAAATTATTTGATTGTGTACAGGAAGCTACATATACATTCCCGGCTCCGTCCAGGATAACTTCTGTACGGCCATCATCGCCGTAGTTACGCTGCAGGGAATTCGATGCTCTTGACTCAGATATATTCACACCATCTTCCCCGCCACCACCTATTTTCTTTGATCCTATCAGTGCGTTACCTGCGGCATTGAGTTGTGTAACTACAATATCAAATCCACCACCACTGCCTACCTGACCGTTGGGTGATGTCACAGGATAATTCGCAGAATTCGAACGTCCCGCGATGGTAAGATTTCCCAGGCTGTTCACGATCAAACTATGCGGTTGTTCATTACCACCACCACCGAGATAAGTAGCCCATACACGGTTCCTGCCATCGGGACTCAGTTTGATGATACCCATATCAATGGAACCGGAGGCACCACTGGAAAAACCTCCCTGGAATGATGTTTGATAAGCGCCCGCAGAAGCAGGGAAATTTCCTCCCCCATCCAATACGATACCGCCGCCAAACATGCTTCCATCAGGACCGTAAGTTGCAGTAAAGCCCCAGTTATCGGCCGAACTCCCGGAAAAAGAACAAAAGACAATTGCGGGGTCGATGATCAGTGTGGCTTTCGGATCATAATTTTTTATATCAAACCGCACCACATTGTCTTTGACCACGTATTTGCAGCTGATCTCATTTTTTCCACTGACCGTGGATTGATAGGTATAGGGTGATGATTCTTTTAACTCACCTACCGAAGTGCTGGCTATCAACTCCCGGTTCTTCACCTGTAATTTATCAACCCCATCATATTTCAAAGCAATCTTTGAAACATCACCACCGGGTTTTACTATAATGTCGTACTTGAGAAAATTATTGTCGGTATAATAACGGACATCGATATTAGGATATACTTCCCTGAGGGTAATGGCCTGGTAGATCTTACAATCAGCCGCCCATTTTGACTGGTCTGTCCCGATAAAGTAATTATTATAGGTCGGGATCATCTTATCGGCGACGGACTCTATCCTGGAAGAAGCGCCGACAAAATCAACATGGTACGCATGGGAACGAAGAACAAACTTGTCGGTAGGTTTTACAAGATTGCCTTCGGCGGTATGACCATGTAAAAAACGGGAAAGCATCGCGAAATCAATAGGATTATGCTGCACAACGGTGAATCCTCCTTCGCGGATGAAAAAGTTACCATTGCTGACATTGCCTTTGTACTGGACACGGCTATCCCATTGTCCTTTATTTTCAATGAATTCAATATTATTATAAGACTGTCCCTGTGCTACTAAAGCAGGGATGATCAGAACTGTGAGAAGGAGTCGTTTCAGGGTATATTTATTTGTATTAAAGTACTGATTTTTTGCAGAAAACAGATTGAAAACTTGTGTTAAGAAATGTCCTCTCATAGTAATTTGTTTTCTACGGTAATAATTCCGGTCGTTTGGCTCAAAAAACCAGGTGATATTATGAAATTTTACTCCATATCACCGGTCCTTTCTGGTGGTTCAGGAAGTTCTTTAACTGCAAATTTTCGGCCGAAACAAGATCCGGATCATTCGCCGTCAGGGTGGCTGCCAGGTTCCGGGCCAGTTCCAGTAATGACCGGTCTTGGACTATTGACGCCAGTTTAAAGTTTAACTCCCCGCTCTGACGGATACCCTGAATATCCCCCGGACCTCTCAATTGGAGGTCTTTTTCTGCGATCTCGAACCCGTTTCCCGTTTCCGTCATAGTCCTGATGCGCTCGCGGGCATCATTACCCAATTTGGAGCCCGATAAAAGTATACAATAGCTTTTTTCGGCTCCCCGGCCCACCCTGCCCCTTAGCTGGTGCAATTGGGAAAGGCCGAACTTCTCTGCGCTTTCGATCACCATTACCGAGGCATTGGGCACATCCACTCCCACTTCAATAACGGTGGTGGACACCAAAATCTGCGTATCCTTTTCAACAAATCTTTTCATATTTAGTTCTTTCTGCGCCGCCGGTTGTCGCCCATGCACCATACTGATCCAGTATTTGGGCTCCGGGAAATACGCTTTTACGTTTTCATAGCCTTTCATCAGGTTTTCATAATCCATCCTGGCGCTTTCTTCGATCAGTGGAAAAATGATATAGACCTGTCGTCCCTTGCCAATCTCTTCCTTTATAAAATCCATCACTTTGCTCCGGTGTGATTCATAACGGTGAACCGTGGTGATGGGTTGCCGTCCGGGTGGCAGTTCGTCAATAACACTGTAATCAAGATCACCGTATGCCGTCATAGCCAGGGTCCGGGGTATTGGTGTGGCCGTCATTACCAGTACATGCGGAGGTATGCCTGCTTTTTCCCAGAGTTTTGCCCGCTGCGCCACACCAAAACGATGTTGCTCATCAATAATAACAATACCCAGGTTTTTGAATTGCACGGCATCCTCGATCACCGCATGTGTGCCTACTAATATATGCAGCGTGCCTTCCTCTAATTCTTTTAAAACTTTTTTCCGTTCGGCTGCTTTGGTAGATCCTGTCAGCAGCTTCACGCTGACATCTATTTTATCCAGCAGGCCACTAATGGTTTTAAAGTGTTGTTGTGCCAGTATTTCCGTGGGCGCCATCAGGCAGGCCTGGTAATTATTATCCAATGCGAGCAACATGACCAATACCGCTACAATTGTCTTACCACTTCCCACATCACCCTGCAGCAGGCGGTTCATTTGTTTTCCGGTTGCCGTATCATTCCTTATTTCCTTGATCACTCTTTTCTGTGCACCGGTAAGCTGGAACGGCAGGTGGTCTTTAAAAAAACGATTGAATAAGTCACCCACTTTATCAAACACCACTCCTTTGGAAAAACGATGGCGGTTGCTGCGCAACAGGTGCACGCGGAGTTGTGCGACGAACAGCTCCTCAAACTTTAAACGTTTGACCGCCTCATCGTATTCAGCTGTTGATTGCGGGAAATGGATCTGCCGGTATGCCTGGAAACGGCTGACCAGTTTTAGTTGCTTGACGATCGAAGCCGGGAGGTTCTCGGGTATATCTTTCTCCTGCAACAGGGCGGTAAGAACCTGTGTCAGTTTTCCTATCTGTCTCCCGCCTAATCCTCTTGCTTTTAATTTTTCGGTGGTGGAATAGACCGGTTCGAGAAAATTCTTCGCGGCGTTTGGTTGCGCGGGAGTAAGCAGTTCGATCTCAGGGTGTACGATCTGCGGCCGGCCGTTATAAAAACCCACCCGGCCGTATACCAGGTAGGATTGACCCGGTTCCAATAATTTTTGCACCCAGGATAATCCCTGGAACCAGGTCAGTTCCAGTAAACCTGTTTTATCTTTTAGTTCCGCCACTATTCTTTTGCCTGCCCGCTGACCCACTACTTCAAAACTGACCAGCACACCCGCTACCTGTGCAAAGCCTGCTTCTCCCGCCAACGGGTCGTTTTGCAATGCGAGGTCGCTGATCATACTGATCTTTGTGCGATCGATATGGCGATACGGATAATGTTCGAGCAGGTCACCGAAAGTGAAGATGCCCAATTCCTTTTTCAGGAGGTCGGCTCTTTGCGGGCCAACGCCTTTTAGATATTCAATGGGATTTGATAATATGTGGGATAGCGCGGGGATGGTAAATTTCTTTCTTACAAAAATAAGCCGCAGAGTAACTGCTGCGCAGTTTTTTGGTTTTGCCACGAAAGGACACGAATTAACACGAAAAATATAAATACAGGAGAACTCTTTCGTGTGATTTTGTGTGTTTTCGTGGCTTACTTTTATTGTTGCTCGTGGCTATTATTCCACTACCTGCCGCATCGACTTTTCCCACAACACCGATTGTCTTCCTTTTACAAATTTGAAAAACCCTTTTACCAGGCAATAGTTCATAAAAACAAAATAGAAGGGAATGGCGAAGATCCCGCATCGTTTGCCTGCCCGCACGAATAACCAGCCGGCAAATGCGGATATATAAAAAACGATCTGCGTATACAGTAACCAACTATAAAAAGCGGGCTGGGAATGGTAAGCGACGATCAGGCTATCGGATAATAATAATACGATCAGCATCAGCGGACAAAATATCCAGCGTAATAAACGCCGGGAGAGATACTGGAAACAAAGCAGCGGATGTTTAAAAACATTCAGGCATTCTTTTAAATAGCCCACCGACTGGTAAGCGCCTGCCGAGATCCTGACCTTTCTCTTTTCTTCCTCTGCCAGGGAAGCAGAAGGTAATTCAATAGCGAATGCACCCGGTTCATAACCGATCTTATATCCCTGTAGGCAGATCTGCATCGAAATGACGAAATCATCAAGGATCAGATCATCTTTCAATTCTTTGAATAAAGCAGACCGGATCGAAAATAATTCACCCGCCGCACCGGTCACCGTATTCAATCCTGCGTCCAGTTGCTTCATAAAGGATTCATATTGCCAGTACAATCCCTCTGCTTCTCCAACGGCAGAGACTTCATGGCTACGCAGGATCTTTTTTTCGCCGGCCACTCCGCCTGTCCCTTCATCGGAATAATGCGTCACCATTTTTTTGACACAGGCTTCATTCACCATCGTATTCGCATCGCTGAATATCACCAGCGGTGTCCGCACCTGGTGCATGGCTCTTTTGATGGCAGCATATTTTCCTTTTCTTTCGGACTGGTGCATCAGGAGGATGGAAGGATATTGCTGAATGATCTTCACCGATTCATCAATGGATCCGTCTGTTACAAAAATGAGTTGCAATTTCTCAGCAGGGTAATCGATGGTCAGTGTATTTTTTATTTTTTGAGCAAGTATCTTTTCTTCGTTGTAAGCCGTTACGATAAGCGTGACGGAGGGAAGGTCTGCAGGAATTATTTTTTTCTTCCGGGGCATGATCAGCCTCTTCATACCGACCCATACAAACATGAGTACCCCATAGCCGATATAGCAGTAGAACAGGATCGAAAGGCTGATCCAGAAGAATATGATAAGTGTATCCATCATTCCTGCGTGTGAAAATTACGGTCGGGTTAACGCAAATATCCTAAGATGCTCTTGAAAAACTGCACCCCGTTAAAGGGAAACGCTCAATTTGACAAAACAACTAAAAAAAACCTTGCCAAATCCCTGACCGGGCTCTATTTTACAGTCAGAACCAGTATCAGGAACCAATATCCATCCCGCCCGGGGCGGGGCCAAAATAACGGAAATGAAAAGCCACCCTTACTTTTTACAGCTCGATCTGTATTTCGGCGACTATAAGTTTGCCCTCCTCTGTTTTATCACCGCATTCGTGGTAACACTCATCACTATTCCACCGATCATCAGCCTGATTAAAAAGTATAAGTTATATGATATACCGGATGCCCGTAAGGAACATTCGGCTCCCATACCTACCATGGGTGGTATCGCCATCATCGCGGGAATGATGACAGCCCTGTTCATGTGGTTCCCTTTCAGCACCGCACTGGCGCAGATCAGTTTTTTCTTTTCGATAGCCGTACTTTTTGCGATGGGGATCATGGATGATCTGAAAGATCTTTCCGCCAAATATAAATTCATTGTGCAGGCCTGCCTGGCTGCACTGATCGCTATATCGGGTATCCGCATCACATCGTTTGACGGGCTCTTTGGTATTTATGATTTGCCAATAATGGCCCAATATAGTTTTACGTTCCTGGCGATCGTCGGCATCACCAATGCCTTTAACCTGATCGACGGGATCGACGGATTGGCCGGCGGACTTGGTTTTATGAGTCTGGTTACCGTCGGTTTGTTCCTCACCATGAGCGGGGATATCAATACGGCTTTGATCGCTTTTGCATTGGCCGGAGGTATCCTGGCATTTATGTATTTTAACCTCAACCCTGCCCGGATATTTATGGGTGATACCGGTTCGCTGGTACTTGGGTTTGTGGTAGCAGTATTATGTATACGACTGATACAGGTGAATGCTATATCGCCAAATCCTGTATTGCCACATGCTCCTGTATTTGTACTGGGAATTGTATTGATACCCGTTTTTGACACGCTCCGTGTATTTGCCACCCGCATCTGGAAAGGCGGCTCTCCTTTCGTGGCGGATAAAACACATATTCATCACTTACTTACTAACCAGGGATTCAGTCATGCTTTTGCGGCAAAACTGATCTTCTTTATCCATGGCTTTGTACTGATCGAAGTTTATTGGCTGCGTTCGTTGAGACAGGAGATCGTTCTTGCAGTTCTTGCTGCCTTTATGTTGCTGACGGTGGTGTTGCTCAAGAACCTGGGATTGATCACTGGCAAAAGGCGATTGGGATCAAGAGTAGAGATTGATTAACGACCAAACTTAATTTTATTTAGCCAACTGTATGTTACTGTCGGCTTCGTGGAGCCTGTTCTCCGTAGTCTTCCTTGCTTCAGCAAAACCACTCTTTAGCACTGTTGTCAAGAGTTTGCAGCGTTTGCAACTCATGACTAAAACCTTGATTCCATGATCACCCGATGTAAAATCAAGACTAATAACCGACAGGTAACAGCTTCCAACACACTAACGACAGGTATTCATCGTCGTGCGTTAAAAAGAAATACCAACAGGTAGTAAAACAGCAAGATCATCCCGACGAGAAGAGTAAAATAATATTCAGAAATCATTACATTCGGATAATAAAACTATATATGGAACAGAAACTTCTCAAGCAGGTAAGATCACTGAAATTTATTGTTCTCATCCTTGTTGTGTTTAATTCATTCATGATCCTCTCTTCATTTAATGAAAGAAAGGGTCAAAAAGGGAAATTTGATGAGCTTGATGTAAAAAGGCTCAACCTGATTGAGGAGGATGGCAAAACAAGTTTGATAATAGCCAATAAGAAAAAATTGCCAGGTGCTATTACCAATGGCAGGGTTCTGTCAGACGCAAAAGGACAGCGTGGCCCCGGGTTGCTTTTCTACAACGATGAGGGTGATGAATGTGGCGGGTACCTGTTCGGCAATTGGGGCACTCATTTCTCAATGGATCAGCTAAAGCAGGACCAGGCCGTTTATATGCAGGTGATAAATGGCAACAAAGATGAGCCTTTAAGAACAGCCGGCTTTTGGGTTACACCCCAGTCTTATTTACTCAGCAGCGATGTGATGGATCGTAAAATGGATTCGATCAATACGATTACTGACAAATCTGAAAGAGATAAGGCAAGAACCAATTTGCTACAGGGCTTAGATAAGTACAATAAGGCTTTTATGGGCAAGAACAGGGATGACGATACAGGACTATTCCTTTTTGATAAGAACTTTAATACAAGAATGAGACTATATGTAGACACTTTGGGAAACCCCAAACTGGAATTTATTGATGAAA
>DASYLC010000056.1:0-8540 GCA_036009775.1 Chitinophagaceae bacterium
ACCTTGATCTCCGTGGCAAAGGTGTACCGGGTATCATGTATCCGAGGGGAACATTGGTGGATCCGCAATACCAGTATGAACCCGACAAACCTGCCGGCACAAAAGGAGGCACTCTTTATCCCATCTACCGTAAAGTTTTGGCGCAGGATATCGGGCAACTGAAATTGGACCGGTTGGATCTGCATTCGGGTAACGCTATCCTCGGTGATTTCACCAGTATATGGCACCCGGATCATGCAACATTGCAAACAAGGGATGATCTCTAAAAGAAGATAGCCCCGCCAATTGGCGGAGCTATTCCGGAACTAATCATGCCCAGGCCTCTGTTATGAAAAAGATGGTGCCAAACAGGTCTGTAGTATATCACTACAATTATTTTTTTGCAGCGGCCGTCTCTTCTGCTCCTTCTTTGGGTCTGTATTTATCAAGATAAAACAGGATCTCCTTTAATGTGTTCAATTTCTTTTCCATTACATGCGGGGTAGTAACGTTAAAATGGCCGTCCGTAAAAGAACCTATTTCAGGATCCGTTAAAACATACGCATAGAAGGTGTTGACCAGTACCTTATTCATCCTGAACAACTTATCGTAGGTAAGGAAAGTTTTTACCACAACATCCTTATTCTTATCATTGACATTGTACAGGTTCATCAGGAACCAAAAGGCTTTTTTCAGGTCCTGTTTTTGAATAAACTGAACGACCGATTCCCAGGTGTAATTCTTTGGATACATAAGCCTGCGGTAGGATTCATCAGTAAGAAGCCGGGTAGTTTCCGCACTTACTTTTACTGAGTCACCCGTTACAGATACACTTTCTTCGTTCAGGTTTTCCAACCAGGCCAAAATGACCGAGTCCCGGGAAATGCTTTTTGCAGACTGGTTATTTGTTTGTGCACCCAGGTCCTTTGGCAGTATGCTGAGAAAGATCGTAACCAGGCATACGCAACTGCAGAATGTTATTTTTCTAAAAATTTTCATGTCAGATAAGTTTAGAATTTATTCTCAAAATCCTTTTTTAGTGCTGGTTGGAGATTGTGTCTGGATCAATGCATCCACTTTTGACTCCAGTGTTTTAAGTCTTGATTCTGAATCATTGAACTTGCTTTCAAAATTCTTCAGGATCTTAAGGTAGTCGCCATTGTGTACGCCCACAACCGTATTCACCATTTTGGGGCCATCATTGAGGTCTTCAACCCATGATCTTCCTACTGCATATTTAAAATCTTCAATGGTCATTTCATTGGGGTGTTTGGCTATTCCATAACCAGGTGTATTGAACTGCCCGACTATATAATCTCCCGTCATAACAGCTCCCATTACCTTTACCGGTACCTGGCCCATAAATGCTACATTGTTACCTGCATAATTTTTACCTTCTTTAGGGATATTTCCCAATACGATGGGGTTGTGCGATACTACCATTACCTGTTCGGCACATTCCAGGTCTTTTGTAATCTTTCCACCTTTCACAGCCACGATATCACCGGGTGTGATGAGCTCTTTTGTTTCTGCTCTTTCCAGCCACTCTGCATAATCACCATTCCCGGAAGTATACTCTACACCGAGCGCTGCATAATCCTTCAATGCCACGGAAAGCTCATTTTTAAAATGGTACTGGGCATGGAATTTATCAGCCTTGCTGCTTGTAAGTGCACCATATAATTTATACATGAATGAGGGGTTCAGGTAATTCGTAGCCCAGTCAGTAACTGACACGGCTCTTATCGCACCCATCTTTGCATCATTTTTATCAGTAAAACGGATGAACTCATTGGAGTTATTCATCGGGCTTGATCCCGGTACATCGGTCAGGCATAGATCAGGAACGCCCCAAAAAGACACACTACCGATATCAATGGGGTCAATGCCGATACTGGTAAGATCGATATTGGGTATTTCAGGCATAGCGGTGAATTCCGGTAATATTTGTGTTGCTGGTACTATATTAAACCCATTTGTAATAGTAACCCCTGGTATAGTAAAAGTCGGGATCAACGGAACATCAATAACAATGGCAGGAGATACGAGTTTAGGAAAGTCCACACTTGGCGTGGTTAATGGTCCCAATTTAATGGGGAGATGTAACTGGGTATTGATAAAATCGATAATATAATTCCCGGCGCTAACAGCCAGGCCACCGATCACTTTCAGGTCTTCGAGAATACCATCAGCAGCTATATTACCCAGTATCGTGATCTTTTGAGTCGAGGTAAAATCGCAGCTGATCAGGTTCTTTATCTTATCCATTTGTGCCTGGCTTATCAAACTGGATGGCGAGGGTGGCGAGTACACTGATTTCGCCCGGCCCAATTTGATTTTTATACCATCGCCTGCTCCATCAAAGTTGTTGATAAATGTTGCCGCAAAACCAGTTGTAGTCGCACTGTCTACAAAATTTCCATTTACAAAAAGTTTGGCGGTCGGGATATCAGTACCAACACCAACATTTGTTCCATTGTCAAATAGCTGGGAGTTACCAACAAAGTTTCCGTCGGGTGTCCATTTTGCAACACGATTCAGGGTACCTGATCCTGATACGCCACCGGCGCCGGAGAGGTTATCCCATTTTGCATTTCCATTTATATCTGTTGTCAATACCTTATTTATTCCTTCGCCTATGCCTGAGAATTGCACTGCACCCACTGTGTGCAATGCTTTTGGCACAGCATTGGTGTTTGTAAAGCTTGCAGCAAAACCGGTACCGGCTGTATTTACTTCCAACGCATTGGATGTATTGGCCACATTGGTCAGGTTGAACTGTGCCGATCTTCCGAGCCCGGCCATATTCACTTCTAATGCATTCGCAGCATTAGCAGCATTGCTTGCATTAAAGAAAGCAGCTCTTCCAAGTCCCAGCTGGTTCGATTGTAAGTTATTGGCTGTATTGGTTGCGTTATTCTGGATGAACAAACCTGCACCATTCGTTCCTGAGCTGGTACCACGGATCGCCCAGCTGGCACCTGTTCCATTCGTTACGGCACTCAATGCATCAGCCGTGCTGGCCGCATTGTTCACCTGGAAAAAACCGCCTCTTCCCAAACCTGTATTAACAGATTGTATTCCATCGCCGTTTCCATTGGATAAGCTGACCAGGTTTGGAGCTGAATTGGCAGCATTGGTGTTGACGAAATAGCCGGAGCTGTTGGTACCATTCGTAGTGGCCAATAAAGCCGCCGCGGCATTGGATGCATTGGCTATTTCAAAAGTAGCGCCACGCCCCGTTCCTGTATTCTTTATATCGATTGTTGAGCCTGATCCATTCGAAGTGGCAAATAAAGCAGAGTTAGTATTGCCAGTATTCGTAATCGCGAAACGACTCGTATGACCAATACCGTTGGAGGTTACTTCAAGAATATTACTATTGTTCGCTGCATTTGTGTTCTGTAAAAGACCACCGCGACCCAGGCCGTTTGTTGTTACATCCAATACATTACTTGTATTCGAAGCATTCGTATTCTGTACTACACCAACTTTACCTGTACCGTTGGAAGTCACTTCCAGTACATTGCTGGTATTGGCAGCTCCCGTGTTCTGGAAATAACCAGTACGACCTAACCCGTTGGTGGATACATCCAGAACATTGCTTGTATTGGCGGCATTCGTATTCTGCAATGAGTTCACCTTGCCCAATCCATTGGTTGATACATCCAGCACAATTGTGGCGTTGGCAGCATTGGTGTTCTGTACTACGCCAACCTTACCCATACCATTGGAAGTTATCTCCATCACATTACTGGTATTGGCAGCCCCGGTATTTTGAAAATAACCGGTACGACCCAGGCCGTTGGTTGTTACGTCCAGTACGGTATTATTATTAGTGGTATTATTAATATTGAATACACCGGATTTACCTGTGCCGGTCATCATAGATTGCATTCCATCACCCGCGCCATTGGAAAGAGATGAGACATTCGGCGCTGTATTGGCTGTATTGGTGTTTTGAAACTGTGCAGTACGGCCAAGTCCATTGGTAGATGCATCGATCACCGTATTACCGCTCGCAGGATTACTGATCCCAAACACACCGCCTTTTCCCAAACCTGTCACATTAACACCCAAACCTTCACCGATACCATTGGTTTGAACACGGAGCGTCGCCGCAGTATTCGTTGTGCTGAAATTCTGGAAATACCCGGCATTACTTGTCCCGGTATTGGGCTGATAACCCATTACAGAAGGGCCGGTAACCGACTGTCCATAGACACCCATTCCGCTCGTACTGTTACCAAATACGCCCGCTCCACCGGGAGCAGTACCATAGACACCATAACCGGTGCCGTTTTGTGTACCATAAATTCCTACTCCATTTGCGCCAGTACCATTATTCTGACCGATAACACCCGCGGAAAAAACGCCAGGCGCAATGGAAGTAATGATCCCTCTTACTGCTGTGGCATTGTTGTTAGTGGAGCTGCTGAGTCCCTCAAAAGCAAGACTATTGGCATTGTTACCGGTATTGGTCACTTTAAATAAAGGACTCTCTTCGTTCTGTGATTTTACAAAAGGAAGTACGATATCTCCTGATTGTGTAGTGAATAAAGCATAAGGGACAGAGGTCAATTGCGTGGTCCCGATATCTTTCAACGTATTGCCTCCCTCCGGATCGATCTCCACCTGCATCCATTTGGTGCCGCTGTTCCAGTTGGCCCCAGCTATGGAACCTGTCACATTGGTTGCTCCTGCACCACCTACCTGTACATTGAATAAACCAAAGGCATTGGTGATCAGGGTGCGGGTCTCACTATACACAATAGGTCCTAATGCGCTTCCGTCATGGATACTTAACCGCAGTTTAATGGTCTTATTCACCAATGCATTGCCTACGGAATTACGGGCAACACCCTGGTAATTGAAAAAGGCCGGTGCCTGGGCGCTGGCAACAATATTTACCAGCAGCAGTACCGATAAGGAAAACAATAACTTTCTCATGATTGTAAATTTTAATTAATTTATGGTGGGTTGGATAGGTTTATTTGTTATCTGAATTTTATGACCTTAAGACCACTGTGGCGGGTGACCTGTTTGTAATTGAGACTGGTGAAAGGATCAGGTGTCAGTGTAACGGCAACCAGGTAAATACCCGGAGGCAGGTTGGTCAGGTCATATTGTTCGATACGGCAACAGCCACCGTAACGAAAACTTCTTTTTTCCAGCACCTTGCCCATCATGTCAACCAGTTCGAGGTCCATCTGACCGCTTTCCCTGACAAAAAAGTTGATCTCGAATTTCCCGTTGGTCGGATTGGGCATTATCTTAAAATCGCCGGGAAGAAAATCAGCATCCAGAGGTGTATTCCCGGGTTTGTCTGTACAGGGTTGCAATACTCCCTGGTATACAACGACAGAACTATCTGTGGTCGCTACGGTGCTGATCAGGGTGAGTTCACCAATGCTCCATTCGAAGTAGCGGAAATAAGAGGAAGGATTATTGTACGAACCTCCCCCGGCATTGGCAATGGTCGGTGTGACGCTTTGGGACCATCCGGTCAAATGGAGGAGTCCAATAAAGATGGAAGAGAACAGTAGCTTTCTCATAACAAGGTGGTTTAAAAAACAAGACCAAGCTACAGACAGCTTAAGGGAGAAAACCCTGTTTGTATGCCAACGACAGGTTTTTGTATGTTAAAACGGGAAGGTTTTAAGGTCGATCCTTAGCGCAGGTTGAACTGGTTCATAAAATCCTGGCGATAATTACGGCCTATGGGGATCTCATGCTGACCGATACGGATCAACTGGTCGTCAAATGAACTGATAGCATCGAGATTCACGGCATAGGAACGGTGGATGCGGATAAGACGGGAAAAATGCAAACGGTCGAGCAGGTCCGACAAGGATAATCGCAATGCAAATTTTTGATTAAGGGTATGAATATTCACATAATTATTATCGGCCTCAGCATACAATACTTCTGAGAGCCTGAACTTTACAAACCGGTAGTTCTGTTTGATAAAAATATATTCCTTGAGTTGCAGGAATTGTTCCTTATCCGGTCTTTTCTCTGTACTGGCCGGCATGGATAAAAGCTTTCCTGTTGCCGGTTTCGCTTCTGCAAAATGATGCAGGGCCAGATCAATGGCAATACGTACATTATCGATACTATACGGCTTGGTCAGGAAAGCAGATGGGTTCGTATGTTTTACTCTTTCGATCGTAACCGCATCGGTAAAGGCGGTCAGGTAGATCAGTGGTACCTGCCTGGTACTCATAAGGGCCGTGGCGGTATCTACTCCATCCTTATCACCCTGGATATGGATGTCCATCAACAGGATATCCACCGGTTGCTCAGCAAACATTTTTACGGCTTCTTCATAATTGTCTGCAATACCTGTTACCACATATCCATCGTGCTCCAATCCTGCGGCCAGGTCCATTGCTACGATGGATTCGTCTTCCACGATCATTACATGTATTTGTTCCGGCATGGTTATGCTGCTTTTTCTTTTTGTTCAGGTATCACGAAATGATAAGAAGTTCCCTGTGATGAATCAACCGTCCAGTTAGCTTTTAATTGCTTTGACAATGCATCGATGAGCTTTTTTCCAAAGCCTTGTTTATTTTGCGCTGCACTTGCCTTATCCATACCGGGACCATTGTCTTTGATATCCAATTTCAGTTGCTGGTTACCCGATGACAAACTTATATGCAATAATGGCCGCTTCACATCTTTATAAGCATACTTGAATGAGTTGGTGATGATCTCATTCACCAGCAACCCCATTGGCATCACCGTATCCACGTCCAGGAATTCTTTATCCACGTTGATCAGCAGGTCAAAATCATCGGCCCCATACCCGTAAGAACGCATCAGGGTTTCCACGAGGTCATCCAGGTATAATTTAAAATTCACCATCGATACATCCTCTACCTGGTACAGGCGCTGGTGGATCAATGACATTGCCTGCACCCGTAACTGGCTTTCTTTGATCGCTGATACTGATTCCTCATCTTTCAACCGGTAGGTTTGCAGGCTCAGCAGGCTGGAAACGATCTGCAAGTTGTTCTTCACCCGGTGGTGCAATTCCTTCATCATCCATTGCAGCCTGTCCGATTGTGCACTGATCTCTTTTTTCTGCTTTTTCAACCGCCTGTTCTGCAACGCGGACATAGCGATCAGCACTGCGAAAACCGCGGCCAATCCGAATGCCAGCCAGAGGCGTTGACTTTTCAACTGGTTCATTTTATCCAGCTCGCCGATACGTACTTCTTTTTTGCCTGTTTCATATTTTGTCTGGGCATCAGCTATCTGGTTACCCTTCTCCAGGTTGTTCAGCGAATCGGACATGTTGCCATTCATTTCTCGGTAATAGAGGGCTGAATCGTACCTGCCCATTTTTCGGTTGACCTCCGTCAGCTGGGAATAAGCATTCAGTATCCTGAAGGGTGATCCAATTTCTTTACTGAGCGCCAGCATCTGGTGAGCATACTGGTCAGCCTCCTGTAGTTTACCCATATGGGTGTAGATATCCGAGATCGTATTGAAATTATAAGTAAGCCCCAGTTTATTATTCCGTTTGTTATTAAAATCCACCGCCTGGAATTCATAATCCAATGCTTTCGGGTAGTTCTTGTGATGTTCATGATAAACAAGCGCTGTATTATTATATAATGCGCCCAGTTCTTCTTCTGCCTGCCCGGTCTCTTTGATTATACCAAGTGCCTGTTGAAATAATACCAGGGCGCTGTCCATCAGGTCATCCCGGTTCATTCGTTGGCTCATATCCCGGAGAATGATCCCTTGTTCATTCAGTGTGATCACCATCCCTGTATAATTTTTTTCTCTTTCGGCGATCACCTGGCCTTCTTTCGCCAGTTCAAGACCTTTGCGCAGGTAGTCCGCAGTTCCTTTTTCCCCACCCATTTCCTTATAGACATCCGCTAAAAATGTTTTCATCTTTACCACTCTCACCCATAGTTTAAGGCTGTCGTACAAATGAGTAACCTCCAGGCCGATCGCAATAGCCTCTTCGTAATTGCCTTTACGTCGCTGGTAGTTGGCTTCCATGCCCCTGGCCCGGCCAACTCCTTCTGTAAACCCGATACTCTTTGCGATATCCAATGCCTGTGCCGCATAATACCGGAGTGAATCGAAATCGCTCTGGAGGAAAGAATTTGCTTTTTTAAGAAGTGCTGCTACCGTGGCTGTATCTTTTCCTGCCTGCGTGGGAATTATCGGCGCAGCATCTTTGTTGCCGGTATTCTTACAGGCAACCAGGAATAAAAGGATCAATCCTTTTGCTACTGTATCACGGATAAATTTGCCTGGAATCATGGTGGGATGATTTCAACTACTAACCAGGCTGTAAAATAGAACTTAGTTGTGTAAGAAAAAAGGCAGCCACTGTTTATTTATACAGGGCCTGATCGATAAAGGGCATATCAAACCTGAAGCCGGTATTAATTATTTTACTACAGCTTACCGTTGTGCTTTTCAACACTTCAATACTCATTTCACCCAGGATGATCTTTAAAAGAAAAGCAGGCACCCTGATGGGGATAAAGAATTTTTTCCTGCTTTTAGCGAGTTGCATCGTCAGCTCCCTG
>DASYLC010000057.1:0-5186 GCA_036009775.1 Chitinophagaceae bacterium
GGAAAAAATTTGCCAAACTGGTAAAAGAAAAAGGCGTCCTGGTCACCACCAAAAAAATGTACGACCGGGAACTGCCTGAATGGACACAGGAACTGCTCCGGTCAAAAGGATTGACCATCACACCCAAAGGACTTGCATTGCTCGTCGATCATATCGGCAATGACCTGGTGCGTATCGAGAACGAGATCGATAAACTCTCCATCAATCTCGGCAAACGGATCCATATCACGGAAGAAGATATTGAACAGTATATCGGGGTCAGCAAGGATTACAATGTCTTTGAACTGCAGTCCGCTTTTGCCGCCCGCGACCTGGCCCGGACGATCCGGATCATCCAGTATTTTGAAGCTAACCCCAAGGCTGGCCCTATTCAACTGATCCTTCCATCTCTCTATAATTTTTTCAGCAAGGTCTTCATGGTTCATGGGGCCGGCACTGCCGATGAAAAAACGATCGCTGCTACCATCGGGGTCAGTCCTTATTTTATGAAAGATTATATACAGGCCGCCAGGCTCTATCCATACCCGGCAGTGGAAAAAACCCTGTTATTGCTTCACCAGTATAACCTGAAAAGCGTAGGGGTGGGCAGCACCGGCACCAGCGATGCCTCTTTGTTAAAAGAAATGGTCGTCAAAATAATGAGCTGAAGAAGATCGGGTTCAATCTCATCGACCGGCTCCGGACCTCCGTCTCCCGACTTCGGACTTTGCTTTAAATACCTTTTCTTTGTGCCCCGAAAGACGGCATGTTAGTGCAACTTTTCAAAAAAACATTTCATCTCATTGCTTAATAAATTAAATATATGCGTAAGCTAGTTCTCTCCGTACTCACTGTTTGTACCCTTTTCCTTGCCGGATGTTTTGAAACGACCCAGGAGATCACCC
Source organism: Chitinophagaceae bacterium (assembly GCA_036009775.1). GTDB lineage: Bacteria > Bacteroidota > Bacteroidia > Chitinophagales > Chitinophagaceae > JJ008. The sequence goes on from DASYLC010000057.1 coordinate 885, forward strand.
TGAATGAAGATGGCAGCGGCACGATCAGCAATACGAATGACATGGGACCCCTGATCGCCCTGGCTAAAAATATGGGCGCCGCCGACCAGATGGAAAAAGCCGGTATGACTGTCATCGATTCTACCGTGTCAATGAAAGAGGGCGCGGACAGTATTCCCAATCTGACACCGGAAGAAAGAGAAATGGTGAGAAAGGGTACCCTGACGATCAAAGCGAACCTGAAAGAAGATAAGTTCATGACCAATCTTTCCTTTCCGTTCAACTCCCCATCACAAATTCCTGTGTACACTAAATTGTCAGGTAAGATCATGGCTGAAGTCATGAAGGAGAAGATGTCGGATAACCCGGCCCCTGGTGCAGACCAGATGCCGGAAGCCAGTTCTTTTGACGATTACTATACCCTGGAATTTTCCAATGGCGAACTCACCCGTAAAGTGAATAAGGACAAATATGCCGGTGTGGAAAGCGATGAATACCTGAAAGGGATCAAAGAAGCCGCGACGATGGGACTAACCATGAAAGCCACTTATATTATCAATCTTCCCCGTCCTGCTACCAAAGCAGAAGGGAAAAATGTAAAACTCTCAGAAAATAAAAAGAAAGTAACGATCAGTGCAGATATCGAGGACTTTTTTGCGGACGCATCTGTTCTCGAATTCAAAATAAAATATTAAGAAGTTTATTGTTTATAGTCCATGGTTTATGGTTGTTGGAATGCCGGGTGATCCTGTATCATGCGTGAATTCCGCAAACACAAGGAAAATTTGCACTACAACAACAATAAACTATAAACAGTTCAGGCTATCGATCTTATCCTGGTCTATTTGCTTCACCAGCGCTTCAAGCCCGTCGAATTTAATTTCTTCCCGCAGGTATTTTTTCACATATACTTTTAAAGACTGGTCGTAGATCTCTTTATTAAAATCAAAGATATTCACTTCGATCACTCTTTTTCTTCCATCGACCGTCGGACGGAAGCCAATGCTCATCATGCCTTTTAATTTTTCAGGGTATCCTTCCGGCTGGGCATAAACTGCATAAATACCATTGCCGGGAACGATCTTTTCCTCATCGGTCATTTTCAGGTTGGCGGTAGGATAACCCAGTTGCCTCCCGAGTTTATCACCGTGTACGACTATTCCTGAAAAGAAAAAATCATAGCCAAGTAATTTACCGGCTGTACCGATATCGTTGTGCAGGATCGCTTCGCGGATATTGGTGGAACTGATCGAAATATTCTCGAGTATATGTTTGGGGATCTCCTTTAACTGGTAACCATAGTGCACAGCATTTCTTTCCAGCAAACGGTAATTGCCCTGCCGGTCGCGGCCGAAATGATGGTCATACCCAATGATGATCGTATGCGGATGAAACTTTCCGATCAGGAAATCTTTCATATACTCTTCAGCAGGCTGGTTGGCAAATGCATCGGTAAAAGGGACCACTACTACATGGTCAACACCCAGTTGTTCAAGTAATTGAATTTTTTCATCCAGGGTGTTGATCAGCCGGATCCCCAGGATGGTAGAGGAAACGACCTTCCGGGGATGCGGGTGAAAAGTGATGATGACCGATTCGCCGTCCACATCTCTGGCTTCGGCCTTTAATTTATCGATCACCTGGCGATGCCCCATATGAACACCGTCAAAAGTGCCGATGGTAATAACAGCATTGCGGAAAACGGGAAGCATATCGATATCACGGTGTACCTGCATAGGGCGCAAAACTAATTGATAATTAATAATCGGGAATTGAAAATTCGGATTGTGTGTCACCCGATAGCTTAGCCTTGAAATCAATTCTGTTCTCTAAGGCATGTCATTAAGTTAAGGAAACGGCTAAAGCCGTTCAGAGATTCTCTGCCTTTTATAGCCCACGGTTTAAACCGTGGGCTATAAAAGGGACAATCAAAAACAATCGTTTTAAAGATTTACCGCTTAACTTAATGACATTACCCTAAGGGATATCATAAAACCCCTGGATCAATCTACCCAAAAATCGTCCCGTTGAGACGCAAGAATTCAAACCCGGTATCTATCAGGTGACCCACTACCAAAATTCATGGTTGCCAACAGCCCGGAACCGCTAAATTTGCCGGGTAATAATCCTGAATGAGTCTTTACAGCAAAAGAGGCGTATCCGCCCAGAAAGAAGAAGTACATGCGGCCACCAAGCACCTGGACCAGGGCCTTTATCCCAATGCTTTTTGCAAGATCTATCCCGATGCTCTTTGCGGTGACGATGAATGGGTGAATGTGATGCATGCCGACGGCGCAGGTACCAAGAGCATCCTTGCTTATTTATATTGGAAAGAGACCGGGGATGCATCTGTATGGAAAGGGATAGCACAGGATGCCATCGTCATGAACTTAGATGACCTGCTTTGCGTGGGTATCTATGATAACCTGTTATTCTCCTCTACGATCGATCGTAATAAACAGCTTATTCCTGCGGAAGTACTGGAAGGGGTGATCAATGGGACCCAGGAATTCTTTGATAGCATGAAAGAATTTGGTGTCAACATCCATTTTATGGGAGGGGAGACAGCCGATGTAGGTGATGTGGTCAGAACGATCGCGGTGAACGGAACCATGACGGCAAGATGGCCAAAATCAAAACTGGTCACCAATGAAAAAATAAAAGCAGGTGATGTTATTGTGGGCCTTGCGGGTTATGGACAGGCCAATTATGAAAAAGAATATAACAGCGGGCTGGCCAGTAACGGGCTTACTTCTGCCCGGCATGATGTATTGCACAAAACATATGGAGCCCGATTCCCCGAATCCTACGATAACAGCCTGGATGAATCCGTGGTGTATATCGGACCGCATAAAATGACTGATACCATCAATGACAATGCCCAGGAACTGGAGATCGGTAAATTGTTACTCAGTCCAACCCGGACCTTTGCACCGGTGATGAAACAATTACTGGAAGATCATTTCGATGTTATTCACGGCCTGGTCCATTGCAGCGGCGGCGGTCAGACAAAATGCCTGAAATATGTACCGGACAATGTTCGGATCGTAAAGGATAATTTGTTGGAGCCGCCGGTTATTTTCAAACTCATCCAGCAGGCAAGCAAAGCCGATGACCGGGAGATGTACCAGGTCTTTAATATGGGTACACGTCTCGAGATATATACCAATGAAAAAGACGCTGACAGTATCATCAGCGTCTCAAAAAATTTTGGTATAAACGCACAGGTGATCGGGAGGGTAGAAGCGAGCGAAAAAAAGGAACTCACTATAAAAACGAAAACATTCTCTGTTACTTACTAGTTCAGGCTAAAAGGAGCAGTTTTGTTACACTACCGGTGGCTATTGAAGACCCATTGCTTATTGATTCAACTTTTCTGTTCCACCCGGGAAAGTAGGCGGAACGTCGATCTATCGGGGATCGTACCTGTATCGTTGACAACCTGTTCCTTTAATTTCAGTGGTACAAGTTCAAGTTCCATAAGCGGTTTCTGTTGCTTTAATTTCAGCGGCACACTTTCCCTAAGCGGTTCCTGCTGCTTTAATTTCAGCGGTACAAGTTCAAGTTCCATAAGTGGTTCCTGTTGCTTTAATTTCAAGGATACAATTTCTATAAGCGTTTCCTGTTGCTTTAATTTCAACGGTACACGTTCCGTAAGGACTTCCAGCTGCTTTAATTTCAGCGGCACAGTTTCCCGGAGGCCGGCTTTTTTTGTATCGGATCGCAACAAGGCCAGTGTATCAGGGCAAGGCTTTGTGCCTGTGTCGGTAACAGGCTGTTGTACGGTGAGCCGTGGCTCATTCTTTTTTAAAACTGTTTTACTTTTTTCCCTGTAGCTAAAAGCAAACAAGAAAATGACCAGGGCGGTAACGGGCAGTACCATCAGCTTGCGCAGGTACTGGTAATTGGGTTTTGTTGAATTTGTGATCATGGCTATACGTCTTTTGATTTGAGTATTGAAAAAAGGATTGACCAGTGGTTGATGGGTCTGGAATACCTGCATCAGCAGCAATTCCGCGTATTGCCATTTTTCATTTTCGCGGATGGCAAACTGGTCGGCCAGGAATTCATGGGTGGCTTTAAGTTCTTTGCGGATCAAATGAAAGAAAGGGTTGATCCAGCCAATGGCTGCCAGTAGTTCCATATACAGTACATCATGACTGTGTTTTTGTTCAATATGAAATAATTCGTGGCGGAACAACTGTTCACCCTTTGATGAGTTCAGTTCTATCTTTTTATTCCAGAACATCCAGCAAAAGAAAGAGAAAGGTGTATTGGGCTCTTCCGTGTTCACAAAATTCACGGCCCCGATCTTCGTAGCGG
>DASYLC010000058.1:0-9930 GCA_036009775.1 Chitinophagaceae bacterium
TTCCCTTTTGATTGTTTTGCAATAAAATAAAGGATAATGAATACTAAACTAAGGCTCACGGTCCTCAGCTTTTTACAGTTTTATGTATGGGGAGCATGGCTCATTACCATCGGGACCTATTTTTTCTCGAATGGTTTGGGCACCGGCGCCCAGTTTGGCGCTATTTTCTCTACCCTGGCTATTGCGTCGATTATCATGCCGGCGCTGACGGGGATCATCGCCGACAGGTGGGTGAATGCAGAAAAGCTTTATGGCGTACTTCATATCTTATACGGAGGGTTTTTATTTTATGTAACGCAGGTACATGATGCCGATACATTGTATTACGTGATATTGGGCGCCATGCTTTGTTATATGCCGACGATCTCGCTTTCCAATTCTATTTCTTATACGATACTGAAACGGGAAGGGCATGATGTGGTAAAAGTATTTCCGCCTATCCGGGTATGGGGAACCATTGGTTTTATTGCTGCCATGTGGACAACCAATCTCAGTGGTAGCAAGGCCAACACCAACCAGTTCCTGATCGGCGCCGTTGCTGCGATATTGCTGGGTATTTATTCATTCACACTACCCAAATGCCCGCCACAAAAATCGATTGCAAAACAAGCCTCCTTTGCTGAGCAGTTAGGATTGAAGGCTTTTACATTATTTGCTAAATACAAGATGGCACTGTTCTTCATTTTCTCTATGTTTCTTGGAGCAGCTTTACAATTGACAAATATGTATGGAGATACGTTCCTCGATGACTTTAAAAAGATCCCTGAATATGGGCCCGGATCCTTCGTGGTAAAGAATTCCACGATCATCATGTCCATATCACAGATATCGGAGACCGTATTCATCCTTACGATCCCCTTTTTCCTGAAACGGTTTGGTATCAAAAAAGTAATGTTGTTCTCCATGCTTGCCTGGGTACTGCGGTTTGCGTTGTTTGCTTACGGCAACCCCGCAGATGGCCTTTGGATGATCGTCCTTTCCTGTATTGTTTACGGTATGGCCTTCGACTTTTTTAATATTTCCGGCTCTTTATTCGTGGAGACGACCACCGATTCTTCCATCCGTTCAAGTGCGCAGGGCGTATTTATGATGATGACCAATGGTTTTGGCGCTTATATCGGTGCTAAGGTCAGCGGCTATCTCATTGATAAATATTTTACCGTGAATGGGGGCGATAAGGACTGGCATAATATCTGGCTGAGCTTTGCGGCGTATGCTTTCGTGGTGGCCATATTATTTGCCCTCTTGTTCCGGCACAAACATGATCCCAAAGCGGTGGCGGAGATCAGGCATTAATAAAAGCGACCAAAATATACTTTATGAAAAAGGGATTTGCGGAGCTTATTCTTTTATTGGCTGTAAGTTTTACTGCCAATACCCAGAAATTATCATTGAATGATGTGCGCAGTGTTGAATTGCGAAGTGCCGATGCTATCCGGAGAGGCACGGATGTAAAAGGATATTATTTTTTCTATGTCAATGATAAGATAAGCAAGAACACCAACGAATATGTCCTCCAGGTAACCGATAATAGCCTGAACAGAATCAAAGACCTTACGTATACCGGTACGACTGATCTTGTATTACAGGGATCGTCTTTTAACGGAAAGGATATTATGTTCCAGCATTATCTGCCGGAAAGTTTCCGGTATGAGTTTCATGTGTACGGGGCGGATGGCAATAAGAAATTCATGTATGACCGCGAATTCTCCAGCAAAGAGAGAATGTCGATGCGCGCCTCTACGTCAGGTTTAACCGAAGAGTTCTGGTCGACCCAGTCATACCCTGTGCCAGACAAAGGATTTCTCGTTACACGGAAAACCTGGGTAGGTAAAGCACTTACATTTATAGTTGATTTTTTCTCTTCACAGGAAAAAAAGGAATGGTCCTATACGGGAATATGGGGTAACGGGTACATCACCCCGGAATATCTTGGAATTATTAATAATACAGCTCTTTTCGGCGTACTGAAGATCTCCGGGTATAATGACAAAACTCCCGAGTCTTCGATCATCGGTATCGATCTTGCCACCGGGAGACAAGTGTTTGAAAAAACAACTTATACCTCTTTCAACAAATTTTATCCCGGGGGGTCCTCCCTGCTTCCGGATGGTAAAATGATGGTGTTCGGGCAATACTTTGATCAGGCTGATAATATTATAAGAGATAAGTCGGCAGGCATAGGTCTGTGGATCATTGATGAAAAAGGTGACCGGTTGCAGGAGAAATACATATCCTGGAACGATGAATTGGGAAAATACCTGACAGTTAAGGATAAAGGCAAGATCGATGAGGTGGGTTATATGTTCCTGCATGATATCGTGCAGATCGCTGACGGCAGTTATTATATTATCGGGGAAGGGTATGAGGAGGCTAAGGGTGATATAAAAGATATGATATTAGTAGGGATGGACAAACATTTTTCCATTACCAGTGCAAAGACATTCCCCAAAGGAAATAAACATATGAAAACCGGAGCACTGGCCTTATCAACACATTTTTCGAGGGCCCGGCAGGCAAAAGCACTTGACGTATATGACTATAAGTATGTCCAGGTTGGAGCGGACAAGACTTCCTTTACGGTTTATTATAGTAGTGATGATGACAAAACAGCGAATTTTATCAACTACGCCGATGGAAAGATCACCACAGATAAGATCAGTTTGAAAACGGATGCGACGAATACATTTGTATTACCCGCCCAGGAGGGGCAGGTATTGTTGGCAGATTATTACAAAAAGGAAAAACGACTCGACTTGCATATAGAGAAAGTACACTAAGTCCTGCCGGGTTCCCGTACAAACCAGCGGGATTTATATGGAAAATGACCGGCATCTTACTCTTAGGATTATGCGCTATGCGATTCTATTTCTATTACTTATTACAGGCGTAAGCTGTAACGAGGGTAAGTCGGAAGCCCCTGAGAGCGTCCCCATGCCTGGAACTACTATAACTGAACCCGCTAATCCGGGAGGGATGACGGTTTACCATTCTATCGCCGAAATAGAAACACCTGCTGGCTTTACAAGGATCCCTGCTGCCGATGACTCTTTTGCCGGATGGCTCCGATCGATCCCTCTCAAAGAAGACAAGACGGTTTACCTATACAACGGCACGAAGAAACGGAACCAGGCAGCACAGTTTGCCGTTATTGATATTCCTACGGGCAATAAAGACCTGCAGCAATGCGCCGATGTGGTGATGCGGTTGCGGGCAGAATATCTTTATAAGAACAAGCTTTATAAGGATATCGCTTTTATGGATTATGCGGGCAAGTGGTACCGATGGAATGGGGGAGATAACAGGGGAGCATTTGACAACTATCTTCAAAACGTTTTCGGCTGGTGCGGTTCTGCTTCATTGGAGAAACAACTGAAAACTGTTAGTGATTTCAGGGCTATCAAACCCGGTGATGTATTGGTACAGGGAGGATTCCCGGGTCATGCGGTCATTGCTGTGGATATGGCGGTAAATGCAAAGGGGCAGAAAGTCTATATGCTCGCACAAGGTTACCAACCGGCGCAGGATATGCATGTGCTTCTTAATCCCAATGATCCTGGTCTGAGTCCGTGGTATGCGGTGGATGGCTACGAAACTGGAAGTTTCGTAGAACAGGGGGATATTATTACGCCGGAATGGACATTCAACAAAACAAATCTAAAGACCTGGTAACTTATTTTTATCGCTAAAAGCGATATAATAAGCCTGCGAGACTATAAGTCTCGCAGAACAGTCTCGCAGAAACAGTTTCGCAGAACGTTAAAAAAAATCCCAAACTCCTTTTTGGAATTTGGGATTCAAGATTTTTAGATTGAAGATCAGATATGCGCTTCGATCTTCTTCACAAAATTACCCTTTGGCTGGGCGCCTACTAATTTATCAACTACCTGGCCGTTCTTGATGAACAGGATCGCAGGGATAGAAGTGATACCATAGTTCATAGAAACGTTCGGGTTATTGTCCACGTTCACTTTACCGATGTTCACTTTGCCATCGTATTCCTTGCTCAGTTCTTCGATCACGGGCCCGATAGCGCGACAAGGACCACACCATTCCGCCCAAAAATCCACTACCGTCAGTTTATCAGAAGCCAGTACATCGGCCTGGAAATTACTATCGTTATACTCTTTTGCCATTTTTATGGGGTTTAGTTTTTTAATTATTTTCTTCTACTCAAAGACTGCAAATTTAGGTCCGTTGCAGTTACCCTGAAGTAGTGACGTGAATTTGTGTAAAACTTGTCATATTAACGTTTCAGACCTGTCAAAAGTTTAGCAGGGAAGGTCATTTAGACGACATTAACAGCTATTTATACCGTTACAACCTGCACTTCCAGTTCAGGGCTTTTCTCCAGGAACTGGATCATTTCTTCGTTCATTTCGAAGCCGTTATTCATCGTCACGAGACTGATTTTCATCTTGTTCCCCGGTTCAGTCAGGGTAAATTTCAAAGTGGTCTTCCCCTTGTGAAATTTAATATTATTTTCAAAAAAGGCGAGCATTTCCTTACTGATATCCTGGGGATGCGCTTCGATCGTGACCTGTTTGGTCATATTCTTTTTCATCGTTTCCGCCAGTGAAACACTCATCACTTTGAACTCGAATTCTTCTTTGTTATAACGGGGTTTAAAATACCCGTTGATCAGCACGGTGCTTCCCTGCTGGAGAAGCGGAATGAGGCGTAAATAATCTTCACTGAATAAAGGGAACTCTGTTTTGCCGGAATAATCCTCGATGATAAAATTGCCGTATTTATTCCCGCTTTTTGCGACACGGTGTTGTGCATCGGCTACCAATCCTACGATACGGAATGGTCTCCCCGGATTGGATTGCATCCTGATCGCATCCCTGAACTCGTTGAAATCAGCAAGCGCGGTAATACCATAGTGCTTCATTTCAAACTTGTAATTATCCAGCGGGTGACCACTCAGGAAGATGCCGGTCACTTCTTTTTCCTTATCCAGTTGCACGATCAACGGCCATGGTTCGCAGTCGGGTATCCTCGGTGGCGGGATCTCCATACTGATCGGCAGGTCACCAAACAGCGTGTTCGTTGTCGTTGCATTCTGTGTTGCATAGACCTGTCCATATTTGATCACTTTTTCCAGGCCATTGATCAGTTCTCCTTCCGGTACATTGAAGTATTGTGCCCGGTGGTGTCCGGTGAAACAATCAAAACCACCCGCATAGGCCAGGCTCTCCAGTGTTTTTTTATTGACCGTACGCTGGTTGATGCGTTTGATGAAATCAAAGATATCCGGAAATGAACCGCCTTTTTTTCTTTCTTCAATGATACTTTCCACCGCCGCTTCGCCCACACCTTTCAATCCACCCAATCCAAAACGTATCTCGCCTTTATCATTGACGGCAAAACCTTTTAATGATTCATTGATATCGGGTCCCAGCACTTTTAATCCCATCCGTTTACACTCTTCCATGAAGAAAGTGATCTTGTCGATACTGCCGGCATTGTTGAGCACAGCCGACATATACTCCGCAGGGTAGTGAGCTTTTAAATAAGCCGTCTGGTAGGCCACATAGGCATAACAGGTGGAGTGTGATTTATTGAAAGCGTATTGGGCAAATGCTTCCCAGTCGGTCCATATTTTTTCTAAACGTTCTGTGGGGAATAATTTTTCAGTGGCCCCGGCGATGAACTGTGCTTTCATCTTGTCCAGTACCGACTTCTGTTTTTTACCCATTGCTTTCCTCAATACATCCGCGTCTCCTTTACTGAAGCCGGCGAGTTTCTGCGCCAGCAACATCACCTGCTCCTGGTATACGGTGATGCCATAGGTTTCCTGCAGGTATTCTTCCATCTCCGGAAGGTCATAGGTAATGGTTTCCCGGCCGTGTTTACGTTCAATATAGTTGGGAATATAGGCCATAGGACCCGGGCGGTACAGAGCGTTCATGGCGATCAGGTCACCGAATTTGTCCGGTTTCAGCTCCCGTAAGTATTTCTGCATCCCGGCGCTTTCAAACTGGAACGTGCCGATAGTAGATCCGTGCTGGTAGAGTTCAAATGTTTTTTTATCATCGAGCGGTATGGTATCAATATCGATCTCCACGTCATGGATATGTTTGATCAGTGCCAGTGCATTCTTGAGAATGGTCAATGTCTTTAATCCCAAAAAGTCCATTTTCAAAATGCCGGTCTCTTCGATCACATTGCCCTCGATCTGCGTGAGCCAGAGGGAAGATTCTTTTGATGTCGCCACCGGTATCAGTTCCGTAAGGTCCTGCGGGGCAATGATGATGCCCGCGGCATGGATACCCGTATTGCGAACCGAACCTTCCAGTCTTTCTGCTTCATGCAGGACACGGCTCAGGATGCTGTCTTTGTCTTTGTAGATCTCCCGGAGTTTTTTTACATTCTCCATATCATCACTGCCCATTCCTTCTTTTTCTTCCAGTGATTTCTCACCGTCCTTTATTCTCATCGGAGCATGCAGGCAGCGCCTGAGTTCTGTACCCGGGCGATCAGGGACCAGTTTGGTCAATGCCCTGCTTTCCGGGAGCGGAATATCCATTACCCTCGCCACATCCGCAATACTGGATTTGGCAGCCATCGTACCATACGTAATGATCTGCGCTACCTGGTTCTTTCCATACTTCTCTACTACGTAGTCGATCACTTTCTGTCTTCCTTCATCGTCAAAGTCAGTATCGATATCCGGCATGGATTTACGATCGGGGTTAAGGAAACGTTCAAACAGTAAATTGTACTTAATGGGATCGATATTGGTGATGCCGATGCAATAGGCTACCACGGAACCGGCAGCCGAACCACGACCCGGTCCTATGAATACACCCGACTCCCTTCCGGCACGGATAAAATCACTTACGATCAGGAAGTAGCCGGCAAAACCCATCATACGGATGGTAAAGAGCTCGAACTCCAGTCTTTCTTTTATTTCATCGGTCAATTCGGTGTAGCGTTTGGCGGCGCCTTCATACGTCAGGTGTTTCAGGTATTCCCATTGGTTCTGCGATTGGGGAGATACCATGAACTTCCCCACTTTTTCTTCTTTGGTGTGCAGCTCAAATCTTTTTTCGATCGGGAAATTGGGAAGAAGGATATCACGGGTCAGGTTCAGCAATTCTACTTTATCTACAATTTCATTGGTATTATCGATCGCTTCGGGGAGATCGTGAAAGACCCTGCTCATTTCTTCCGTTGTCTTGAAATAGAACTGGTCGTTGGGAAAAGCAAAGCGTTTGGTCTTTGACTGTATATCGTCGTCGGTAAATTCTGTATTTTTTTCGGTGGCAAATTTTTCACCGGTATTGATGCACAATAAAATATCGTGGGCATTGTAGTCTTCCAGGTCCACATAATGTGAATCGTTACTGGCAATAATTTTTACTTTGTATTTTTTTGCAAAGCGGATCAATACTTCATTTACCTTGTCCTGCTCTGCCATTCCATGGCGCTGTAGTTCTACATAAAAATCTTCCTGGAAAACATTGAGCCACCATTTGAACTCATTCTCGCCTTCGTCTTCTCCTTTTTTCAGGATCGCCTGCGGTACCGATGCGCCGAGGCAACAGGTAGTGGCGATCAGTCCTTCATGGTGGCGAAGGATGAGTTCCTTATCGATCCGGGGGTATTTACTGTACATTCCTTCGATAAAACCCAGCGAGGTCAATTTGATCAGGTTCTTATATCCCTGTTCATTCTTTGCGAGTAATATCTGGTGATGCCGTTTGTCTTTTACTTCCTTGGTAAATGTTTTGATATGGCGGTTCTCGGTGATATAAAACTCGCAGCCCACCACCGGTTTCACTTTTACTTTCCCGTTCTCATCCTTGTTCTTGTACGCTTCGGCTACAAATTCAAAAACACCGAACATATTCCCGTGATCGCTGATGGCCAGCGCGGGCATTTCGTCCTTTATTGCTTTTTTATAGAGATTGGGTATGGACGCTGCTCCGTCGAGGAGGGAGAATTGAGTATGGACGTGTAAGTGAGAGAATTTCATGGATCAAAATGTGAAAATGTGCGAATGTGAGAAATGTGAAAATTCAATCAGTCAATCTTCACAATGTTCAAATAATATAACAATACCCTGTAGTTAATTGTTTGGTGACTTCCTTCTGTTTTGCTTTGGATGACGGCTAAAGCTAACAGCCCATAGCCCGCAGCCAAAAGCCTTTCTCTAATCTTTCTTCTTAAACGAGTAGATACTTATCGACCCGCTGCTGTAACTGCACACCCAGGCTTCCAGCACTTTATCATTTTCAAAAATATCCACACCTACCGGGCGGCCGCCACAGGGCAAAGATGCCACTTTCTCAAAGTTGTCGTCATTGATCTTATACACATCCAGGTAGTCACTGCTGTAGCAGGTGACAAAGATGAACTTGTGATTTTTTGATAATACGATCGTTCTTGGCTGCGCATGGGTCTTGGCCGTGAATAATTGTTTGCCCGATGCGGCATCGATACAGGCGATCGTGCCCAGGCTATTGTAGGAAACAAATAAATGGCCGCTGGTATCCATTACAATATGGCGGGGACTGCTCCAGACATTCATGATGCTTTCGCTTTTCCAGGTATTGTTATCCACTACGTTCAGGCTGGCACCACCCATGATGGCGATATAAGATTTTTTATTTTTATCATCCACCGCAATGCCTCTTGGAATAGCCGATACAGGAATGGTGCTGATCACCTTTCCATAAGGATAGGTGTTCTCATCCATCTCCAGTACACTTGTATTTCTTGAATGCCAGTTACTGACCAGCAGGTATTTACTGTCGGCTGTCCTTGAAATTACTTTAGGTGTTTTGCCTGTTTCGATCAACGGTACCCTGAAAGAGTCTTTCTTTTCCTGTCCCGGATAAATAACAGTGACCGGTTTTGTTTTTTGGTCTGCTGTTGTCTGCGCATTATTCTTTGAATAGTCATCCAACCAGATCGGCACAATGCCTTCCGCATTGTGCAGGGAGACCCAGAGTATCTTGTCATTGTGACTAAAACAGGCTTCCACAGGTTTTTCCTGGAAGGAATTGATGGGTCGGCTTTTATTATAATCCCAGCCCATGCCCCGGGTGGGGGTGAACTTGAACTCACGGGTAATTTTTCTCGTTGCCTGGTCGAATTCATATACGTTCATGCCTTCGAGGTTCATAGCGTAAAGCCTGGTGCCTTTTGAATTAAAAATGACGGATTTGGTCCCGCCGGCGGCTGTCAATATCTCTTTATCCTTATACGTGATCTTGTCATAAGGCTCCGGCGGCCTCACGGCTGGAACAGTGTCTTTTGCCATATGAGCGGTCAGCGAAACAGTATCGGGGACGGTTTTCTTGCTGCCGGCAGAATTCTGGCAACTTGTAGCCAGGAAAAATAAACTAAGAAAGGATAAGAGTATTTGCATGGTTCGGGGTGTAATGGTGTTAAAAATAGCCCTGTAAATTAGTAGATTTCTTGTAATATCTACGCAGTGTTAACAATTCTAAATCACTTTGTTACAGTGTTTTAACCAAATGGCAATATCAGGCGGGTAAATTCGTTTACGCTTTGTGGCTTTTTTTGGACATTAACCTCTAAATTTGCCCACTTTCCTGATTGCTTCTCCGCCGGCTGGCGGATCGCAATGACGGAGGAGTGTCCGTGAAAAACCCCATGAAATCATCCTAAAAAGAAAGACGTAATGGTTAAGCAGTTATTACCAGCATTAGCTTTTCTTGTTGTACTGAGCAGTTGCTCAACCTTTAAGCCCCTGAACTTTACCAGTAACAGGCAGGTCAATACAATGGCAAGCCCTGTTTCCTCCAAGGGAGGCTCTTCAGAAAAAACCAAATTCATTGATGATATTAGTATGACCCCACAGGTCAGTACCGATAGAACAACGACTCTTAAGCCCGAACCCCAGGTTGCCACAAACACTACCCGCGGATTGGCCAGTTCGGAAGCTCCTGTTAG
>DASYLC010000059.1:0-10776 GCA_036009775.1 Chitinophagaceae bacterium
AATCCAACAGCCGATCGCTGGGAGTATTTCGGCAATAATGACTGGGTCAAAGAGGGAATGGATAAGGTGAACCACCAGCAAAATCATTCCATCTCCATCAGTGGAGGTGATCAGAAACTGAACTACCTGGTTTCAGGAAGTTATTATAAACGGGATGGTGTGCTGCGTTATGGACCGGATGATAATTCCCGTTATAATTTAAGAGCCAACTTTAATGCACAATTGAACAAATTCATCAGCGTTGGTTTTACAAGCGGGTATATCAGTTCCACTGCCAGGGAAAATTCCTATGGAACTGACGAGATCATCAACAGGTTATATCGCAGCCGTACCCGCCAATCGCTCTATGTGCCAAAAGAAGACTTGACAGGAAATATTTATAATGGCGACCTGCAGGTAAATGCTGTTGATATTGAGAAAAATGCAGGCCTGGATAAACGCGATTTTGAAACATTTACGAACCGGCTCAACTTCCAGGTAAAGAATGTGATAAAAGGACTTACGCTCGATGTAATAGCCTGGCGCAGGCAGGATGCATACAACGCAGAAAAGCAGGCAAGGACATTGTATTGGTACGGCCGGACCACGAATACGGTTCGCTTCAGCATCAATACACCGAATATGCTTACGCTGACCAAGAATAAATCGTATCAAAATAACCTGCAGAGCTATCTCACTTATAATTTGAAATGGAAAGAACATGCCTTCACAGTACTCCAGGGCGCTTCTTATGAAGAATACCGGAAAGATGAAGTTCAGAACACGGGGCAGAGTATGCCGAGCAATGATGTATTCAGCCTGAACTTTGCTGACCCATTGACCAAAACAAGTAAGGATGCCGTGCAGACATGGGCGATGGCTTCAGCTTTCGGACGTTTTAATTACAGTTTTAAAGACCGTTATTTATTTGAAGCTTCTTATCGTTACGATGGAAGTTCACGACTTGTACCTACAGACCGCAAACGTTTCTATCCTTCTTTCTCCGCCGCCTGGAAAATTGACCAGGAAGGTTTCATGAAAGAAGTCGACTTTATTAATTCCGCGAAGATCCGCGGTTCATGGGGTAAATTAGGAAACAGCGACGGTATCGGGTTTTATGATTACCAGACCTTATTGGTAAGTGGCCTGACCACGACCAGTAATATAGTGTTCAATGGTACCCGTGCACAATATGTTTACCAGAATATAATGGCTTCACCGGATCTTACCTGGGAAACTGTTGCCATGTCGAATGTGGGTATCGACCTGGGTTTTTTAAAGAACAGGTTAACCGTTACCGCTGATTATTATGTAAAGATCACCACGGATATGTTGGGCCGGCCCGATCTGCCTAATATCGCTGGGATCAATGCCCCGTTCATTAATCTCGGTAAATTAAGAAGCTGGGGCAAGGAACTGGATATACGATGGAAGGACCGTATCCGTAAATTGGAATACCGTGCCGGTTTTAATATCTCCGATAACCAGAATAAATTGTTATCCTATGATGGAACAAAATCGATCGGTACCGGTGGTGTGATCGGTGCACTCGAAGGTTACGCGATCAATAGTGTCTGGGGGTATCGCACCGATGGTTTTTTCCAGACACAGGCAGAAGCGGATGCTTATAAATTAAAGGTCGCTTATCCTTTCTTTGCCAATCCCAAAGCAGGCGATGTAAAATACCTCGACCTGAATGGTGATGGTGTTATCACTGCCGGTAAGGGCACCACTGATGATCCCGGTGATCTTGTTTACCTGGGTACTACCAACGCCCGCTATACCTATGGGTTTGACCTGGGTGCTTCGTGGAAAGGGTTTGACTTCTCTATCTTTTTCCAGGGTACGATGCAACGTAAGTTCCTGATCAGGGAAGAAACGCTGTCACCGATCCTTGGCACTGCGGATATGCCATGGTCCATACATATGGACCGGTGGACACCGGAGAATCCCAATGCATTTTTCCCAAGAATGTACCAGACCAGTGCTCACAACTACAGGCCTTCTGACCGCTGGGCCCAGAACGGCAGCTATATACGCCTGAAGAATGTGCAGATTGGTTATACCGTACCGCTAAAAAGCAAAGCATTCCGCGACATTAAAGTATATGTATCAGGACAGGATCTTTGGGAGTCAACAAAAGTGCTCAAGGTATTCGATCCGGAAGTGGGTAATGATGTGAGTGCAAGGACCTATCCTTTCTATCGCAGTATTGCTTTTGGAATTAATCTTTCACTTTAATTAAGCAGCAACATGAAAAAGATAACACAACTATCAATAAGTATACTGGCTGCGGGATTATTGCTCGCCGGCTGTAATAAACTGGACCGTAACCCTGAAACAGAGCTCACCAATGAGCAATTCTGGAATTCGGAAACCGACCTGATGAATGCCTGCAATCGCCTCTACCAGCAATTGCCGGGTGATTGGGTCGATAACCGTGCTGACGATGCGGTTAATACGGCACCCAATGGAGTCAGCACAGGTAACCGTCCCGTATTGAACACGAGTGCTGACTGGAGCGATCGCTATAATGAGATCTTCACCGCAAATAATATCCTGGAACAGGGAGTGAAAGCACAGGTCACTGATGCAGTAAGGAACCGTTGGTTTGCCGAAGCCCGTTTCTTCCGCGCTTATGCTTATTCCAAATTAATAAAGCTCTATGGTGATGTTCCGCTCTTATTAAAAACCCTGCTGGCCAATTCCCCCGAATTATATATGCCACGTACCTCAAGAGCACAGGTGATACAACAGATATATGATGATCTCGATTTCGCAGCTGTATGGTTACCCAAACGGGCCGATCTTCCGGCTGCCATGTGGGGAAGGGCTACAAGAAGCAGCGCCCTGGCATTGAAAGCAAGGGCTGCATTGTACGAAGGCACCCGCGGAAAATTTCATGGCTCAATTGCTAACTGGCAGGATCACCTGAATATCGCTATTACTGCAGCCACAGCAGTAATGGGTGAGGGGCATGCATTATATTCTAACTATGGTGGTTTATTTACCCAGGCAGGTGAAGGACCTGGTAACCTGGAAAATATTTTTGTAAAAATATACGGTGTAAGTAATGCGAATCTTTTGCTGGGCCATAATCATTCGAGAAACCTGGAGAACGGCCAGTTAGCGCCCACCCGCAACCTGCTTCGCCAATACCTGTATAGTGACGGGCTTCCTGCTTTTAATGTGGATGGTACCACTCCTTCTGCCACCCGTTCTCCCTTATTTGTACAGGAAATAAATGAGACGAGTTATAATACTATTCTTGACAACCGGGATCCAAGGGTTGGATTCAGTTATTTCCGGGCCGGTGATGTGGCTTACCAGGGACCATGGATACCCAAGACATCATTGGGTATACGCACAGCGATCGCACCAAAAAAAGGATTCAGTACTGCTGACCAGGCTATTGTAAATGCCGCTACAACTGACAGGATCCTGATCCGTTATGCCGAAGTGCTGCTGACCTTAGCTGAAGCAAAATATGAATTGAACGGCTCCATCAGCGATGCCGACCTGAACCTTACCGTGAATGCGTTGAGAACAAGAGCAGGTTTTGTACCCAAATTGACCAATGCATTTGTAACAACCAATAACCTGAGCATGCGGGAAGAGCTCAGGAGAGAGCGCACGATAGAATTGGCTATGGAAGGATTCCGCTATGATGACCTGATACGCTGGAAAACAGCCGAAAGTGTATTGCCGCAAACGTTGCTGGGTGCTAAATTTATTGTTGCTGAATGGGTAGGTACCAGCCAGTCCAGCCTGAACTTAAATGCCGATAAGGTTTTGATCGTTGAACCCTCTTCAACCAGGACATTCCGGGTCGACCGTGATTATCTCTACTTTATCCCCCTGCATGAAATATCAACAAGCCAGGGAAATGTCATTCAAAATCCCAACTGGTAAAAAATCATGACCATAAAAAATCAAGCAATGAAAACATTCCTATATATATTATTGACCGGAACCATTACGATGGTGTTGAGCTCCTGCGAAAAGAGAGACTATCCTGCAGGGATACCCGAGCTGGAGCATCATTACTATGCCATCTTTGTTCCGAATACCAACACCGGTGTAACTGTACCCAGGTCCCAGCCGGCATTGATCAAGTTCCCGGTACAATTGTATTCTACGTTTACCCGTGATTATGATGCGATAGCAAAGTATGCTGTTGTCACAGGCGGTATTGCGGGTCCGGCTGCAAATGGAGTTGATTTTGCCATTGTTGATAAGAACGGCGTTGTGATACCGACAGCTGATTCCACGTATACGATCAAATTCCCGCAGGCCAAACAGGCCATGGATACGATCTATATAAAATTGCTGAATAACCCTGCTCCGGGTGTCCGCAAGTTCGAGATACAGCTGCAGGATAATATCACGTCGCAATTTGATGTCGATATCTTCTCAACGGCGTACAGGAGACCGGTACAGATCAATTGACCAATCAACGTGTTTTAAATAGCAAGCAGTTCTCTATAGCAATCATGAGCAGAAAAGCGGGATGAGATGGACATTCATCCCCTTTTCTTTTCAACCAGTGCAGTACCGGACAATGAATAAAAGCCATGAAAAAATAATTCTCCTGTGAAACTGATCCTCTTTTTATACTGTTCATTCTTGCCTGTGATCTTACTGGCCCAGCCGCCCGGAAGGGACCTTACGAATATCAATAAAGGCTGGGAATTTATAAAGGATACTGAAAAGAACAGCACCGCAAAATGGGAACCGGTCGATCTTCCCCATACCTGGAATGTGCATGATGTAATGGATGATATCCCCGGTTACTACCGCGGCATTGGCTGGTATAAAAAGAAGCTGGAGACCGGTACGGTCACAGGAGATAAACAATTCTTTCTTTATTTTGAAGGAGCCAACCAGTTCACCGAAGTTTTTATCAATGGAAAAAAAGCCGGGGAACATACCGGCGGGTATTCAGGTTTTTATATCCCGGTGACTGATCTAATCAACCGCTCCGGTGAAAATGAATTGCTGGTAAAAGTGGATAACAGTCATAACGGGAACATACCACCTCTTTCGGCAGATTTTACTTTTTATGGAGGTATCTACCGGGATGCTTGGCTGATCGCCGTTGACCCCGTCCATTTTTCTTTTGATGCATACGGCGGCAACCCGGTACTGATCAATACACCGGTTGTCAGTAACAAAAGCGCAACGGTTGTGATCAGGTCCGGCATCACCAATCATGGATCCTCGGACAGGAATATCAATATCTTTTCCGTTATTTATAATAAGAGCGGTAAAAAGATCGGGAGCAGTTCCTTTCAAACAGTAGCCGGCCAGGGCACAGATACCGGGATGATCCGGCAAGCCATTGAGATCAGCGATCCTTTCCTCTGGTCACCCGATTCGCCTTATTTATATTCAGTCACTACAGAAATTAAAGATGCTCTTTCGGGACAAATACTCGACAGGATTACAAACCCGCTTGGTTTACGGTGGTTTCATTTTGACGCGGATAAAGGGTTTTACCTGAATGGGAAACACCTTCATTTGACCGGTACCAGCCGTCACCAGGATTATAAAGGCATGGGGAATGCTGTCCCTGATCAGCTGGCAAAAAAAGATATTGAGCTGATAAAAAAAATGGGAGGTAATTTCCTGAGAGTGGCCCACTATCCCCAGGACCCCGCTGTGCTGGCAGCTTGTGACAGCCTGGGTATTTTAGCTTCCGTTGAGATACCCATTGTGAATGAAATAACCGAGACGACGGCGTTCTATGATAATTGCATACAGATGCAACAGGAGATGATCCGTCAGCAGTACAACCACCCCAGCGTGATCATCTGGTGTTATATGAATGAAGTGTTGCTCCGTACGCATTACAGGAATGATAAAGAAAAACAGCAGGTATACTTTGCATCTGTTACGAAGCTGGCAAGATCGCTGGATAGTCTTACCCGTAAGGAAGATCCTGAACGTTATACGATGATGGCCCATCACGGGGATTATGATAAATACAACAATATTGGTTTGGTGGATATCCCGATGATCGTGGGCTGGAATTTGTATTCGGGCTGGTATGGGGCCAACCTGTATGATTTCCCGGTCTTTCTCGATTCCTTTCACAAAAAACAACCCATGAAACCCATGGTTGTATCGGAATTTGGCGCTGATGCCGATCCGAGGATCAGGAGCTTATCGCCTGTGCGCTTTGATAAAAGTGTGGAATACACTACCGCCTTTCACCAGTACTATTTTGCTGAAATGATGAAGCGGCCTTATGTGGCGGGAGCCATGATCTGGAACCTTGCGGATTTCAACTCGGAAACGAGAACGGAAACAATGCCCCATATCAATAATAAAGGATTGCTGGAATGGGACAGAACTCCCAAGGATCCTTACTATTATTATAAGGCCATGCTGTCAAAGGATCCTTTTATAAAGATACTGGGCACACAACCTGCCGCCGGTATCGCCGACAGCAATAATTTATTTTCTATGCGAACAGTGCAGGTGGCGACGAATTTAAAAACAGCCGAACTATTTTTTAATAACCGGTCAGCGGGAAAAAAACAACCGAAACAGGGATTATGTGAATGGAAACTACCTTTTGTCAACGGGACCAATGATCTTAAAGTGGTAGCAGGCAACGAAGGAAAGAGTTACGTTGATAAAGCTACTATTCCATTTTACCTGCTTCCCGGCGAATTAAAGGAAACTGAATTCCGCCAGATGAATATCCTGATGGGTTCCCGCAGGTATTTCAGGGATAAGGACCAGCAGATGTGGATACCCGACCAGGTCTATAAACAGGGCGGATGGGGACATGTCGGCGGCAAGACCTTTGTCATCCCGAATAATGCAAGGCTTCCTTACGGAACAGATAAAAGTATTTCAGGTACTGATGATGACCCGATTTACCAGACGCAACAGGTTGGGATTAATAAATACAGGATCGATGCGCCTGCAGGAGAGTATGACCTGACGCTGTATTTTGCAGAATTACTGGGAGGGATGGTAAAGGAACCCCCGTATAATTTATCTGACCCGGACCGGATAGAACCGAATGGCAAACGTATATTTAATGTATCTGTGAACGGGAAGCTGGTACTGGATAACTTCGATATTTCGGCACAATACGGAACGGCTACTGCTGTTACAAAGACGATACGGGTAGTTGTTTCAACTGATGCAGGTATCGGTATCGATTTCGAAAGCATAGAGGGTGAACCGGTATTGAATGCATTGCAGGTCAAAAAAGTGGTCAATAAACAACCGGGAACTCTTTTATCAACCGGCGACTAAAAATGAACCGGGTAAAAATTAAAATGCAAGAGCCATGCTGCTAAAAATGAACATACTGTTTGTTGCTATCTCCTGTACGGTCCTGCAAACAATGGGTCAAACAGATAAAAAGACCTGGAAGGATGCGGAGTCGCAGGTAAACCTGTTATATAAGGAAGCGATGACTAGCCGGGTGAAGCAACAGGTATTTCCAAGAACCGTAAACAACGACTCCGTGAAGCTGGTTGTATCCAATGACTGGACAAGCGGTTTCTGGCCAGGTATATTATGGTTTATGTATGAGTATACCGGCAAGCAGGAATGGAAAACAAGAGCCGGAGAATTTACTGCACTGATGGAAAGAGAACCAAAGAACAGGAATTCACATGATGTGGGTTTCAAAGTATATAATAGTTATGGGAATGGCTGGCGGCTTGCGGGTGATGAAGCATATAAAAAACAAGTGATACAGGGCGCTGTAACCTTATCGACAAGATTCAGTCCTGTAACCGGTTGTATCAAATCATGGGATTTTCCTCAATGGCAATACCCGGTCATCGTCGATAATATGATGAACCTCGAATTATTATTCGCCGCTACCCGGCTTACGCATGATTCTTCTTTTTATAAGATCGCCGTATCGCATGCCAATACAACTTTGAAAAACCATTTTCGCCCGGATCATAGTTCTTATCATGTGGTGGATTATGATACACTGACCGGTAAAGTAATCGGGAAAACCACTCACCAGGGTTATGCAAAGGAATCTGCCTGGGCCCGCGGACAGGCCTGGGGCTTGTATGGTTATACGATGTGTTACCGGGAAACAAAGGATCCGGCCTATTTGAAACAGGCGGAACTGATCGCAGCTTTTATTTTGAACAACCCGAACTTACCTGCCGATATGATCCCTTACTGGGACTTTAATGCTCCCGATCCTGCAAAAGAACCAAGAGATGCATCGGCCGCTGCCATCATCGCATCTGCTTTGTATGAATTGAAAAATTATTCAGCGCTGGGAAAACAATACCGCAAGACAGCGGATAGGATAATGAAAAGCCTGGTTGGACAATACAGGTCGGCACCGGGTGGCAGCAAAGGATTTATCCTCTTGCACAGCACAGGTAATAAGCCTGCCAAAGGAGAAGTGGATGTGCCGCTGATCTATGCCGACTATTATTTTTTGGAAGCGTTGTTGCGGCGGCAAAAGAAATAAGGACAGCTTATCTTCCCATCCAGCCCCCATCAACGGTTACAATAGTACCATTCATATAATCTGAAGCAGGCGAGGATAGAAATACAAAGACACCGGTCATATCTTCCGGCGTTCCCCAACGGTTGGCAGGTATCCTGGAAAGGATCGCGGTGTTTCGCTCAGGATCTGCTCTCAATTGTTCTGTATTATCGGTGGAGATATAGCCCGGAGCAACGCCATTGACCGTTACGCCCGATCTTGCCCATTCGTTGGCAAAAGCTTTTAATAAGGAAGAGACCGCGCCTTTACTCGCCGCATAACCCGGTACATTGATACCACCCTGGAAAGAAAGCAGCGAACAGGTAAAAACGATCTTACCATATCCCTGGTCTGTCATTCGTTTACCGACTTCCCTTGTCAGAATGAATTGTGCATCCAGGTTGATGCTCATGATCCGGTCCCAATACTCGTCCGGGTGCTCGGCAACTGGTTTGCGGAGAATATGACCGGCATTGTTGATAAGAATATCAATGCGGGGATGATCTGCTTTTACTTTCTCGATAAATGAATACAGGGAATTGCGGTCAGCGAGATCGCATTGATAGGCATAGAATTTTTTCCCGGCAGCTATCACTGCCTTCTCTACATCGCTGCCGGGTTCCGGCCTGGAACTGACGCCAATAATATCGGCGCCTGATTCGGCAAGTGCAATAGCGATCGCTTTCCCGATCCCGCGACTACTGCCTGTTACTAAGGCAAGTTTTCCATCCACCCTGAAGTTTGGCATACTATATATTTTTTTTGCTTTGCTTTGCCCGCAATGACCGCTTCGCCCGCAATGACTGCATCTCCGCGATCATCATTACTGTAATGTTTGTACCGGAACCGCATCCATATCCGTGAACGCCATATTCTCACCCGCCATCGCCCAGATAAACGAATAGCTGGAAGTGGCCATGCCACTGTGTATACTCCAGCTGGGTGAAACAATGGCCTCTTCATTATTCAGAAAAAGATGCCTTGTCTCATGTGGCTCACCCATAAAATGAATGATGCGTTGTCCTTCAGGCAGATCGAAATAAAAATAGGATTCCATTCGCCGGTCATGCAGGTGCGGTGGCATCGTGTTCCAGATACTTCCCTTCTTAAAACTGGTCACACCGAGCATGAGCTGGCAGCTTTTTATTCCATCGGCATGTATGTATTTATTGATGATCCGGTGATTGATCGTATCCGGTCCGCCCATTTCCGCAGGTAATGCTTCAGCAGGTTTCATCAGCTTTGCAGGAAAAGCCTGGTGAGCAGGGCAGGAGAAGAAGATGAATTTTGCAGGCTCAGCTTTATCTTTGGTACAGAAAGTCACTTCCTTTGCTCCCATACCGATATACAGGCAATCCAGTTTTTCCAGCTCGAATGTTGAACCATCTACTTTGATGGAACCGTTTCCGGCAATATTGATGATGCCCATTTCACGACGGTCAAGGAAATTTTCAGATTTCAGCTGGTCATAACTGGTCAATTTCTGGCATTGGTCTACAGGATTTGCCGCGCCGATCACCATCCTGTCATAGTGTGTATAACAGCATTCGATCTTATCCGGCTGTACTAATTTCTCCAGTAAGAATTTTTCCCGGATCTGTTGAGTCTTATAATTTTGAAAATCCTGCGGATGAACCTGATGAATGATCTTCATTAGTTTATGTTTATTATGACAGTTATTATTTAATGATATTGTTTTTCTCAATGAGAAAGGCGTTGCCTGTGACAGAACCTGCGTTGGATAATGTATTTCTTTCAAACAAGTGCCTGGCTCTCACAGTATCCTTATAAGTTACCAGCGTGGCGCCTGGATTGCAATTGAAAAATTGATTGTTGATGATATTAGTCACCTGCACACCTGTAAATGTCATAAGAGTACCCACTCCTGTATGACAATCACGGACCTGGTTATTGGCGAAAATCAATTGAGGCCCAAGGGTGCTTTCGTCATTGCCACCACGATAGATATTTAACAGTGTGCCCAATTGCCCGTCGAACGAATTATTAGTGACGCTGATCTTTTCAGCATTGTAATAGCCTTTATCATCTTTTTCATCCGCCATCATGATCCCGTCGGCACTGCTATGGGAGAACAGGTTCCCGGAAAAAATGATACTATCCGCTATTATCGACTTATAAGCGTAGAAGATCGCTTTGCATCTTGTGTCAATACCGAGTTTGGTAATACTGCAATTACGGACCACTACTGTGTAATGTGCGCTGCTGCCGGCTGTATCGCTGGAGATCAAATGACCTGCATTGATGTTGCTACCGTCGACCGATAATTTCTGTAATGATAAATTGCCATT
>DASYLC010000060.1:0-7351 GCA_036009775.1 Chitinophagaceae bacterium
TTATTAGGTCGCGGCTGGGACCAGAACGACTGGACTGAAAAAGAATTTCCAACGAATGAAAAACTGAATGAATTATTCCCGGACAGACCTGTATTACTGACGAGGATCGATGGACATGCTGCGATCGCCAACCAGAAAGCGCTGAACCTGGCCAGAATAAAATCCGGCGATACCCTGACCGGTGGCGAGATCCAGGAAATGGAAGGAACGCTGACCGGTTTGCTGATCGACAATGCGATCGACCGCGTTTCCGCAAAGATCCCGGTCATCACGGATGAGCAATTCAAAAAAGTACTACAGGCGGCTGAGCAAAATTGTTTTGCCGTGGGTCTCACTACCATTGACGATTGCGGGCTAAGCGCCGAAGCAGTTGAAGGAATAAAAAAATTACAGGCCAATGGTGATCTGAAAATGCGTTTGTATGTAATGCTGAGCGATGAGCCGGCCAATTATGCTTATGCGGAAAAGAATGGAATGATCAAAACGGACCGTTTGAATGTGCGGAGTTTTAAAGTATATGGCGACGGGGCACTGGGTTCAAGGGGCGCCTGTTTATTGCAGCCTTACAGCGATAAACCGGGGCATTATGGATTTTTACTGAGCAGACCCGAGCATTTCGATTCGGTCGCCAACTGGATCGTTGCAAAAGGATGGCAGATGTGCACCCATGCGATCGGTGACAGCGGTAACAGGACGATCCTGAACGTGTATGCAAAATATTTAAAAGGCAGGAACGATCAGCGGTGGAGGATCGAACATGCACAGGTTGTCAATCCAAATGATTTTAATTTATTCGGGACCAACTCCATTATCCCTTCTGTACAACCTACCCATGCAACCAGTGATATGTACTGGGCCGGTGACCGTCTCGGGACCGAAAGGGTAAAAGGGGCTTATGCCTATAAACAATTACTGGATCAGAATGGATGGATACCATTGGGAACTGATTTCCCGGTGGAAGATATTTCTCCGTTTAAAACATTCTTTGCTGCCGTGGTAAGAAAAGATGCAAAGAACTGGCCTGCCGATGGCTATCAAATGGAGAATGCGCTGAGTCGTGAGCAGGCTTTGAGGGGTATGACCATCTGGGCGGCCAAAGCCAATTTTGAAGAAGGAGAAAAGGGAAGTTTGGAGAAAGGAAAATTCGCCGACTTCATTATTCTTGATGAGGATATCATGAAAACGGATCCCGGGAAATTATTGGGAGTGAATGTGCTGAAGACGTTTTTAGGCGGGGAGAAAGTGTATGAGAGAAAATAATTCGGTGTAAGAATGTGATAAATGTGTGAATGTGAAATTCAGGTTCATCTGCCAGGAAAACTCCCAAAAGTCTGCTGTATTGATCGGTCCTTGCATTTCCACATTTTCACACCCGCACATTTTCTCATTAATCCTCTTACGTAATTATTCTTATCCTCCCTCATTTTAACAGCCCCAAAACACTCTTAATTTCAATCATTTAATCCACATTTGTGGAGAACCATGCAATCGTATGTTTAAGCCCTCCGTTAAAAAATCATTATTTTTGTACCCATGAGTTGGAACGACAAAAGGTCTGTTAAGGTAGCAATCCTCGATCTCTATGAAGGCAAAGCAAACCAGGGTATGCGTTGTATTCGTACGATCCTGAAAGATTTTGCTGAAAGCTGCGGTATGGAAGTGGTAGTAGATGAATTCGATGTCCGCCTTAAAAATGAACTCCCCGACACATCGTATGATATTTATATCTCTTCGGGTGGTCCCGGTGATCCGCTGGTAAGCCGTTTCGAGGATTGGGATATTGCCTGGTGCCGCTGGCTGGATAAAATGGAGAGATGGAATGCCAACCCTTCCAATGCGCTGAAGAAACATGTTTTCTTTATCTGCCATTCCTTCCAGCTCGCTGCCCGTTACTTTAACGCCGGTCTTGTATCCAAAAGAAAATCAACAGCATTTGGTGTATTCCCGATCCATATGCTGGAAGCCGGGAAAACAGAACCGGTGTTCGAAGGATTGCGGGATCCTTTTTATGCAGTGGACAGCCGGGATTACCAGGTGATACAACCCAATCACGACCTGCTCAATGAAATGGGCGCCCGGTTACTTTGTATTGAAAAAAGCCGGCCACATGTTCCGTATGAAAGAGCGATCATGGGGATCCGTTTCGGCGATTATATGATCGGTACACAGTTCCACCCCGAAGCCGATGCACCCGGTATGAGCCTTCACCTCCAGACAGAGGAGAAAAGAAAAACGGTGATCGAAAGTCATGGTGAAGATAAACTGATCAGCATGTTGAAACACCTGAACGACCCCGATAAGATCAGCTGGACGCATAAACATATTCTTCCCAATTTTCTGAATCATGCGGTCGAGCAATTCCAGGAGGTACTGGTATAATTAGTAGTATCTCAGTTTGAAATGCACGCACACGGATTTATATGCTGTAAACAGCATATAAAGGATCAGTTGTCAGCTAAATACGCGTTCGACCTGAATTAGCGTAGCTAAATCAATCCGTGTTTATCCTTCCGGTCCGTGTCATCCGTGTTCCTGTATTTCTTGCAATCTCAAACTGAGACACTAGCGTATAATTTTGTTCCTCTCCGCTATTTTCCAGTTTAAAATCCGGAATTGCTACTTAAAAAATTACCCGAAAGTGGTATTTTTTTAATTCAAAGAGTTGTTACCTTGCCCAAGATTTGATTCGCCGCCATTCGTACACTCCCACCCTGAGAAAGGCAATTCTTTAAGGTTTAAGGTCACTGGTCAGAGCAACTAAACTTATCCAAATGAAAGTTCTGACACTGCTCATTTTTCTTTATGCCTGTGGTGCTTCCCCTAAAAGTGAAAGCACGAAGAGTCCACAAAACCCGGAGAGCAACAATCCCGCTGATACCACTAGCGTAAAGACTGATAGCATTACTGTAAAGGTGAATGAAACCTTTACGATCAAACTAGGTACCAGTATGGGAACAGGCTATGCCTGGAGCACAACCGATTCAACCTATTCCAAAAATATATCGCTTGATTCCGTTTCTGTGATCAGTAATACTGAAGGAAAAGAGGATGGGGCTGACCTGCAGGTCTTTCATTTCCGTGCCCTTGTAAAAAGCACCACCGTTCTTGATTTCATCCACAAACGTTCCTGGGAACCCAGCGAGAAAGCGGATAAACAAAAGAAATACACCGTGATCATTAAGTAACCTTTCCTTTTTTTATAACCACAAACCTTTAATTATGAAAATTTTCAAAAAACAACATGCATTGGCCACAGCGGCCATTTTTTGCGTCCTCCAGGCGAGTTCGCAGATCGTAAAACTTCCTCAAAAATATATGGTGAGGGAAGTGAAAGCTCCCGAAGTTATTAAAACCAGGTTAGCATCGCAACGGGCCATCATTGTCCAGAACAAATTGCAATACAATGTTGGCTTTACCAGTAAGAGCAATAAAACGCTGGATGAGATCACAGGAGAAAAAGAAGTACCCGAAAGTGAAAATATCCGTATCAAACAATACCTGCAAAACCGCCAGCTGACAGTAGCGGCCATTGATATCAACAAAATCAAATTGCTAGGTTGCTTTGCTACATTAAAAAAGTATGATGCCCGGACACAGGGATATGTAACACCGGTAAGGGATCAGCGTTGCGGTAACTGCTGGGCCTATTCAGCGCTGGGCGCTTATGAAGGGAACTATAAGAAAGTGAACGGTTCACTTATAGATGCTTCAGAACAACATGCTGAGAACTGCGTTGCGGGTGATTGCAGTGGCGGTTTTGCTTACCAGGTCATGGAATGGATGGTTGATAATAATAAAAACCTGGAAAAAGAATCAGTAT
The DNA here is from genome assembly GCA_036009775.1 of Chitinophagaceae bacterium. Classification (GTDB taxonomy): domain Bacteria; phylum Bacteroidota; class Bacteroidia; order Chitinophagales; family Chitinophagaceae; genus JJ008. The sequence continues at coordinate 3,821 of DASYLC010000060.1, forward strand.
TGCCGGATGCGGGAGTGAACCAGCCCTGCGGCGGTGGAACACCTGCTACCAACTATTATGCAACCGATTGGGGTATAGTAGATCCTTCCGGGGATATCAATAAGATCGCCTCCGTTGCTGCTATTAAAGAAGCGATGTGTAAATATGGACCTATTGCGGCGAGTGTACAGGTAACAGCAGCTTTCCAGGACTATACCAACGGTGCCTTTTTTGAATTTGCAAGTAACTATGGCAGTCCCAGTTCCAACCATGCCATCACATTAGTGGGATGGGATGATGACAAAGGTGCCTGGCTGATGAAAAATTCATGGGGAACTGAATGGGGTGAAGATGGTTATATGTGGATCAAATACAACAGTAATAATATCGGCCGCCGTGCAGCATGGATCATTGCTAAAAAAGCCAAAATTATCGGACCCGCTGTACCGATCAAAGACATCAGGGTCAAGACGCAATGAACCGACGGATCCTGTTTTATAAAAACAAAGACCGGCTCCCATCCTATAATTCTATATAAAACCATTTAAATGGTTTTATCAACGGATATGCATTATAGCCCCGGGTTTAAACCCGGGGCTATATTTAAGCATCCGATGCCAAATGGTTTTAACCATTTTATGAAATGTTCAGAAATGATCCTTTGAAACATGGTACATATATCTTCACCCTACAAATCTATATAAAACCATTAAAATGGTTTTATCGGCGTTTATGCTTCATAGCCCCGGGTTTTTAAACCCGGGGCTATGTTTTTTGTATCCGGGAGGTATCCGGGTTTAGTAAACAATATCTTAATTTAGCAGACCTCCTCATTAAACCCCGGGAATATGATACCATCCATACGCAAGACCTATAACGAACAATTCACCAAAGAGAAATATGAGGCCTTTTTAAAAGAACTCCATGGTGTCCACCCGGGTGAACTGGACTTCAGGGTAGCCGAAACGCCCATATTTGTTCCCAAAGATTTTACAAAAAAAATGCTCGATGCCTGTGAGAGTATTGTGGACATCATTGCCGATCCTTCTTTCAAAACATTGACCAAAGACGCCATACCCGAAGGACTGAAAGTGCCGGGAGAAAATGATCATTCCCATTTTATCGCTTTTGATTTCGGGATCTGCATCAATGCAGCGGGTGAATATGAGCCCCAACTGATCGAGATGCAGGGCTTTCCTACCCTTTTCGCTTACGAAGTATTGCTGGATGATGTATTCCGGCATCATTTCCCGGTGCCGGGTAATTTTGATTGCTATCTCAACGGGTATACCCGGGAAACCTATATCCAATTATTAAAAGAGATCATTATCGGTAAACATAACCCGGAGAATGTAGTATTACTCGAAATATTTCCCCGCAAGCAAAAAACAAGGATCGATTTTTATTGCACCGAGGAATACGTGGGTATTAAAATGGTAGACCTGAACGACCTGGTAAAAGAAGGGAAGAAGCTCTATTATATGAATGAGGGTAAGAAAACAGAGATCAAACGAATCTACAACCGCGTGATCTTTGACGACCTGCAGCAACAAACACAGGAAGTACAGGAAAAAGGAAAGATATTATTTGAAGAACTGGATGTGGAATGGGCGCCGCATCCCAACTGGTTCTACCGGATCAGTAAATACACATTGCCCCTGATCCGCCATCCTTATGTACCGCAAACATTTTATCTCGATGAAGTGAAACAGGTGCCTGCTGACCTGGAGAATTATGTATTAAAGCCCTTATTCTCTTTTGCCGGCCAGGGTGTGGTAATAGATGTAACGCAAGCCGATATTGACAAAGTAAAGGACCCGCATAACTGGATCCTGCAACGTAAAGTAAAATACGCGGATGCTATTCAAACGCCGGATGTACCGGCCAAAGCGGAGATACGGGTATTTTATTTCTGGAAGGATGGAACCGCCAGGCCTGTTGGCACGAATAACCTCGGAAGGCTTAGCAAGGGCAAGATGATCGGCGTACGGTATAATAAGGATAAGGAATGGGTGGGTGGGAATTTTTGCTATTTTGAGAAATAATCGCAGAGATGCGGAGGCGCGGGTAAAAGCACAGAACATACAATTTAATAATGCAATCAATAAAAGATATCACTCCGAAACTTCTTGTTCCCGGCATCACCGGCTATTATGCCCATGGCGAAAGCATGAGTTTTGGATATGTAGAACTTGAAAAAGGAAGCAGTGTACCCCTCCACCAGCATATACATGAACAGATCACCTATATCCTCGAAGGTGAGCTCGATATGATCATTGGTGAACAGGCTTGTTTATTGACGGCAGGTATGTATCATGTGATCCCGTCGAATATGCCGCATTCTGCGATAGCCAGAACTGCCTGTAAAGTGATCGATGCATTCTCACCGGTGAGAGAAGATTACAGAACTTAAATAAATACTGATCTTATTTTATTTAAGGTCAGGCGCATTAAAGGTATCTCCCTGTTTCCAATCACCTGTCTGGTAACCTTTTTTAAACCAATATACCCGTTGTGCGGATGTACCGTGTGTAAACGCATCCGGAACAACCTGGCCTGTTGCCTGTCGTTGCAGCCGGTCGTCACCGATCGCATTGGCTGCATTCAATGCTTCTTCAATATCTCCCGGGTCCAGTATGTTTTTCATTTTTTGTGCATGATGAGCCCAAACGCCTGCATAGAAATCCGCCTGTAATTCCATCATCACTGAATAATGGTTGTATTCCGTTTCGCTTACCTGTTCCCGGAGACGTTGTATCTTTTCAGCTGTACCATTCAGGTATTGGATATGATGTCCCACTTCATGTGCCACCACATATGCCATGGCAAAATCACCCGGAGCATTTAACTTATCCTGCAGGTCCTGGTAAAAAGAAAGATCTATATACAGTTTATTGTCTCCCGGGCAGTAAAAAGGTCCTGAGGCGGAACTTGCATTTCCACATGCTGAGGCAACAGCGCCCCGGAATAATACAAGGACAGGCTCGGTATAATCGCTTCCTTCTTTTGCAAAGAGATTATTCCATACGTCCTCCGTTTCGGCGAGCACTACTTTTACAAATTCTGCCCGATCATCATCTGCCTTTTTTTCCTCCGGCGACAGTGTAGTGACCTGGTGCTGGTCATTGATCGGCGGCAACTGCGGGCTGTTTGAATTTCCACCTCCCAGGAAATTATAAAGCAGGTAAATAATAAGACCTAGGATACCACCGCCTGCTGCCATCCCACCACCTGAGATGCCGCGACGGTCGTCTACGTTTGAACTCGCCCTTCTTCCTCTCCATTGCATGATCGTTGATTTTAATTTAATAAAAGCTTTTGATACCCGGGTGGTAAAGCATAATACGTACCAATTAGTCGCCATTACCGGGATTCCCCCCAATCCAGGGCAATAAGCGATCTGATTCAGAAATAAGTGCTGACGCCAAATTGAAAGCCCGCCAGTTTAGATGCAGGATTCCCTAAGATATCCTGCTGCCAGTTATACCGGTAATTCAGCCGCAGAACAGTTTGCGCGGCAGGTCGCCAGCTGATAGCGGGTACAATGGAGAA
>DASYLC010000061.1:0-5282 GCA_036009775.1 Chitinophagaceae bacterium
GATGAAAAATACATGGAAATGGTAAAAGGGTTGAGTGTATACCCGGAGCTCATTGCCAAACACAGCGAAATGAAAATCGTGTATACGCCGATACATGGTACGGGCATCACGATGGTGCCGCCGGTATTGAAAAAATTCGGGTTCAATAATGTGCATATTGTAGAAGAGCAGCAAACACCGGATGGCAACTTTCCCACCGTCGCGTATCCCAATCCCGAAGAAAGTGAAGCGATGAGTCTTGGGTTAAAACTGGCAGAGAAACTGGATGCGGATATTCTCGCCGGTACCGATCCTGATGCGGACAGGATCGCCATAGGGGTCAAAGACTCTGCAGGTAAATGGATCTTGATGAACGGGAACCAGACAGCGGTGCTTGCATTCAATTACCTGATCGAAGCAAGAAAGACAAAAGGGATCGCCAAACCCAATGATATGGTGGTGACAACGATCGTTACCACGCCGATGATCGATGCGATCGCCGTGAGGAACCAGGTGGCCTGTTACCGGGTGCTCACCGGTTTTAAATGGATCGCCGAACTGATCCGGCAGAAAGAAGGGAAGGAGAATTATATCATCGGTGGCGAAGAGAGTTTTGGATTGATGATCGGAGATAAGATCAGGGATAAGGATGGTGTAAGCGCCGTGGCCCTACTTTGTGAGATGGCGGCCTATGAAAAAGAAAAGGGGAGGAGCCTGTATGAAAAAATGATCGATCTCTATGTGGAGTATGGTTTTTATAAGGAACAGCTTATTTCTATTACCAGGAAGGGAATGGACGGGCAGCAGCAGATCGCGGCGATGATGGAGAGTTACCGGTCGAATCCGCCACAATCGATTAATGGTTCGGCGGTGATCATGCTCCGTGATTATGAATTACAGGTGGAGAAAAATTTATTTACGGGTGAAGAATGGAAACTGGAATTGCCCAAATCCAATGTGCTCCAGTTCATCACGGAAGATATGAGCAGTATTTCGGCGAGACCGAGCGGTACGGAGCCCAAGATCAAGTTTTATTTTAGTGTGAATGCGACATTAAGTAGCGCTGCCGATTATGAAAAAGTGAATAAGGAGCTGGATGATAAGATCAAGGCGATCATTCATGATATGAAACTATGACGAGCATGCGGGTCTTCTTAATCATACTGTGTAATTTCCTGTTGACCGGCTGCATCCTTTTCTCTAAGTTCAGTGGTACTGATATGTTGTACAAGGAAGGCAAAAAAAGCAGGACGTACACCGACATCAGGCGTCTCTGGTGCAGCCAGTGCGGTTGCGAAGCCATCAAGATCAATCAATATGAAAAGAACAACCTGGTGATGGAAATGCTCCTGAACTGCACCAAAGGATGTCCGCCCGGTGAACGTAGTTACAAGATCAAACACAATTACCAGGGTAAGTTATTTGTCTCCACAGAATATTATTTTCTCATTACAGATCAACATCCGCAGGTAAAGTTGGCGATCCCGCTTTCTTATAGTGATTCTGTATTGATCAGTAGTGTTTCAAAATTCAAGGACCAGGCTTTCTACCAGGCGCATTGCACTGCTATACCCTATAGACAATAGGCAATAGGCAACGGGCAATCGACAAAGAATTTTAAACTTTGGGAACCTTGCCAATTGTCAGTTGCATAGTGCAAATTTCCCCGCTCTCCACTAGCCTTTCAGCATTCCGAACTTTCCCCTGCTCGCCGATTCGATAGCTTCTTCCACTTCCGCCCAGGTGTTCATTACAAAAGGACCGTAGGCTGCAATGGGTTCATTAATAGGCTCCCCGGAAAGAACAAGTATGATCGTATCTTCTGTTGCTTCAATTTCTATTTCTTCGCCTTCATTTTTAAACAGAACAAAATGGTCGGTAGTAACAGCACTTTCATTTAATTGGGCACCACCTTCAATTACCAGCAAGCCTGTGTTATAGTTTGCAGGAAAGCGCAACGTTGCTTTGCTTCTTTTTTTCAACTTTGCATTATACACTTGCATCGGTGTAAAGGTAGTTGCCGGGCCTTTCGTGCCGTTGTATTCACCTGCTATGACCTCGATGAAACTTTCTTTATCCTCCAGGTAATGTTTCCCCATTATGCTGTTCGTTATTCCCTGGTATTTAGGGGCTGTCTTTTTATCCTTTGCAGGAAGGTTTACCCATAGTTGCACCATTTGAAATAATCCGCCTTCCCTGCTGAAATTTTCTTCATGATATTCTTTGTGCAATAAACCGGCGCCGGCTGTCATCCATTGTACATCGCCTTCACCGATGACACCGCTGTTGCCGGCACTATCGTGGTGGGCTATTTTGCCGTGATAGGCAATGGTTACTGTTTCAAAACCTGCATGCGGATGAACGCCTACGCCTCTTGGCTCTGCTGACGGATTGAATTCTATTTTAGCACCGTAGTCAAGCATAAAGAAAGGACTCATCCTTTTTTTACTAATTTGCTCTCCGGGAAAAAAATTATGTACACGGAAACCATCGCCAACCATATGGGGCGGGGGTGGGGCTATGATAGCTTCTATATTTTTTGTATTCATGATTTAATATTTTTGATTTGCAATTGAGAGATTTAAGATTGATTTCTCTTCGACTTTTCTTTGTTTATTTGGAGCTGGAAAATCCAGGAAGGTTTTGCAACTTGAGCAACTTCCACTCTTCAATCTTTTAATTGGATTGGAACTTCCATCAATAATATCTCAGCATCAGTATCCGCTTGGATAGTAAGTTTATCTGCCCCGGATATTGCTAATCCATCCCTCCGGTTCAGGTTTTCACCGTTGACCGTAACATCTCCCTCAATAACGAAAGCATAGACGCCATTGGCTTTATTCTTCAGTTCATAATCAAGAGCAATATTCTTATCCAGTTTCCCCAGGCTGAACCATGCATCCTGGTGGATCTGTACACCCCCGTCATTGGTTCCTATCGGAGAAACAACTGTCAGGAGTTTGTTGTGCTTGTCTGCATCAGCAAAACTTTTCTGGTCATAGCGCGGCGTTACATTCTTTGCTTTTGGGAATATCCATATTTGAAAGAAACGCACTTCTTTATCCTGGTTCTTTTTTTTTTCTCCGTGCTGTATACCGGTGCCTGCACTCATAGCCTGTACATCACCCTGGCGGATCACCTGTTTGTTTCCCATGCTGTCAAAATGTTCCAGGTCGCCACTGGTAGGAATGGAAATGATCTCCATATTCTCATGAGGGTGCGTACCAAAACCCATTCCGCCCGACACCGTATCATCGTTCAGTACCCGTAATACGCCGAAATGCATTCTTTCCGGATCATGGTAACCCGCGAAACTGAAAGTATGGTACGAATTCAGCCAGCCGTGGTTGGCATGGCCTCGTGTTGATGCTTTATGTAATGTTGTTTTCATTATTTTATATTTTCTCAAACCATTTTAAAACCCACTAGTGTTAGGAGGCTGGGATTATAAGCCAATTTCAAAATTTCCCAATTGTACTTTTCCCAACTTCCTTAAACTGAAACCTTTTCTTCCACCACCACCTTCTCCGCCAGCCACAAAAATTCCGTCACAAAATTATGCACCGAATTCTGGAAGCTTTCATCCAAAAGATCGCCGTCGGGACTGAATTTTTTATCAACAGCCGGCACGATCAGCAGGTAAGGTGATACGATACCAAACAATGCGGGTACCAGCAATAACATTTGCTGAGAAGCCCTGATCCCACCCATGGCTCCCGGGGAGGCGGTCACGATCCCAAAAGGTTTGTGATGACGCTTTGGAAAATGATCCAGTAAATTCTTCAGGGCAGGAGAGTAGCTGCCGTTATATTCCGGGGTAACCAGTACATATGCATCCGCGTTAAATATCCGCTCCGCTAAAGGCTGAAATTCCACCGGCACTTTTTCAACACTGGACCATGCCGCCTGGATCGACGGGATATTCCAATCCTTCATATCGATCATGCCCACTTCGTGTGTGGTATTTTGAGAAAGCCAGTTCTTCAGATACAGCGCTACACGGCGTGTTACACTGTTTGGTCTTGGACTTCCCGAGATGATTTCAATTTTCATTTTGTTGATTTAAGTTGTAAAGATAAGCAATCAATGTTTAAACATCAAATGATATTTCAGAGCATATTGTTAAGGTTGAGTAAGGCCAGGAAGTCCGAAACTCGGGAAGACGGTTAGCCGGGAACAATGTATATTTCTTCCGGTCTTTCCGACTTCCGGTCTTTCCGTCACAATACCTAATTTCGGCAACAAATAAGGAACATGTTCAACAGAAGAAAGTTTATCAAAGCCTCAGCTTTTACGGGATTCGCAAGTATGCTCAGCAAAGGAGCCTGGGCTATGGAAGATAATGAAGCCGTCAAGGGAAAACCGGTGGTGATCTCCACCTGGGATGCGGGTCTCAACGCCAATAAAGCCGCCTGGGAGATACTGGGTAAAGGGGGAAGAGCTTTAGACGCAGTAGAAAAAGGAGTAATGGTGACCGAAAACGAACAAAATTGTTGCGTAGGCCTTGGCGCCAACCCGGACCGTGATGGATTTGTTACTCTCGATGCCTGTATCATGGACGAATTCTTTAACTGTGGCAGCGTGGCTTTCCTGGAAAGGATTAAACACCCGATCTCTGTGGCAAGAAGAGTAATGGAAAAAACACCGCATGTGATGTTGGTGGGAAGCGGTGCTCAACAGTTTGCTGTAGAGGAAGGGTTTCCGCTGGAAGAACAGAAATTATCAAAGGAGGCACAAAAGAATTACGAGAACTGGTTGAAGAGATCGGAATACAAACCGCCTGCTATCAATATCGAGAGTAAAAAAGATCATGGACCTTTTGCGCCTTATAAACTGGACAGTGGTGAATGGAACCATGATACGATCGGGATGGTGGCTATGGACACCAATGGAAATTTGAGTGGAAGTTGTACCACCAGCGGCGCCGGTTTTAAGATGCGGGGACGTTTGGGTGATTCACCGATCATTGGCGCGGGTTTATATGTGGACAATGAAGCAGGCGCCTGTACGGCCACGGGACAGGGTGAAGATGTGATCCGGGTGGCGGGTTCTCATTCCGTAGTGGAACTGATGCGCCAGGGACTAAGTCCGGAAAACGCCTGTAAAAAGATAGTAGAGCGGATCATTAAAATAAAAGGAGAAAAGGTAAAAGAGATACAGGTAGGTTTTTTAGCGGTGAATAAAAAAGGAGAAGTGGGAGCTTATTCTATACACGAAGGGTTTGAATACGCGATGAAGACGAAAGAGGTGGAGAAGCTGGTGAAAGCGAAGTTTGTGTTTAAGAAGGGATAGTTGGAAGCACA
>DASYLC010000062.1:0-4353 GCA_036009775.1 Chitinophagaceae bacterium
GAGGTGTCACCTCCCCGCCGGAAGTTTTCAAGAGGGGTTGAAAAAAAAGCCTTTTAAAGCGGAAATATATCCGCCCTTTCCCTTACCTTTGCCGTCCAAAATTTAGAACAATCATGGCCAGAGTATGTCAGGTTACAGGTAAAGTTCCGATCGGTGGAAACAAGGTTTCTCACTCGAATATCAAGACGAAGCGTCGTTTTCTGCCCAACCTGCAGAAAAAAAGGTTTTACCTGGCAGAAGAAGATAAATGGGTGACGCTGAAAGTATCTGCGGATGCGATCAGGACCATCAATAAGAAAGGTCTTTTCACAGTAGTGAAAGAACTGAGAGCCCGGGGAGAAAAAATCTAACAACGAATTTAAAGTTTAAATAAAATGGCAAAGAAAGGAAACCGTGTACAAGTGATCCTGGAATGTACTGAACACAAAACAAGTGGTCAGCCCGGCACCAGCCGTTACATCACGGTAAAAAACAAAAAGAACAATCCTGAGAGATTGGAACTGAAAAAGTTCAACCCGATCCTGAAAAAAGTAACTGTTCATAAAGAAATTAAATAATAATTTGAAAATGTGAAGATTTGAAAATGAGATAATTAATTTTCAAATCGGTCAATTTTCAAATTTTCAAATTATCAATCATGGCAAAAGCAGCAAAAACGGCGATCAAAACAAAGGATGCAAGAGCAGCCGCCGAAGCAAAGAACTGGTCAAAAGTGATCAAAGCAGTACGCAGTCCTAAAACAGGTGCTTACACATTTAAAGAGCAGATCGTTCACAAAGACAAGATCAAGGAATTCCTCGCACAGAAATAATTATGTGCCTGCAAGATATTTTGAAGCTGTTCGTTCCACACGAATGGCTTTTATTTTTTGGTCAAATGGGTCATATAAGTCACATAAAGTCATATGAGTCATATGGAGGGAAAGCTTTTTACAATAATATGAATATGACCAGTATGACTGCTATGACTTTACAACTTTACAATAATGGGATTCTTTAATAAACTGTTCGGCAAAAAAGAAAAGGAAAGTCTTGACGAGGGTCTAAAAAAGACCAAGGAAGGTTTCTTTTCGAAAATAACCAAGGCCATCGCGGGTAAAAGCACAGTGGATGAAGAAGTACTGGACAACCTGGAAGAAGCGCTGGTGGGTGCAGATGTGGGTATTGAAACAACGGTAAAGATCATCGACCGGATCGAAAAAAGAGTGGCCAAAGACAAATACCTGAATGCTTCCGAACTCAATAAAATGTTACAGGAAGAAATCGAACTGCTGCTGGTAGACGCACCGGCATCAAATACTTATGCCTTTGATTCCGATCTGCCGGTCAAACCTTATATCATTCTTGTAGTGGGTGTGAACGGGGTTGGTAAGACGACCACGATCGGGAAACTAGCGTATAATTTTAAGAAAGCGGGCAAGAGTGTCTTGCTCGGTGCCGCGGATACGTTTCGTGCAGCAGCAGTGGACCAGCTCACGATCTGGAGTGAAAGGACGGGAGTGCCCATTGTAAAACAGGATATGGGCAGCGACCCGGCAGCCGTGGCTTTTGATACGGTACAAAGTGCTGTCGCCAGGCAAAGCGAAGTAGTGATCATCGATACAGCGGGAAGATTACATAACAAAGCCCACCTGATGGATGAGCTGGGTAAGATCAAACGGGTGATACAAAAAACGATCCCTGATGCGCCACATGAAGTATTACTGGTGCTGGACGGATCAACCGGACAGAACGCGCTGGAGCAGGCAAAACATTTCACTGCGACGACCGATGTTACAGCTTTAGCCATCACCAAACTCGATGGTACGGCAAAAGGAGGCGTGGTATTGGCGATAGCTGATCAATTTAAAATACCAGTAAAATTTATCGGTGTGGGAGAGAAGATGGAAGATCTGCTGGTGTTTGATAAGCATGAGTTTGTAGATAGCCTTTTCAATTTAGATAGTAAATAAAAGAGAATAGTGAATAGTGAATAGATAAAAGTGTTTTTAACCGGAGAGTCTTTATGAATGGCGTAGACCCGGAATCTGTAACGAAATTTGCATTAAGGTAGTTTTTATCTTTTAGTTATTATTTTTTATCTGTGAAATAATGAAGACAAAAACATTAAAGAAAGACAAGGTAAACATCATCACCCTCGGGTGCAGCAAGAATATGGTGGACAGTGAAGTGCTGAGCGGGCAGTTGCTGGCCAATGATATTGACACTGTACATGAGAATAAAAAGTCGGATCACAATATCGTGGTGGTGAACACCTGTGGGTTCATTGAAAAAGCAAAGGAAGAAAGCATCAATACCATTCTTGACCAGGTAGAACTGAAAAGAAGAGGGCTGCTCGATAAAGTATATGTGACGGGTTGTTTGAGCGAACGATATAAACAGAATCTCGAAGCAGAGATCCCCGAAGTAGATGCCTATTTCGGCACTATGGAATTGCCCCTTATACTGAAACAATTTGAAGCGGATTATAAAACAGAACTGATCGGGGAACGATTGCTGGCGACACCGCAGCACTATGCTTATATGAAGATATCCGAAGGTTGTAATCGCACCTGTGCTTTTTGTGCCATTCCTTTAATGAGAGGTCAGCATGTGAGCAGGACAATGGAAGACCTCGTACGGGAAGCGGAAGCGCTGGTAAGAAGAGGTGTGAAAGAAGTGATGCTGATCGCACAGGAGCTTACGTATTACGGGTTGGATATTTATAAAAAAAGAATGTTGCCCGACCTGCTTCATCGCCTTGCCGACGTAAAAGGCCTGGAATGGATACGGTTGCATTATGCGTACCCTTCCAAATTCCCGATGGAGATACTGGATGTGATCCGTGAAAGAGATAATATCTGCAATTACCTCGATATGCCCTTGCAGCATGCGGCCAACAACATGCTGAAAGCTATGAAGCGCCAGATCACGAGAGAAGAGATGGAAGACCTGACAGCCGCTATCCGTGATAAGGTTCCGGGTATTTGTTTGCGTACTACCCTGATCGCAGGTTTCCCCGGGGAAACGGAAGACGATGTGGAAGAGTTGAAAGAATTTTTGCAGCGCCAGCGTTTTGACCGGGTGGGCATCTTCACCTACTCACATGAAGAAGGGACAAGTGGTTTTGCCCTGACCGATGATGTACCGGCAGAGGAAAAAGAACGTCGGGCGCAGGAGATCATGGAAGTGCAGCAGGAGATATCATTTGAACTCAACCAGGAAAAAGTGGGTAAGACCTTTAAGACCCTCATCGATAAAAAAGAAGCCGGTCGTTACCTGGGTCGTACCGAATTTGATTCGGTGGAAGTTGACAACGAAGTAGTTATTCATTCAACAAAAAAACTACCCATTGGTGAGTTCGTCAATGTAAAGATCATCAGGGCTTACGATTACGATCTGGAAGGAGAAGTAATTCCGGATCGATAGCATGTTTTAGGTACGGCAAACTCATTTACATATAATACAGCCTGGTTTGGTAGTGTATCAGTTTGAAATATTTCACGCAGAGAGTGCCGGCCTGCCGGTAAACAGGGAAGGACTGTTGATATACAATTGCTCAGCGAGTTCCGCTTTTTCTGCGTGGGGTTCAAAATGCGACACTACTGCTGGTTTCGGCAAGCTCCGATATTAAAAATTATTACTAATATTGTATGTTATAAAGCTGTTTACTATGAAAATAGTCCTGTATTCTGTCTTATGCGGTATTCTTCTTTTTTCTTGTCAAAAAGAAGCTGGTACCCCGGATGATCTTGCTCCCCAGGGGGTTGCAGTTTTCACCCTGGCTGGATCACCAGGAGCATGTGCAACCGCCACAGTTGTGGGTTATTATGCGTCCGGGACAGCATTATCTTCCGCCAATAAGGTTAGTGTACAGGTTAATGTAACCAGGATCGGCGCCTATGCTGTTTCAACAGCTACTGTAAATGGGTATAAATTTTCCGCAACAGGAACTTTCACTACTACAGGTGTTCAAACCCTTACGCTTACCGCAACAGGAACACCGGTTGCGGCACAAACGGATGCTTTTACGGCTGGCACCGGCGGGTGTTCATTTAATGTAGTAGTTGTGACACCGGCACCTGCTGTTTACACGTTGAATGGCGCGCCTGCCGCCTGTACCGGTGCTACTATTGCCGGAACGTATATAGCCGGGACTGCTTTAACTGCCGCCAATACTGCTACTATAAAAGCAAATGTAACGAGCCTGGGTACCTATACACTTTCTACCAATACGATCGGGGGCATGACATTTTCAAAAACAGGTGTTTTTAATACAACAGGTTTGCAGGATGTAATTCTGGTTGGCACCGGTACACCAACTACCGGAGGGGCAAATACACTTACACCACAAATAGGAACTTCCAGTTGTACG
>DASYLC010000063.1:0-6460 GCA_036009775.1 Chitinophagaceae bacterium
CGGCGATGATCTTGAAAGTAGCGGTACTGTAGAGCAGGGAGTTCTTCAGCCATTCCATCTGTTGAGCGCCCAGCATTCTTTTCTCCGGATTGGGTTTGCCATTGACCGAATCCTTTATGGCATCAGCACTGCGCCACCAGCGGTCATCGGTCATGAATATATCTGCGTCACCCCAACTAGTCATCGTATAGATTCCCTGGCCATTCTCCCCGGAAGAGGGATTACAGAAATAGCTGTTGAATACGGTACGGCTGGCATCTTTGAGGATATAATTCTTGCCGATATCATTAGGACCATAATCGTGGTCGTCCCACATCGCCAGCTGTGGCATTGCTTTTAAAAAATTCTGTGTGATGGGAAGGGCCCGGTCATGACTGGCCCGGTACCAGAGACCCCATTCGCTGTAATAATCCACTTCTCTTGTATACCATGCATCGCCCAACCAGAGCATGAAGGCGGCTTTCTCTTTCGCCATCGGTTCGAAGATCGAAGAGTCCTTTCCATAAGGCGTTCCCGGTCTGTCATAGACCGGCTGGTTGAAATAAGAGCAGGATCCTGTCAGGAAACTGAATTCCGGTGGCGGCTTACGCCATTGCCAGAGATCTTTGGTGGTGAACTCCCCGCCTTTTTCCGTGAGTTTTCCATTGATGCTTATTTTATATGAATAGGTTGTATTAAAATCCAGCCCGCCAACGGTGAAATAAAGGGGGTTGAATTCATTTCCAAGTGTTCCTTTATATTGTATCGTTTTAGCCGACTTCAAATCTCCTTTCCTGTAGTACTGGAGAGAAACGGTTTTGACTTCGGGTGATACTTCTACCCACACCTTTGCATCCCGCAATTCTACCGGGCCAAGCATAGGGCCTGAAACCACACGACCCTGTGCAGAGGCTTTGATGGTGCCAAGAAGAAAGACTGAGATAAGGGTAAGTTGAAGTGGAGCAAGAAATTTTTTCATTGCTGTGGTTTTGGGTGCACAAGTTAAGATACAAACCAGCGTATATAAAAAAAAACCGCCCTGTTTCCAGGGCGGCAATTATATAGTACAAAAGTTGTTATGGTTGAATATTAAACAACCGGCAAACCTGTGTGTAAGACATGGCTTTGATCTGCGCTGCGCTGTAACTTGTTCCTCCTATACCAGTTGCTCTCCCGCCTGATACGACTCCCGGTATGACGATATAACGCAACTCGATTCCCGGATTCAGACCTATGCTGGTAGAAGTTCCGTTCAATGCAGCCCTGAAATAGATGATCTTACCGGGTGCAAGCAATTGGGTCACGATAGCAGGTGCGGCTGAACCCGTACTGTAGTAAATATAAGGAAGCAGGAATGTTCCGGCCGCAGCACCACCATTTCTCCAATAAGTAAGCACTACTCCCTGGTCAATGACAGGTTGTGTAACACCCGGGGCAACTCTGATCCACCTGCGAACAATACCGGGAAAATCAGGGTGAGTAGTATCTGCAGCAGGTATCGCCAGTTCCATTGCGCCAATAGTCATCCATGCGGAATAGATCACATTAGCCGTTCCTGCAGGACCTTGTGGACCAACAGGTCCCTGGCCTCCGGCAGGACCGCTGGGACCAGCAGGACCAGCAGGACCAGCAGGACCACCTAAACCAGTTGGACCTTGCGGACCAGTAGCGCCGGCAGGACCTTCAGGGCCTTCCTTGGTACAGTTGACAGCAATAAAAGCAACGGCAAGAAATAGAATGGAAAGAAGTCTGAACTTTCTCATAAAGTTTGATTTGGCTGTTAATTAGTTTCGGTTTTAAAAGTAAAAGGAATTTCCCTTTCCACCAAGAGAATTTAAAGGTAGGGGAAAAAAATAAGCCCCCGCCTTCTACCCGCAGAAAAGAGCTATTGCCGGGTTTTCACGAACGGCTATATTTGTTCCTTAACCAATCCAATTTTATGCGTTTTAATCACTGTTTTTTTACGGGTATCTTATTGCTGATATTGACTACAGCCAACGCCCAGTTTAAAAAAGGCGACAGGATGGTAGGAACATCTGTCGGCAGCATTTTCTTCAATTCCGGAGGAGCCGATGTTAGCTTCCCATCTCCGACCAGGGGCTACTCCAGCAAAACCAGTAGTTATGGTTTAAGGATCGAGCCCGCATTTGGATGGTTCATTTCCGGAAAAACAGTTATTGGCGCAACGCTCAATGTCAATCCCAGCGGTCAAAAAGCCCGTTATGAGGATCTTGGCACCACTTTCCAGGAAGATAAGGTCACCAATTTCAATATCGGGGTCGGTGGTTTTCTCCGTAATTATTTCGGCAGCAATACGTCTTCGTTTATGCCCTGGGGTCAGTTTGGTTTTAACGCGGGCCTCAGTTCCGGAACATCCAATGGTTTTAAATACTTCAAAGGGGCTCCCGATTATAAATTTAGTTATGACGCGAAATTATCCGGTGGTTTTTTTGCCAATGCTACGTTGCAGGTAGGGCTCACAAAAATGATGGGTGAATCTGCAGGGCTGGATATCTACCTTGGCTATAATTATTCCTATAACAAGAATATATCTAAAACTACCGAACTAACAGACGAAGCTCCTTATGATGGAGTTCCTGAAATAACCGAGACAGGTGAACCTACTACCAAATTCACCAATCATGGTTTAATCGTGGGTGTGGGCTTCCAGGTTTTTTTAAGGGGGAAGAAATAGTTTAGCTAAGAGTCTAAAAAGAGAAAAGGAGTTAAAAGAGCTTATACTATTAAACTCTTTTAACTCCTTTTAGTTTCTGGCAGATGCGGGAACCCTCTTTTTCTCTTTCCCCTCTTTCTAGTCTCTTAGCAATTATTTATTCATCATTTGCTTCGCCTCAATACTCAGCGTAGCATGCGGCACTGCTCTTAATCGTGCTTTGTCGATCAGTTTGCCGGTAACACGGCAGATACCGTATGTTTTATTTTCGATCCGCATCATTGCTTTTTCCAGGTGATCGATAAAAGTGATCTGGCGGCTGGCCATCTGGCTGAGCTGCTCTCTTTCCATACTCACACTTCCATCTTCCATGGTCATGTAACGGGCCTCGTCCATATCACCGCCTTCATCTTTACGGGTGATCAGTCCCTGGAGATAAGCCAGTTCCTTTTTGGCCGCGTCCAGTTTTTTCTGAATGATCTCCCTGAACTCGGTGAGGTCATTATCAGAATAACGCATTGTCGGACCTGTAGGATAGACCATTGCCTGGTCTAGTACAGATTTGGTGAATTCGGGTTCATATTTCACCGAGCTTTTGGTCGTTGTTTTAGGGATCACGATCCTGGACGGTTTGGGCGGTTCTTTTTTGATCACAGGTTTTACTTTTTGTTTGATTGATACAAGGGATTTGGGGTCAATTGTACCCGGTTTTTTTGCTACGGGTTTTGGCGCTACCGGTTCGGGTTTAGCGGCCACTTTTGGTGCAGGCTTAGCCACTGGCTTAGCAACTGCTTTTGCTACTGGTTTCTTTGCCACAGTTTTCACGGGGGCCTTTTTAGGAGCCACTTTTTTAGGTGCAGGCTTCTGCACAGTTTTCTTTACTGCTGGCTTTTTTGCAGCAGCCTTTTTGGGGGCGGGTTTGGCGGCTTTTTTAGGAGCCTGTTTTTTCTTAATTGCCATGATTTACCCTTTTTTTGAAACAATTACATTTAGTAATACATCGTTTATCTCAATCTCAGTGCCAGCCTGGAGACCGGGCATGAATTCGAGCTTATCTGCCAGAATTTCGGCGCAAATATAGTCTTTAAACTGAGCCAAAGAATCTTTTAATCCACCGGTCGCCGATGTGGCGACTTCCACCCTGTCGGTCAGCTCAAACCCGCTTTCCTTCCTGATCTTCTGCACCCGGTTCACAAATTCACGGGCATTGCCTTCGGCTTCCAGTTCGGGGGTTACGGTAATGTCGAGGGCGACGGTTATTGTCCCTTTATTTGCTACCGTCCAGCCCGGAATATCCTCACTGCTGATATCCACTTCCGCAATCTGTAATATTACAGGTTCGCCATCAATTGACAAACTATATTGACCTTCTTTTTCCAACCGTGCAATATCCTGCTGCGTGAATGCTGCCAGCGCGGCTGAAACGGCTTTCATTTTGGGACCCAGCTTTTTACCCAGCGCGACAAAATTTGGTTTGATCTTTTTACTGATAAAGGTATTATCGGGGGCGGGGTATTCGATCTCTTTTACATTCACTTCCGCTTTGACCAGGTCCTCTATTTTTTGCAGCTGTCCTTTCATGGCCGCATTCAAAACAGGTATCAGTATTTTCTGTAAAGGCTGTCTTACTTTGATATTCACCTTCCTTCGCAACGACAGTACCAATGATGATGCATCCTGCGCCAGTTGCATCCTTTCTTCCAGTGACTCATCGATGGCCGTTTCGTTCACAACGGGGTAATCGGCATGATGGACCGACTCCGCGTTAAATCGTTTCGTCACGGCATTCAGGTTCCGGAAAATGGTATCGCTGAAGAACGGCGAAATAGGAGCGATCAATCTTGTGATCGTTTCCAGGCATTCGTACAACGTCTGGTAAGCACAGATCTTATCCTGTTCGTATTCTCCTTTCCAGAAACGCCGCCTGCACAATCTAACATACCAGTTGCTCAAATGTTCATCTGCAAAATCCTCTATCACACGACCAGCCTGTGTAGGCTCGTAATCGTCCATATACGCACCGGCTTTTTTTACTACGGTATTGAGTGAAGAAAGTATCCAGCGGTCGATCTCCGGTCTTTCTTCCAGGGGAATGTATTGTTCGGTAAAAGCAAATCCATCTACGTTGGAATAAAGCGCAAAGAACTGGTAGGTATTATACAATGTGCCGAAGAATTTGCGTTGCACTTCTTTGATCCCATCGGGGTCAAATTTCATATTATCCCAGGGCGATGCATTGGTAACGAGGTACCATCTTGTGGCATCGGCGCCAAAATCTTCAATGGTTTTGAACGGGTCAACTACATTGCCCAGTCGCTTACTCATTTTATTCCCGTTCTTATCAAGTACCAGTCCGTTGGATACACAGGTCTTATAAGCTACACTGTCGAATAACATCACCGCAATAGCATGAAGCGTATAGAACCATCCTCTCGTCTGGTCCACCCCTTCGGCGATATAATCGGCAGGGAAACTTTTTTCAAAGACCTCCTTATTCTCAAAAGGGAAATGCCACTGGGCATAGGGCATAGCACCGGAGTCGAACCATACATCGATAAGATCGGGAACACGTTTCATGGGCTTCCCCGACTTGCTTACCAGTACGATATCATCTACGTAGGGTTTGTGAAGGTCCAGATCGTGAGCCGTGAGTCGTGAGTTGCGGGTACCGAGCACCTCATCGGCTTTTTTTGCATTTGAAAGAAGTTCGTCAATTGAGCCGATGCATATTTTTTCTTCTCCGTCTTCTGTTACCCAGATAGGTAATGGCGTTCCCCAAAATCTTGACCGGCTGAGGTTCCAGTCCACCATATTCTCCAGCCAGTTGCCAAAGCGTCCTTCACCTGTCGATTTGGGTTTCCAGTTGATGGTCTTGTTCAGTTCTACCATCCTGTCCTTTACTGCAGTGGTTTTGATGAACCATGCATCGAGCGGGTAATACAGGATCGGCTTATCGGTTCTCCAGCAATGCGGGTAATTATGCTCGTATTTCTCGACTTTAAAGGCCCGGTTCTCTTTTTTAAGTTTAACACTGATATCAACATTCACATCTACATAATCCTTTTCGTCCTTGTAATTCTTTACATAACGGTGGCTGAACTCGCCGAGGCCATCGACGAATTTCCCTTCGCGGTCAACCATCGTAAGGATACCGATATTGTATTTCTTTCCAACTTTATAGTCATCCGCTCCAAAAGCAGGCGCAGTGTGTACGATACCGGTACCGTCTTCGGTGGTAACAAAACTGTCCACCATTATCCGGAATGGCTTAGCATCCGGGGTAATTTCCTGTATAGTTTTTAATGAATTGGCTTCATAAGGAAGGAGTTGTTCGTATTCACAACCTTCGATGTCTTTTCCTTTGAACTCACGGATTATTTTATACGGGATATTCTTGCCGTCATTTTTATAACCGGCAAAATCACCATTCTCATTTTCTGCCTTGAAATATTTACCCAGCAACGCTTTTGCTAAAACGATATTTATTTCATTGTGCAGGTATGGATTCACTGTTTTTACTAAAACATAATCGATATTGGCACCAACAGTTAATCCTAAGTTAGAAGGCAGCGTCCATGGAGTTGTCGTCCAGGCCAGGAAAAAGACTTCAACATTCCCAGGTACGTCTCCGGACTCCGGACTTCCGTCTCCTGACTTTTGAAATAAAAACTCACTCTTTTCATTCCGCACGGCTTTAAACATTGCCACCGCACTCGTATCCTTCACATCCTTGTACGTTCCCGGCTGGTTCAGTTCATGCGAACTCAATCCTGTTCCCGCAGCAGGTGAATAAGGTTGTATGCTCAC
>DASYLC010000064.1:0-4013 GCA_036009775.1 Chitinophagaceae bacterium
CTGCGCAACACAGTAGTAGGTTCAAAAGCCATGTATTTAAATACAGATGGAAGCTCAAATGTGGCAATGGGGTTTAACGCACTTTATTCAAACAGTTTAGGCAGTACCAACAACGCATTCGGAGCTAATGCTCTTTATTCCAACCAGGGAGGTAGCGGAAATACAGCAATAGGGACCGCGGCACTCTCTGATAACACGTTTGGTTTTCGCAATACAGCCATTGGTGGCAGCGCACTTACCTCTAATATTACAGGAGATGAAAATGTCGCCACCGGTCACCTGGCACTCAGATCGAATACCACTGGCAATAGTAATGTAGCAATAGGGCATCGGGCTTTATACAGTAACATTACAAATTCCAACCTCGTTGCCGTGGGTGATTCCGCTCTTTATAATAATACTGCAGCCGGAAATACAGCCATCGGTTCGAAATCGTTATATGAGAACACAACAGGGCTAAGCAATACAGCTACGGGCTATCGCTCACTTTATAATAATTCAACTGGTGACAATAACAGCGCCTATGGTCATTCAGCATTGGGCAATACGACGATTGGTAATTTCAATACCGCTACCGGAAGCGCAGTCTTGTTCTTCAATGCAGGCGGAAATGAGAATACTGCCATGGGGGCCGGCGCTCTTTTTAACAACACTTCAGGTGATAATAATACCGGTTTCGGTCGCTTTGCTCTCGCAGGCAATGGCACGGGTAGCGGTAACACAGCCATTGGTGCCGGCGCTGATGTAAGTGCAGTGAATCTCAACAATGCAACGGTCATCGGGAATGGCGCTACCGTAAATGCAAGTAATAAAGTACGTATCGGCAATTCGTCCGTTACTGTTATCGAAGGACAGGTAGCCTACTCCTTCCCTTCTGATGCAAGATTTAAATACAATGTACAGGATAATGTTCCGGGGCTGGATTTCATTAAAAGACTGACACCGGTCACTTATTATTTTGATGAACAAAAACTGAATGAGTACAACAGGACGGGTATTATCAGTAACAGTCCGGTAAAGCAAGTCTCCTTTGATGCAAATAAACAGGTCCACACCGGTTTCCTGGCACAGGATGTAGAAAAGATCGCCAAAGAACTCGGCTATAGTTTTGATGGTGTACATGTGCCGGCAAATGACAGGGATCATTATAGTCTTGCCTATAGCCAGTTCATTATGCCATTGGTAAAATCGGTACAGGAACAGCAACAAACCATCGAAGAGCTCAATAAAAAGATCGGGCTCCAGGCCGAACAGATAAAAATGATGAATGAAAAGCTGGAGGCTCTTACAAAAAAGATAAAGTAAGGACCGGGCAGATAAAATTTTTGTTTTTGATTATGGCTCCATCCGGGTTGTATTTCTATACAGCCCGGTCTTTTATTGATTCCATTCTCCCAGTCCTTCCCGTATCAATACCGGCTCATTGCCGGTACAATCAATCACCGTGGACGGGACCATACCACCGATCCCGCCATCAAGCACATAATCCACTTCATTCATAAAATTCTCATACATCACTTCGGGGTCCGTATAGTCTTCTACCATTTCGCCGGGAAGGGAAGCGCTGAGAATAGGTCTCCCCAGTTCCCTGATGATCGCCATCGAGATATTATTAGCGGGTATCCGCAGCCCGATCGTATCTTTTTTGCTTTGCATGATCCTCGGCACCATTTTGCTGGCCGGTAAAATAAAGGTATAGGGACCGGGCAGGTGCTCTTTCAGCAGCCGGTACGTAGGGTTGGACAAAGGTTTGGCAAAATCGCTCAGGTGCGACAGGTCACTGCAGACAAAGGACAGTTGTGCTTTTTTGGGGTCCACCTTTTTGATACGGCAGATCCGCTCTACCGCTTTTTGCTGAAGTATATCGCAACCCAACCCATACACCGTATCGGTTGGATAAATAATGATGCCTCCTTTCTCAAGGGCCTCCACGACCTGTTTGATCAGACGCGGAGGGGGATTATCGGGATGTATCCTGAGCAGCATATCCTTTAAAAATACAAGTTTTGACAAATCATTATCCTATAATCGTCATTTAACCGGCAATTCGTATTTTCACCAGCGCTTATCTTTGCAAAAACTAAAGAATCGCCATGCAGTTAAAGCCGGTTGCCACCTTTGATACGATTGAACCAGAGGTGTTTAAACGAAATTTCTACCGTCCCGGTGTACCTGTGGTCATTAAAAACCTGTCGCAGGATTGGCCGGCCCTTGCTAAGTGGGACTGGGATTATTTTAAACAATTGGTCGGGGACAAAAAAGTACCCCTGTACAATAATGTCAAAAGCGACGCTTATACCCCTATCAACACAGCCGACGATTACAAGACCTTCGGGGAATATATCGACATGATCAGCCAGGGTCCCGCAGCCTGGCGCATATTCCTTTTCAATATTTTTGATCATGCCCCACAACTGATCAAAGATTTTTCCTGGCCCGAACACCTGATGAAGGGTTTTATAAAAAAATACCCGATGCTGTTCACGGGAGGAGCCGGCTCCATCACCCATCTTCACTACGATATCGATCTCTCGCATATCCTTCACACACAGTTTGCCGGAAGAAAAAGAGTGCTGATGTTCCCGTATAAAGAACAGCATAAATTATACCGTAAGCCATTTGAAGTATTAAGTCTCGCAGATTTCTCCAAATACTATGAGCAGAACGGCATACCGGATTATGAAAAATTCCCGGCACTGAAACTCGCCGAAGGATTCGATTTTATACTCGAACCCGGCGATACACTCTTCATGCCCGCAGGTTACTGGCATCATATGGAATACCTTGAAAGCGGTTTTGCCATGAGCCTTCGTGCCATGCAACCTTCTTTATCGGGAAAGATAAAAGGCATGTGGAGCCTGATAGGTATGCGCAATATCGATACGCTGATGAAGAGAACATTTCCAAAGAAATGGTATAAGATGAAAGAAAAGAAAGTATATGAGAATGCCGCGAAAGTCCTCGCCAGCTAACTACATGAATGAGCGGCTTATTTCCCTTTCAACTCATCGATCGTCTTCCGCATCCAGTAATCAGTTACAGAATAGTAGCTTAATGTATGAAAAGCTACTTTCCCTTCCTTATCTACTATGACCTGTGTCGGGTAACCATTTATATCATACGATTTGGCAATCTTGCGTCCATCCGGTATGACCGCATATTTAAATTCATGTTCCTTAAGGTACGGCTCCAGTTGTTCTTTTTGATCCAGTGCAATGGAGATAAAGACCACATTGGGATCCGATCTGTAATCATCCACGATCCGGTTCAGGTAAGGACGTTCAGCCTTGCAGGGCGGACAGGTAGTGAACCAAAAATTGATCACCAACACCTTCCCTTTTAATTCTTTGGTATCGAATAGCTTTCCGTTCATATCAGTGGCGCTGAACGAATCGAATTTCTTCCCTGTTTTAAAAGCCGTGGTCTCCACAGGTTTGGGAGCGGCCATCGCTCTTTTCAATTGTTCCTCCTTGCTGAGACCTGATAATAAAAACCCTTTGCTCGCGTCTTTTGGATTGGCCGGTATTACTTCGTACTCACCACCCATCATAGCCAGCGAGGCTTCGTAATAAGTGTATTGTTTTCCCGTTGAGTCATGAAAAATACTTGTCTTCAGCACATTATATTGCTGACCATTGTAGGTAAAAGAATACTGGCTGTTGGCACTGACTGTCAACAAAATAAAAAATACCGCGATAAACAATCTCTTCATAAAAAATATTGAGGCTGTTAAATTAATAAATATAAATTTTTGGTCTCCGGCAAAGAACAATGCCTCCAAGAGTTGAAGGCACTATTATCTATTATCTTTTAGTTTTTATCTTATACAATCGTCCACACTTCATTTCCCCGCAGCAACTTGTCCAGGTCGGCCGGCTTTCTTGATTTCGCTTCTTCGATCTGCGCCGCCATTACATCTTCATAACAAGGACGGTTGGTCTGATAGAACACACCAAAAGGTCTTGGCAGATGTCCTTCGATTTTCGGATCATCAAATATGCGGGTCAATATCT
>DASYLC010000065.1:0-14902 GCA_036009775.1 Chitinophagaceae bacterium
GCCGATGGGTCCTTGGAATAGTTATAACTACCAATACTATTGCCCTTTACCCTCAGGGTTGCCAGGGGAACAGAACGGCATCAAGGAAATCTTAAAGCGCTGGAAATGAAGGCTATGATTTGTCTGCAGATATCGCAACCATGTGTAATCCATGTACTATCCATGTGTAAACCATGTATTCCCCCGTTTAAGAACACATGGATAGTACATGGTTGGTACATGGTTTAGAGTAGGTTCATCACCCTAAAGAGCCAATTCCCGGTAGTGATTTTATTCAGCAATTGGAACCGCTCTTCCTTTGCCAGGGTCAGACAGGCAAGTAGCGTTGCAGATAGATCGATATGTTAACTTGTACTTCTACGTGGTTTAAAAAGCTTAAAGGCTTAGAACTTTCAAACTGAGTCACTACCATAAAACATAGCACTTGACGGCACGGGAACTATTGGTTACCTTTGCTAACGTTCGTTTATGCGGCATCATTCAAAGAAAATAACGCTGGTTTATACTTTTGCGGAGCAATCCCTCCCGGCCAATTTCTATATTCCCGATTAATTCACTGCCACACCCGCTACTTACTTAGCTGCCCATTTTTTTGACACCGGCATTTTGACCGGTCATCTCATTAACGATTGTTTTTATGAAAAATATCAAATTGATCGAAGTTCCTTCGGAAATAGGTGCCGGTACCCGTGGCGCCAGCCTGGGCATTGAAGCCATTAAGATCGCCGCGCTGGATTTTATGAGCAATTTCTTTATCCATTTCCCTTCCGAAAGGATACAGGCCGAGAATAAATTATTATATGAACCCATCGAGTCCCCTTATGCCAAACGCATAAAAGGGATCGCTGCCATCTATGATAAAGTAAGCAAGGCTGTCAGCGATGCCGTCAAGAACAATTTCTTTCCAATCGTGATCAGCGGGGATCATAGTTCGGCAGGCGCAACGATAGCGGGTCTCAAGATGGCAAAACCGAAAAGTAAACTCGGGGTGATCTGGATCGATGCACACGCCGACCTGCATACCCCGTATACCACTCCTTCCGGGAACGTGCACGGCATGCCCATGGCTATATCCATCAATGAGAACAATGACGAATCGGCGGTACATGACATAGATGAAGAAACCGCCAAACAGTGGAACTATCTTAAAAATATCGGCAAGATCGCTCCCAAGGTCTTACCCGAAGATGTGGTCTTCATTTCGCTCCGTGATTTTGAAAAAGAAGAGCGGCATCTTATCGAGAAATACAACATGAAAGTAATTACTTCCAAAGAAGTGCGGAATAAAGGCGCTGAGAATGTTGTTAGGGCCGCCATAAGATACCTGGCTGACTGCACCGATATCTATATCTCTTTTGATGTGGACAGTCTTGACTCTTCCATCTCCAAAGGCACGGGTACGCCGGTCAGCAATGGATTGAAAGAAAGAGAGGCCGAGGACCTGATCAGTAAATTCATGCAGAACCGGAAAGTTTGCTGTTTTGAAATAACCGAGGTAAATCCCACACTGGATAAAGAGAACCTGATGGCCGAGATCGCCTTTAATATCCTGCAGCGGAGTGTGAATGTCCTGATGATGAATTAACCTGTTGTCTTCGGAAATGTCTTTTCCAGGCCTTGTTTAAAACGAAGAGGTGAATACCCCAGATCCTTTCTCGCTTTGTCAATACTAAAACTTGTCCGCGCAGGTCTTTTGGCGGGTTGTGAAAAATCAGCTGCTGTCACTCTTCCGATCAGGGAAGGATCGAGTCCCAGGTGATCAGCCGTCATACAGGCCATCTGGTAAGGTGTCAGCACATCGGCACCCGCAATATGATAGATCCCCGTTGCTTTTTTTTCAATGATCGAAACGATACCGGCAGCCAGGTCTTCCACATAAGTTGGTGTACGGACCTGGTCATCTACAACGTCATATCTTTCTTTTTTTTCCAGCTTCTCTTTTACCACGGACAGGATATTGGATTTTCCGCCCAGTGGCTTTCCATAGACCAGTGAAGTGCGGACAATGGCCCAGTCATATTCGTATTCCTTCACGGCATCCTCCCCTTCCAGTTTTGTCTTCCCATAAAAATTAACGGCTCCGGGTTCATCTTCTTCGGAATAAAATTCTTTATCGCCTGTAAAGACAAAATCAGTGGAGACAAAAATGAAAAAACTTTTATGCTCGAAGGCATTGAGTAAGAGAGTGACGGTCCCTTCCACATTGACAAGATAAGTATCCCATTGTTTTTGTTCACATTCATCCACCCGGGTCATGGCCCCGGCATGAATAACGACCTCCGGTTTATATAATTGGAAGGTATTATGAACGGCAAAAGGATCGGTAAAATCCAGTGACAGCCATTGAAATCCTTTTTGCCCGGTAAAAGGGAGGCGGCACTCTCCCCTGCCGGTTGCGATTACGCTATGCTCTTTTTTCAGCAACTGTGCGATAAGATGATGACCGAGAAAACCATTGGCCCCGGTGACAAGGATGTTCATTTGTCAAATGTAGTCAACCATGACTTCGCTTGCTCCGGCAGGCAGACAAAAAAGATCCTGCCCGGTACAGAGCAGGATAGGAAATAAAATATGTTGACTGGTTAAGGTCTGTTCAACGCTTCTACGAGTTCCGCTATACCCGATTCACTTTTCAGGTTGATCTTGTTGGCCGAAACCACTTCGTCGATCTTTGACGATAAAGCCGGTAAAGCTTCTACCAGGGATTGTTTACTGGCTTTGATGCGTTTGATCTCGCCACCCGGTGTATAGATATAAAGTTGCTGTACCGTAACCAATTCTCTCCTGCTATAATCGCCAAGCGTCGGCGCATCCTCCACTTTCTGGGAAATGTATTTCAGCAAATGTACTTTTGAACCTTTTGACAATATCTGGTAAACAGATTTATCGTTGTGGTTGTCGATCTCCGGGTATCCCTGCCCGAACATCACAGGCTTCACCCGTCCATCGACATTCTGGTTGTAAGAAACGTATACAAAGGATTCCAGGCGCAGATCCTCACCATTCTTCTGGACCATTATCGCATTACTATAAATATTGAACTTCACGGGCACGTTCAACACACTCTTATTTTCACCGAGCGTTATAGACGCCGTTTGGTACTCGTTCGTCATAAAAGGGGAACCGCCTACTTCAGCCAGGGCCGGCATTCGCATCGGAGTTACATTAAGGTCTTCGATCGTAGCGTCTTGCGCTGTTGCCACGAAACCCGTTGCAAATAAAAAGCCTGTCAAAAGGAATTTTGCCACATAATTATTTCTCTTCATGTAACGTATTTTTTAAAATGAGTTGCAAATATATTGCAAGCAGGTTAAAAAATAAAAACCGTGAGCTACCATTTAACAATCTGGTCAAACGATTGATCACGGTTAATTTACCGGGGTCGTACTACCGCTCGTTAGAATCCTTTCTTCGGTCCTTCCTTGAACGGCACCCCGAGATTGTATAGCACGAAGCTCCAGATATCCGCTGCCTCTTCAATGACCTTACTGGTAGGCTTACCCGCACCATGTCCTGCGTTGGTCTCGATACGGATCAGCATCGGGTTGGTACCCGCATTATACTCCTGTAAACGGGAGGTGAACTTGAAGGAATGTGCCGGCACCACCCTGTCATCATGATCGGCGGTGGTTACTAACGTGGCGGGGTAGCTGATCCCTTCTTTTAAGTTATGGTAAGGGGAATATTTATACAGGAAAGGGAATTGGCTGGCTGAATCGGCATTGCCATATTCCACAGCCCAGCCCCAGCCCACGGTGAATTTGTGAAACCGGAGCATATCCATTACACCCACGGCCGGGAGAGCCACTTTAAACAGGTCCGGACGCTGTGTCATGGCAGCACCAACCAGTAAACCTCCGTTACTTCCGCCACGGATAGCGATCTTCTGGTTATTGGTATACTTTTCTTTGATAAGGTATTCGGCCGCGCCGATGAAATCATCAAATACATTTTGTTTTTTTTCCAGCATTCCTGCTTCGTGCCATTTCTCACCATATTCACTTCCGCCCCGCAGGGTCACCGATACATAGATACCTCCCTGCTCGACAAAGAATGCATTGCTGGTACTGAATCCGGGGGTGATCGGGATATTGAAACCACCATAGCCATAGATCAGCACGGGGTTCTGGCCGTTACGTTCCATTCCTTTTTTGTAGGTAAGGAACATGGGAACCTTTGTACCATCCTTACTCGGGAAGAATACCTGCTCGGTCACAAAATCATCCGTTTTGATCTTTACTTCTGTTTTGCGGAACAGGGTGGATTCACCGGTTGCGATATTATAACGATAAATAGAAGGCGGTGTACTGAAAGAAGAAAAGGTGTAGAAAAATTCCTTGTCTTCTTTTTCTCCGCCGAAGCCATTTGCAGAACCGATACCGGGCAATTTGATCTCCCGGACCAGCTTACCATCATACGTATATTGGTATACTTTGGTGGAAGCGTCTTTCAGGTAGCTCGCGAATAAATAACCACCACCAGTACCCACACCCTGCAATGCTTCTTCTTTTTCAGGGATCACTGTTTTCCAGTTCTCTTTACCCGGGTTTTTCGGATCCACCAGCACTACCCGGTAGTTCGGGGCGCCATCGTTGGTGCGTATGATCAGTTTGGCGCCATCATTATCCACTACATCCGGTTCAGTAGAAAAACCGGCGATCAGTAATTTGAATCCTGACTGCTTTGCGTCAGTTTTGTCCCAGTACCACAATTCGCCTCCACTGGTTCCTTCGGAAACATTGAGTATCAAAAAATGCCTGTCTTCTGTCAATCCCGCGCCATGATAGCGGAGCGGGTGTTCTTTGTCGCCATGTACCAGCACATCTTCCGACTGATCGGTACCCATCTTATGATAGAAAACTTTATGGAACTGGTTCTGCTTGCTCAGTTTTGATTTCTCATCCGGTTTATCATAACCGCTGTAATAAAATCCTTCGTCGCCGTTCCAGCTGGCCCCGCCGAATTTGGTCCATTCGATCTTATCCTTCAATAACTTCTTTGAACCTGATTCCATTACATAGATCTCCTGCCAGTCACTGCCGGCTACCGCGATCGAATACGCGAAGTATTTACCTGTCCTGCTGAAACTGGTGCCTCCGAGGGCCGCAATTCCTTCTTTATTCAGCGTATTGGGATTTAAGAACTCGTCGGGTTTGCCATCGAGACCGCTTTGCCGGTACATTACCGACTGGTTCTGTAACCCATCGTTCTTGAAATAATAATAGTATTGTGCTTTTTTAAAAGGGGAAGAATACCGCGGGTAGTTCCAGAGCTCTTCCAGTCTTTTTTTGATCTTTTCCCGGTCGGGCAGTGAATTGAGATAATCCATGGTTACTTTATTCTGTGCCTTTACCCAGGCCTTTGTTTCGTCGCTGTTATCATCCTCCAGCCAGCGATAAGGATCGGCTACCTGGGTGCCATGGTAATCTTCTTTTACGTCTCCTTTTTTTGTTTCGGGATACTGTAATTGCGCCAGCAATAGTAGTGGACAGAACAGGAACAGGAAAGCAACTATCTTTTTCATGCGGTTGATTTTAAGGATACTAAAGATAGCGGAAGGGCGGTCAAAAATAAAGCCCCCTTTACAGGAGGCTGTTCGGGCGGATAAGTGAGCCTTTTCAGTCTTTGATAACTGTCGGAGCTCCTTCAGAGAGCCAGGTGGCGAAAACTTCTGAGATCTTCCACTCGCGGCCCGCATACAAACGGGGCCGGGCGATCATATAGTCCAGGAATTTAATGACATCGGCCGGTCCTGCTTCCGTCATTACATACAAGGTCTTCTTTCCTTTGTAATAACCGGTGGTAATTGGTTTATCCATGGATGGGTTGTTCTCAATAAAATATTTCCCGGTGAACTGTATATCGGCCACCATTGAATCGATAATACTCCTTTCCTCTTTCTCTGTCCAGTTCGAAAAAATGGTATACCGGTCAAACAATGCGGTTTCATACACATTTTGCAGCCGGATAAAATGAGCAGCCAGCTTCGGAACACGACCATCAAAGATCGCTGTCCTCTCCATCAGCGTGTAGAGCAGGTCGCCTTTTTTCAATGCAAGCCCGCTGGTATTATGCCCGATAGAGAAATAATAATAATTGCCTTTGATAAGATGGCATTTACCATATCCCTTCTGCACCGTCTCTTCTTTTGTGCCATTGTACACTCCATAGATCAAACCCAATTGTTTCTCTTTCAGCGTCAGTCCATCCGGCATTTCCAGTTGTACCAGCTTTGTACTGTCATTGAGCACCACTATATAATCCGTGATGGGAAATGCCCGCAACCATTTCGACGTATCCGTCTGTGCCATCCCGGCAACAGATAAGAAAATAAAAAGGATAAAAATTAATTTTCGCATAATATGATTTCTGCTGCAACATAAGCTACTTAGTTGTATGTTCCTATCCGTGTTAGCAGGTATTCCTGTTCCGGTAAGCCCGTAAACTCTATCGTATATTCGTCATGAAAAGCAAACAGGTGTTAGTGTGTAAAGAATACACAATCGAAACAAATACTTTATTTTTGAACGTATAACAGGCATAATGGAAAAGAAAATAGCTAAGATCGGGGTTCTGACATCGGGTGGTGATGCACCGGGAATGAACGCGGCCATCAGGGCTGTGGTGCGTACCGGTAATTATCACGGACTGGAAGTATACGGGATTATGCGAGGTTACCAGGGGCTGATCGAAGACGATATTTTCCGGATGGACTCCCGTTCGGTAGCCAATATCATCCAGCGCGGAGGCACGATGCTGAAAACGGCCCGTTGCAAGGAATTCCTGGAATACGAAGGAAGGAAGAAGGCCTATGAGAATTTAAAAAAAAGAGAGATCGACGGGCTGATCATCATCGGTGGAGATGGTTCTTTCCGCGGCGCGGTGCAGTTCAGCAAAGAATTTGATATACCCTGTATCGGTATTGCCGGAACGATCGATAAGGATATCAACGGGACTGATTTTACCATCGGGTTTGATACAGCAGTGAATACGGCTGTGGAAGCGATCGACAAGATCCGCGATACCATGGATGCGCACGACCGCATTTTTATCATTGAAGTGATGGGAAGGGATGCCGGATATATTGCCCTGCACAGTGGCATTGCCACGGGTGCCGAAAACATACTCATCCCCGAACGAAAAACGGATATGGATAGTATTATCGATTCCCTCCTGGAAAAGGAACGCCGCAAAAAACTGGTGAACCTGATCGTGGTGGCAGAAGGTGATGACTATGGCGGCGCCAACCAGGTGGAGAAGATCTTAAAAGAAAAATTGCCTAAAGCTGAGATACGGGTTTGTATCCTCGGGCATATACAAAGAGGTGGTTCACCCAGTTGTCTCGACAGGCTGATCGCCAGCAGGATGGGTTATCATTCGGTGGAATCACTGATAGAAGGAAGATTCAATGTATTTGTAGGAATATTAAATAATAAAATGCACTATATCCCATTGGAGAGTGCGGTAAAAAACAAAGGAAAGATCAGCGAGGAATGGATGAAGATCGTGAAGATACTTGCGTCCTAGGTGCTGGATTCGGTTGCCAGAATCAAGAATCCAGTAACCAGAATCAGGAATCAAAATCCCAGAATCAAAAACATACAATGGCCAAACACGCACAGAAGTATTACCACAAACAAATGGACACCGAAGCCGGGTTGGATCATAAGAACCACCGTACCAAGATCGTTGCCACCGTGGGCCCGGCCTGCGATACCTATGACAAATTACTGGAACTCGTAAAAGCGGGAGTAAATGTGTTCCGGCTGAATTTCTCGCACGGCTCTCACGAGGATAAATCAAATATCATTGAACATATCCGTAAGATCAATAAGACCGAACCTTTCAATATCGCTATTCTTGGCGATCTGCAGGGTCCTAAATTACGCATCGGCGAGATCGAAGGTGGCGAAATGGAGATCAACGAAGGGGATATCCTGACCTTTACCAATGAAAAAGTAATGGGTACCAAAGAAAGGATCTATGTCTCCTACCCCGACCTGCACGATGATGTTACCGTTGGCAATACGATCCTCATCAATGATGGCAAACTGGAAGTGAAAGTGAAAAAGATCCTGAAAAATAAAGATGTCCAGGTAGTGGTAACGATGGGCGGCACATTGTCCTCCAAAAAAGGTATCAACCTTCCCGATACCAAGATCTCGCTGCCGGCATTGACAGAAAAAGATTTTAAGGACCTCGATTTTATCATAAAGAATGAACTGGATTGGGTCGCTCTTTCCTTTGTACGGAATGTAAAAGACCTTGGTATACTCCGCGATAAACTCAACAAGAAAAAAAGTAATACCAAGATCATTGCAAAGATCGAAAAACCCGAAGCCCTGGAAAATCTCCGCGATATCATTGTACAATCCGATGCCATCATGATCGCACGGGGTGATCTCGGCGTTGAATTACCGGTGGAGAAAATTCCCCTGTTGCAGAAACAGATCATCCGGATGTGCCTGCACCGGGCCAAACCTGTGATCGTGGCTACCCAGATGATGGAAAGCATGATCGAACTGAACAAACCTAACCGGAGTGAGATCACCGACGTGGCCAATGCTGTCATCGAAGGTGCCGATGCCGTCATGCTCAGCGCTGAAACAGCGGCGGGTAAGCATCCTGCACTTGTTGTAGAGACGATGCGGAAGAT
Source organism: Chitinophagaceae bacterium (assembly GCA_036009775.1). GTDB lineage: Bacteria > Bacteroidota > Bacteroidia > Chitinophagales > Chitinophagaceae > JJ008. The sequence goes on from DASYLC010000065.1 coordinate 8,657, forward strand.
CATCATGGAAGTGGAGAAATCCGGTTATCATTATAACCGCGAAGATGAATTGGCTCCGCAGCCCCATTCCCCTTCTTTTTTAAGCGATGCGATCTGTTATAATGCCTGCAAACTGGCCAAAGATGTGAATGCAGACGCACTGATCGGGATGACCGAAAGCGGTTATACCGGTTTTATGCTCAGCAGTTACAGACCCAAAGCGCCGTTATATATTTTCACCAAAGAACGTTCACTGGTCAACCAGTTATCATTGAGCTGGGGTGTACGGGCTTTCTATTATGATGAAGAGGAAAGCCTGGATGATATCATCTTTGACCAGATCGATATCCTTAAGGAAAGAAAATTCCTGAAAACCGGCGAGATCGTGGTGAATACAGGAAGCACACCGGTGCCGCTGCATTTACCGACGAATATGCTGAAGATAACGACGGTGGAATAATATTGTTTGACAACGATTAGTCGCTGCCCAAAGAACATAGATGGGATTCCTCCTGCGTCGGAATAGAGATCGTGTTATATCCTGTAATGCCTCCTGCGTCGGCATGACAGGAAAAGAAGGTATTGGAAACCCATTGTCATTCCGACCGAAGGGAGGAATAAAGTGTGAATAGGGAATCCCATGCCGAGGAACGAGGCATCTTACCAGATACAAAGGATAACCGCCGCAATTATATTCCCCAACACATGATAGCCCCCATCGATCAGTGTCAGCGCTTTTGGCTTTCCCTGGTAGAGGTAGGACATACCGATACCGATCGCTGAAAAACAAATACCTGTCAACGCCCCAAGTTTAAGACCTGAGAGCACACCGTCAATAGGCATTGTCCTGTGAACAATCAGCGCCAATCCTGTGCAGGTAACGAATAGCATGACGAATGTGAAGACCATCACTCCCCCGACTCCTTTCTTTGCACCAGGCCGGTTCATATCGATACCTGTCACCTTGATCCAGGCTTTTCCAAATAATACGGAATACCAGAGTCCGCCGAGTGCGAAATAAGCAATGGCAGCTACTGCGATCGCTAACCAGTTGGCATGCGATAAAAATTCAGAAGTATTCATCGTTAATCGTTTTGGTTACAAGTAAGATAATGTTACCCCAAACTTGCCTGCCGGCAGGGACGGAAGTCGCAGAGAAAAATGAATTATGAATACTTCAACGCCTCCGCGTTTCTGCGGTTATTTTCTCCCGCCAATTACAAACGCCTGATCTTAATATTCCGGTAACAAACCTCGTTACCATGGTCCTGCAGACCGATCCGTCCTTTTTTATACGTACCGAAGCCAGCCATATTCCTGAATTTACTGTTCGCTACCATATTCCTCCAGTTCTCATCCCATAAGGTTGTGGAAACCACTATCTCGCCATTGAGATAAAGATCGAGTTTGCCATTCACGCATTTTATTTCAGCCAGGTTCCATTCACCGTAAGGTTTTACATTTTCTTTTGAAACGGCCATAAGATCATACAGGTCCCCCGCCCGGTGCTTTGGATATTTCGCATCCGGGTGACCATTATTATCAAGTACCTGCATTTCCATCCCGGTTTCCCAGGGCCAGTTATATTTTGATTTGTCCTCGTGGATATAAAAGATGATCCCGCTATTGCCGTTCTTGCCGATCATCCATTCCAGTTGTAAATGAAAATTATCGTATTCGCCCTCGGTAACAATATCCCAGTCCCCCTGGATATTCTGTTGCTTTTTGATCAGGGTATCCAAACACAGGGTTCCGTTCTTCACCTTCCAGACAGAATCAATAGAACCGCCACCATAGCGATGCCATCCCTTTGTATTCCTGCCATTGAACAATAATGTCCACCCGTTATTCTTTTCCTCGCTGCTGAGCTGGTTATTGCCCGTAACTTCTTTTGATGAGTTGCAGGAAGCAAAAAAAACAGTGCTGAGTAGTATAAAAAAGATGCGTTGCATGAGTTATTTATTTTTTTAGCAGTAGAATATATTTGACCATCGCTTCGGCTTCTTCGTTTGTGACTCCGGTGTTAGGGGTCATAAAGACCTCTCCCCATACACCATTACCTCCGTTGATGATCTTGCTGGCCAAATGAGCAACGATCGTATCCGGAGAATCAGCATATTTTTTTGCCACTTCGCGGTAAGGAGGGCCGGTGATGGTCTCATCGATCGCATGACAGGTCATACACTTGTGTTTGGCAACCAGTGCAAGCCCTTTCTGGTAATCAGGATTTGCAGATGGATCTTCGGTTTTGGCCTGCTTATCATCTTTTTCCTTTGAATCGCCGCCATTACAGGCTGTCAGTGCGGCCAGTACAAAAAAACCTATCAATAATTTCTTCATCAGTTGTAGTTTATTGTTTAAAATTAATTAATCAAGTCCCAGTATCCGGCGATTTTCTTTTTTATCCGTTCCCGTTGCTGCAAAATCATCGAATGCTTTCTCCGTCACCTTGATGATATGCCGGCGAATGAAATCTGCACCCTCTGCTGCTCCGTCTTCCGCGTTCTTGATACAGCATTCCCATTCCAGCACGGCCCATCCTGTAAAATCGTATTGCGCCAGTTTGCTGAAAATGGATTTGAAGTCGACCTGCCCGTCACCCAGGGAACGGAAACGCCCTGCTCTACCGATCCAGTCCTGGTACCCGCCATATACGCCCTGCTTCCCGGTCGGGTTGAATTCCCCATCCTTTACATGGAACATTTTGATCCGTTCATGATAGATATCGATATAAGAAAGGTAATCCATGCACTGCAATACAAAATGAGAAGGGTCGTATAATAAACAAGCCCGTTTATGTTGCTTCACTTTTTCCAGGAACAATTCATACGTTACACCATCATGCAGGTCTTCGCCGGGATGTATCTCATAACAGCAATCCACGCCGCACTGATCAAACTCATTTAATATCGGTGTCCATCTTTTGGCCAGTTCAGTAAATGCTTCGTCTACCAGTCCTGCCGGTCGCTGCGGCCATGGATAGACCATCGGCCAGGCCAATGACCCGCTGAAAGTAGCATGGGCATTCAATCCCAGGTTCTGTGAGGCTTTGGCTGCATATTTCAATTGCTGTATGGCCCATTCGGTCCTTGCTTTCGGATTTCCATGAACCTCGCGGGGTGCAAAGCCATCAAATACTTTATCATAGGCCGGGTGAACGGCGACAAGCTGACCCTGGAGATGCGTGGAAAGTTCTGTGATCTCCAAACCGCAATCATTCACGATACCTTTTATTTCCTCCGCATAGGTCTTGCTTTCCGCGGCTTCTTTGAGATCGATGCATCTTGTATCATTGGTCGGCAACTGCACACCTTTAAACCCAAGGGCTTCGGCCCAAAGGCAAATTGCTTTCAGATCATGAAAAGGGGGGTGTTCACTGAGGAACTGTGCTAAGAATATTGCGGGGCCTTTTATGGTTGTCATTGACGATCTAAGATTTTGGTTGAAGATTTACTTGTTTTTCGCAACGAACATAATGTCGACCTTACCAAGGGAGAATCAATGGATCATTGAATTATTGTCTCACTACTTTCTCATTCCTTATTTCTTATTCCTTATTTCTCATTTCTACCCATTTCTTCTCACTCTTTCCGCTCTCCAATACCTTTTCAATAAATAACATTCCTCTCAACCCATCATCAATACCAGGAAAATCGAGCCACTCTTCTTTTGGCTGTTCGCCTTTTAGCTGTGCCTTTATGGTCAACGCAAAATTCCGGTAATGATTCGCAAAAGCTTCAATATATCCTTCCGGGTGACCTCCCGGTGTTCTTGTATTGTGTCTGGCAAAAGAACCAAGATAACTTTCGCCCGCTTTCCATATCTCCGTGGGCTTATCCGGCCATTTAATATATAATGTATTCGGTTCACGGTGCGACCAGTCCAGCCCACCATTTTCGCCATACACTCTCAGCCGTATATTATTTTCTTCTCCCGCAGCCACCTGGGTAGCGATCAATACACCACTCGCATTATTATTAAACCGGAGGAGAACAGACGCGTCATCATCGAGTTTTCTTCCTTCGACAACAATATTCACATCAGCACAAACCTGGGTTACCTGCAAACCGGTCACATATTCCACCATATTGAATGCGTGGGTACCGATATCACCGACTGCGCCTGCAGCACCGCTTTTCGAAGGATCGGTTCTCCAGCCCGCCTGTTTATTACCACTACTCTCAACCAGCGTGTTCAACCATCCCTGGGGATATTCTACATAGACCTTTCGTATCATGCCGAATTTTCCACTCAAAACCTGTTGCCTGGCTTCTTTCAGTAAAGGATAACCGGTATAGGTGTGGGTGAGACAAAAATATTTCCTGCTTTTCTCAATAACAGATCGTAATTCTTTTGCTTCGGCAAGATCAAAGGTCACCGGTTTATCCAGTACTACGTGAAAGCCATTCTCCAGTGCCAGTTTGGCCGGTTCAAAATGAAGATGGTTGGGAGTAACGATACTGACCATGTCCATGCGTTCGTTCTGCGGCAATTCCGTTTCCCTCCGGATCATTTCTTTATAAGAACCATAGACCCTGTCCACCGGAAGATTTAATTCAGCGCCGGTTTGTTTTGATTTTTCGGGATCGCTGCTGAAAGCGCCGCATACCAGTTCGATCTCCCCATCCATGATAGCGGCCATACGATGAATGGCCCCGATAAAAGCGCCGGGTCCGCCGCCGATCATTCCCATTCTTAGTTTCCGGTTAACCATACGATCGTTTGCATTTTTGAAGCAGGCAGGAGAAGTTTCAAAGTAGTTATAAAAGTAAGTACATTTAGTTTTTATAGCAATTTTAATACGCTAACATTTTGAACCATATAGGACATAGCACACATAAGATCACACATAGACCTATGTGAGAATCCTATGTGCCTATTGTGTCTATGTGGTTCAGGATTACATAACAACTTGCACATGAAAAATTCCACCCGGTTGCAATTATCATTTATGATGTTCCTGAATTTTTTTATCTGGGGCATCTGGTTCGTCACCATGGGAACTTATCTCGGCGGTGTTCTGAAAGCAGAAGGTGTACAGATCGGCGCCGCCTATGGAACACAGGCATTGGGTGCCATCATTGCACCCTTTATTATCGGGCTGATCGCTGACCGGTATTTTTCAGCGCAAAAAATACTGGGGATCCTTCACCTGGCCGGTGCAGGGCTTATGTATTATCTTTCCACGCTCAATGATTTTTCTTCATTCTACCCGGTTTTACTTGTTTACATGATTATTTATATGCCGACCCTGGCATTGGTCAATGCGATCTCATTTAAACAAATGAACAACCCCGAAAAGGAATTTTCCTTTATCCGTCTCTGGGGTACGATCGGCTGGATCGTCGCCGGTCTGCTCATCGGCTGGCTGGCGTTGGAGAAAAATGGAACGCTGCAACATACTTTTATTATTGCATCGGGTGTATCAGCGGCATTGGGATTGTTCAGCTTTTCACTACCCGATACACCTCCTCCAAAAGCCGGTACTAAAGCCACTTTCCGGGAGATCATCGGACTTGACGCACTGGGTCTTCTAAAAAGCAGGAATTTTTTGATCTTTTTTATCGCCTCCACACTGATCTGCATCCCGCTTGCTTTTTATTATCAAAACGCAAATATGTTTTTAAATGAAGCAGGTGTTGAAAAAGCAGCGGGCAAGATGACCATGGGACAAATGAGCGAAGCGATCTTTCTTTTCCTGATGCCATTGTTCTTTGCAAGATTAGGTGTCAAGAAAATGTTGCTGATCGGTATGCTGGCCTGGGTGATCCGGTATTTATGCTTTGGATTTGGAGATGCCGGCAGTGGCGTCTGGTTATTATACGGTGGTATTATCCTTCACGGCATCTGTTACGATTTCTTTTTTGTTACCGGACAGATATATACAGATCAAAAAGCGGGCCCGGCCATACGTTCTTCCGCCCAGGGAATGATCACACTGGCTACGTATGGCGTCGGGATGCTGATCGGTTTCTGGATCGCAGGCCTGATCGCCGATCATTATAAAACAGCAACTGGTCATGACTGGAAGAGTATCTGGATGATACCTGCGGGAATAGCGGCTGTGATCCTGTTATTATTCCTGGCATTTTTTAAAGACACGAAACAAAAAACCGCTCAATAGATCCTGTATGAAACATACCCGCAGAGATGCGTTGAAAAAAATGGCCCTGGGCTCGCTTGTACTGGGTGCTGGCGGTTCATTGTCATCATTCGCAGCGGAGAATAGCGTTGACACAGGAAAACTAAAAGGAAATATCAACCACT
>DASYLC010000066.1:0-3313 GCA_036009775.1 Chitinophagaceae bacterium
AAATGTGAAGATGTGAAAAGCCCAATGTATTAATATGCTAATTTGAAAATTTGAAAATGAGATCAATCCATCTTCAAATTTTCAAATTAGCATATTAATACATTGGGCTTTTCACATCTTCACATTTGTAGTTTACTTCACAGAAAAACGCACAAACTCTCCATATCCAATTGTAGACATCCCTGTTATACCCTGACCTGAACCTAATCCCGTGACAGGGAAAGCTTCATACTTTTTTGTTCCTACATAAATATCCGGTGCAAAATCGTAGGTGTCATTCAGACCGAGTGGCGCACCGAACAGTGCTGCAATTTCTGCAGCGGTTATGGTAAAGCTGGCTGGTAGTGCGGTAACATCGGCTTTAAACAATTTGACACTTGCGGCAGCAGCATTTTTCCTCACTACAACATCAACCTTGGCAGGTGCTATTGCATTGGCAAAATACAGTGTCACTTTGAACTTTCCCTGGAACGCGGCCTGGTTGGTGAAAGTGATAGTTCCTGTGGTACCGCCTGTTTCAAGGTTTGTTGAAATAGCAGGTACATCTTCTATGCTAACTCTTTTCGGAATAGGACCATCATCCTTGGAACATGCTGTGAATGTTATAACAGTACCTAAAGCAATGGCTGCTAAAATGTTTATTTTTCTAAGTTTCATAATCTGTTTAGTTAATTAGTAATTGAACAATTAAGGTTGCCAGAATACTTTAAATGATTCAGGTACTTTTTGGGGTGGTGCATTTGAGTTCAACCCGATCTCACCTGTACTAAACGGTAATGACCATGGATACTTTCTGTCGTTTGATACTGGCGTTACCTTCGCATCCGGACCGGTTACACTTGTAACAGTACCTTCCGGAGCTGGAGCAAACAGCACAGGGTATTTTGTTCTTCTGTAATCAGTATAGTTGTCTATAGGATTTTCAATCCTATTTATCCATTTTTGAGTCATCACAAGCTCCATTTTTTTGGCAGCGCTCGCTGCATCATAAGCGGCGAGTACACCCGTTCTGTAAGTAGTGGTGGCGGGTAATGTTGCTATAACAGGTACATTTTGCGCAGCACCGGCAGAACCAGGTTTAACGAAATTGATAATCAAATGATCAACTTGTTTAAACGACTCATCCAAAGCCTTGCTGAATACAGCTTTTGCATCGCCGGTAACCAGTCCTGCAAGCATTAATTCTGCTTCCAGATATAGACGGTCTGCATAAGTAATAAACTGATGTGGGAGAGCGCCCGTTCCGGCATTCTGAGCACCGATTGAGTTCACGCTTTTTGCGGCACTATCATTAAACCGTCCACCTGCAGGATAAATACCCAGCAATGAATAGGTCTGACTGTTAGAACCATCACGGCAAGGTCCATTGGAACCAAACAATATGGAAATAAAGCCGCCATCGCGGAACTCAGTACAATTCTCGGGCGTCGGGTTTGATCCACCCAAAGGCGATTTCTGATTATAGATGTAATAAGGAACTCTTGGATCAGCAAGTCCGGTCAGGATATCCGGGTTTCTTCCTTTCATGATCTCATACATCCAGGGGCTGAAAAGTTGCCCGCCACGCTGTGTAGCGTTATAATCGCCGAAAGCGGGGTGCCTGTCGTCGGTAGTAATTATAGGGCCGAAGGGCATCATAAAACTTTCAGCCTGGGAATTGATAAGGGAATTAGGAGCATTCAGCAATGCTGTCACCTGCGTCTTCACGTCCTGTACAAGTCTCATCTGGGTGTACAGTTTAAGTTTGATAGTGTTGGCCGCTTTTATCCAGTTGGGAATATTTCCTTTGTAGATATAATCATCGGTGCCGGGTTTTGAAGGGTTAAAAACAGGATTATTGAGATCGGCAATCCCCTCATCAAGCAATGTAAAAAGCTTGGGATAGATCTCGGACCCTTTATCAAACTTAGGTTGTGTGATCCCTTCTTCAAACTTATCGAATTCGGAAAAGGGAACATCTCCCCAAACATCTACCAGTATGCTCATGGTATAAGCTTTCAGTATTTTAGCCATACCCGCGTACGCCAATCGATTTTCGCTTTGTCCCCTCTTAATGACCACATTCAAATTTGAAATAGCAGCATACAGACCATCCCATCCGGATGCGCCGGCATTATATCTGTCTGCGCCCACGCGGCCAGTGATCTGGTGAGTATAAACCGACATGGTATTGCCCAGTCCGCTACCTAGTGCAAGGTTTTGCGCTATACTGCGCTCAGCAGCGCTTAATACCAGCGACAACCCGACAGAGGCGGGCGTAGGGCTGTTAAGATTCTCATTGACATCGAGGAATTTTTTACAGCTGATTCCTACAGTCATCAGGACTGACAGAACTGTAAAATAGTATATGAAATATTTCTTTCTCATAATTGACGTTTTGCTTTATGATATTAGAAGGTGACATTTAAGTTGATACCGTATCTCTTTGTGCTTGGGGCACCACCGGTTTCAACACCTTGTGTGCCGCTTCCAACCACGGAGTTGATATCCGGGTCGAACTTTGTATACTTGGGCACATTGGGCGCCAGGTACCAGAGGTTGCGGCCGTTCACTGATAAGGTAACCGCAGTCAGTTTGATTTTGCTTACCCATTTTGTAGGCAGGCTGTAACCCAAACTTATTTCCCTTAACCTGTATACCGTGCCATCGAATACTGCGTATTCAAATGCTCCGTTTGTGGCGAAGCTTGCGCCTGTACCGGCTGTGAAAAACAGGTCATTAGTTGTAACCCTTGTTTGATTGGGCACCGTTTTGCCACCCACCATTAAAGGAGTGTAGTGGTTGAGGCCATCTGCACCTGTAACCGGCGTTGAGTTTCCATAAATACCGGTGATAACAGCATTTCTCTCTCTGATTTCAGTATCCCTCGTTACTCCTCTTCCCAACATGTTGTTGATGGTTTCGGAGTAAAAATCACCGCCTACGGTCGCATCGAAAAGTACATTCAGTTGAAATCCTTTGTAAGAGAACGTGTTCGTAACACCGAACTTATAGTCGGCATTGGGGTCACCTACCATTCCGTCGTTAGGATCAACGAAAGGCATTCCCGAAGTAGAATTGATCAGCAACTGGCCATCATCTGCACGCGCAGAGAAGGATCCGCGTAAATAACCATACGGATATCCGGCTTCTATCCAGTTAAATCCACCTAACTGACTTCGTGTAAGACCCTCTACCAGTTTCTCTACGGTATTTTTGTTTTTGGTGAAAATGCCACGGATATCCCACTGAAAATTCTTGCCTGCAACCGGGCTTATATCCACACCGATTTCCCAACCAGTATTGCGCACTTCACCGAGATTAGTATAGAAAG